>JBBSQN010000024.1:0-42586 GCA_038257875.1 Mycobacteriales bacterium
GACCACCCAACGCGGCGGACCCGAGACCGTCCTGCGCTCGCAGTCCCCAGACATGGTCGCCCAGGAGTTCTGGGCGATGCTGTGCGTCTACCAGGCGATCCGCGACCTCATCAGCTACGCCGCCCCACCCGGCCTGGACCCCGCGCAGATCAGTTTCAAGCGTGCTCTGGAAGCCGCCCAGGTCACCGCGTCCTGGGCGGCTCTCTCCCCCCGAGGGGCCTGCGACGCGCCGTGAACCACCTGGCCGCCGAGCTGATCAAGAAGGACAACCTGATCCGCGACCGACCCGACCGCAGCGCCCCCCTGGCGCGCAAACGCGGCGGTTCCCCCCGCTACCCCCACCGCAAACCAGACGTCGCGCCCGTCCGCACCGTCACCCACACCATCGTCCTGCACCCGCTCCCACCGAGGCCAACCTGATCTTTAAAAGAAGTGGCATTGGGCCGGGGTGTACCTGCGTGCCCGGGATCCTGATGCGGCTGTCGCGGTCAGCAAGGGAGAGCTCCTCGGTGTTCGAACGAATGGGATTCGCTCGATACGGGTGGAGAGTTACGCTCGGGACCTCAAGAAGGTCGCCCGGCCGTTCCAACGCCAACCCGACGTCCAAGAGATGATCGACAGTCTCGCCGTCGCCATCTAGAAAACCGACTCGCGAGTCACGGGCGCGAAGACCATCACGATCACGGACAAGGGAATGGGTCGCGGGATCAGCCGCAGAACGGTAGGACCAGCTCGACTGTCATGCCGGACGGACCGGAGCGGATGTCGCTCTGTCCACCGAGCTCGTCGGCGCGAGAGCAGATGGACTGCTACCAGGCACTCGGCCCGCCGGAGGCGTCGAAGCCTCCCGTCCTCGGAGATCTGGACGTCGAAGTACCGCTCGTCGCGGCGTATGAACAGCGTGATGGCCTGGGCGCACGTACTTGATGTTGGTCAGTGCCTCGGTGATCCTCGGCTCCTGCCTGCCGAAGAGTTCGACGAGGGTGTGCAGGTCCCCGCGTAGCCGTCGTCGTTCCTCGTCGCGGCCCCGCACCAGCCTGTTTCCGCGTGCGTTGCACAGCGGCCGTGCTGCGACAGACATCCACCGCGAGGGCGGCTGGCCGGAGAGGTCGCTGGGCAGCCAACCAGTCCTGATCACCGACCTCGAAGACTGGCCCCTCGTCGAGGTCGTGGCCGGCTACCGCTCCCAGAAGGACCGAGTTCGGCTTCCGCCAGCTCAGAGGTCCTAAGTCGACCTCACCCGGTGGACATCCTGAACTTAGGCCATAGGCTCACGCAAGATCGATAATCTCATCCCAGCCCAACCCTGTGACCAGCCGAGACGACTTTGTGCGTCGCCCTGGTGCCGCCCCGCCCCGGAGCCTGCACGGGAGGGCCATAGGATGACCTCGACTAAACCGTCGGATCCCGCCCAGGAGGCTATTTCCGGTGTCGACCGACTCCTTCGTTCATCTGCATGTGCACACTGAGTACTCGATGCTCGACGGCGCAGCTAAGATCAAGTCTCTCTTCGACGAAGCTGCGCGACTCGAAATGTCGGCGGTCGGCATCACCGATCATGGCAACATGTACGGTTCTGACGAGTTCTATCAACAATCGAAAAGGGTTGGACTAAAACCGATTCTTGGCGTCGAGGCTTACGTCGCTCCGACGAGTCGTTTCCACAAGAAGCCGGTCTTCTGGGGTCACCGCGGTCAGCGCGGCAGCGATGAGTTCGGTGAGGGTGGGGACGTCTCCGGCGCTGGCGCCTACACCCACATGACGATGCTGGCCGAGTCCGCGGACGGGCTGCGCAACCTCTTCCGACTGAACTCGCGCGCAAGCATCGAGGGCTACTACCGCAAGCCACGGATGGACCGCGACCTAATCGCTGAGCATGCGACCGGCATCATCGCCACCACGGGATGCCCGTCCGGTGAGGTCCAGACCCGGCTGCGGCTGGGGCAGCGCGCGGAAGCACTGCAGGCAGCGTCGGACTACAAGGACATCTTTGGGCCGGGAAACTTCTTCCTCGAGCTGATGGACCACGGCCTACCTATCGAGCGGTCGGTCCGTGAAGGGCTGCTGGAGATCGGTCGCCAACTGGATCTACCACCGCTCGCGACGAATGACTCGCATTACGTCACAAAAGACCAAGCAGCGGTTCACTCTGCGCTGTTGTGCGTACAGTCTGGCGCGACACTGTCGGATCCGAACAGGTTCAAGTTCGACGGCGACGGCTACTACCTCAAGTCTTCGCAGGAAATGCGTGACTATTGGGACACTGAGGTACCCGGCGCGGCGAACTCGACTCTCCTGATTGCCGAACGAGTACAACCCTACGACGACGTCTACCGCCATCACGACCGCATGCCCGTGTTCGCTGTTCCCGACGGGGAGTCGGAGGCTTCCTGGTTGCGGAAGGAAGCTGAGAAGGGGATGCCATGGCGGTTCCCCGGCGGGGCGCCGGCGGCACACCGCCAGCAGCTCGAGCTGGAGCTGGACGTCATCATCGACAAGGGCTTTCCGGCGTACTTCCTGGTCGTCGCGGACCTCATCAACTACGCCCGCGACGTCGGCATCAAGGTCGGGCCCGGCCGCGGGTCCGCCGCTGGATCGTTGGTCGCCTACGTGCTGGGCATCACCAACGTCGACCCGATCGAGCACAAGCTGCTGTTCGAGCGGTTCCTCAACCCCGAGCGGGCGTCGATGCCCGACATCGACATCGACTTCGACGACCGCCGACGCGGCGAGATAATCCGCTACGCCGTCGAGAAGTACGGCGAAGACCGCGTCGCCCAGGTCATCACCTTCGGCACGATCAAGACCAAGGCCGCGATCAAGGACTCCGCACGGGTGCACTATGGCCAGCCCGGCTACGCGATCGCCGACCGCATCAGCAAAGCGCTGCCAGCGCCCGTCGCGGCCAAAGACATCCCACTGGCCGGCATCGTGGACCCCAGCCACGAGCGCTACGCCGAAGCCGCCGAGGTCCGCGCGCTCGTCGAGACCGCTTCCGACGTCTCGACGATCTTCGATACGGCCCGCGGCCTGGAAGGGCTGATTCGCAACGCCGGTGTGCACGCCTGCGCAGTGATCATGTCCAGTCAGCCGCTCATCGACGTCATCCCACTGTGGCGCCGCGATGACGGCTCGATCATCACCGGCTGGGACTATCCATCGTGCGAGGCCGTCGGCCTGCTCAAGATGGACTTCCTCGGGCTGAAGAACCTCACCATCATCGGTGACGCGATCGACAACGTGCAGGCCAATCGCAGCACCGAGATCGACCTCGACACCCTCACCACCGACGATCCGGAGGCGTACCGCCTCCTCGCCCGCGGCGATGCGCTGGGAGTGTTCCAGCTCGAGGGTGGCGCGATGCGCGACCTGCTGCGCCGCATGCAGCCCACCAGCTTCGAGGACATCGTCGCGGTCATCGCGCTGTACCGGCCCGGCCCGATGGGAATGAACGCCCACAACGACTATGCCGACCGCAAGAACGGTCGTCAGAAGATCAGCCCGATCCACCCTCAGCTCGACGAGCCGTTGAAGGAGATCCTCGGCGAGACCTACGGTCTGATCGTCTACCAGGAACAGATCATGCAGATCGCGCAGAAGGTCGCCGGCTACTCGCTGGGCCGCGCCGACGTCCTGCGCCGCGCCATGGGCAAGAAGAAGCTGTCGGTCCTCGAGCAGGAGTTCGAGGGATTCCGCGCCGGCATGCAGGCCAGCGACCTGGTCGTGGGTGGTTTCAGTGACGACGCCGTCAAGGCCCTGTGGGACACGATCCTGCCGTTTGCCGGATATGCGTTCAACAAGTCCCACGCCGCGGCCTACGGCCTCATCGCCTACTGGACCGCCTACCTCAAGGCGAATTTCCCGGCCGAGTACATGGCCGGTCTGCTGACCGCGTTCAGCGCGAACAAGGACCGTTGCGCGATCTATCTGGCCGAGTGCCGCCGACTCGGGATCAAGGTCCTGCCTCCGGACATGAACGACTCCGGGCTACATTTCACCGCGGTCGGCGGTGACATCCGCTTTGGGCTCGGTGCGATCCGCAACGTCGGTACGAATGTCGTCGACTCCATCATCGCCACGCGCGCCAGCAAGGGCCGCTACACCGGCTTCCGTGACTTCATGGACAAGTCACAGCTGACGGCCTGCAACAAGAAGGTCATCGAGTCCCTCATCAAGGCCGGCGCGTTCGACTCGCTCCAACACACCCGGGCGGGGCTTCTCGACGTCTACGAGCAGGCCATCGACGCCATCGTCGTCTTCAAGCGTAAGGAGGCAGACGGCCAGTTCGACCTGTTCGCCACCGAAGAGACCATCACCTCCGCCCAGCCGACGAACCCGGAGAACTCGCCGCTGCGGGATCTGGCGATCGGTGATCAGGAGTGGCCGCGTAAACAGGTGCTCGCCGCCGAGCGTGACATGCTCGGACTCTACGTCTCCGGGCACCCGCTCGACGGCAGCGAACGTATCCTGCGCAAACACGCACCGCACCCGATCGCGGCCATCCTGGAGAACCCGCCGAAAGACGGTGAGATCGTGTTGTCGGGCATGATCGCCTCCGTCGACCGCCGGGTGAACAAGAAGGGCGAGCCCTGGGCGATCTGCACTGTCGAGGACCTCGACGCAGGCTTGGAGGTGCTGTTCTTCCCCAAGAGCTACGAGGTCCTGCACGAGGACCTCGTACAGGACTCGACCGTGCTCATCAAAGGCCGCGTGAACTGGCGCGAGGACAAGATGTCGGTGTTCGCCTCAGCGATCGCCCCACTGGACCTGAGCACGGCCGCACCCGGGCAGGGACCGGCCCCGTTCGTGCTGCGCTGCTCGGCCGAGCGGGTCGACGAGGACATCGTCGTGGAGTTGAAGCAGACACTGCTCGCGCACCACGGTGATACGCCGGTGCACCTGTGTCTTGTCGGCGCCACGCAGGAGACCGTGTTCAACCTGGCTGACTTCGGGGTGACGGTGTCATCAATGCTGGTGGGCGAGCTGAAGGCCATTCCTGGCATCGCGGTCGCGGACTGACGCGGAACACACCCGGAATTACCCCCGCCCCAACGTGACCGACATCAACGTCCTCGTCGACGAGCTCCCGCGCTGCGGTCGCTGCGGCGGCCCGACGCTGCTGGTCGTGCGGGTTCCACACAGCTTGCGCCGCCCCGACGGCGTCGCGATCCATGGCCACCGCACCGTCGCGCTGTGCGCGCGCTGCGACGCCGAGGACCCCGTCACCAGTGGTGTCGTGGCGTTCTTCGTGGTGCACGAGTCGATCACGGCTGACACCCTCACCGCGGCCGCGCCGGTGATCCGCGAATGGATCGACCACGTCACCACGCACCCGCCAGCCTACACCGACGCCGACCTCGATGACGAGATCGCCACGTGGCGTGCGGAACACGACACCAGCGGAGATGACGCGTCAGGAGGGGGCGGGCCGGATGGGCCCGACCCCTCCTGACGAGACGAGATCTTCTATCTGCGACGACGTGTCCTAGTCATCGTCGTCGTTGCAGCCGCCGCCACTGAGCGCGGACTCCAGGTTGCAGTCGAGTGTGCTCCCACTGCTGCGGTCGCCGATGAACGGGACCGTGATGTCGATCCCGTCGAGATCCAGCTCCTGCAACTCCAAGACCAGTCCCATCTACTATCACCTCTCGTGTTCCTCCGAGCCCCTCGTGGACCCGGACGTCGTGGCGAGCGGTAGTGCCTGTCCTGTCCCAGCGCCAACGAATGGCAGCCCGTCACCGTTGACGGCGGCGAGCGCGAGGAGCACGCCGGCACCGCCCGTGCTCACATCCATCGACAACCGCATCAGCTGGTTCCCGGGGAACGCGATTCCGCCGCGGTGACTCACAGCGTGCAGGGCCAGTCGATCGACGTGCCGTGCGAGAACCGGCTCGACCAGCTCGTCGCGGGAGCGCAGCTGCGAGAGCGTGATGATCAGACCGGCACGGCCGAGCATCAGGCCGGGGTGGGCCACGATCTCTGACGCGCACGCCCGGGTGAGCATCCGGGCCGCCTTCTCTCGCTCAGGTGTCGGACGGTGCTGGTTCAGTCGGTCCACTGCCAGCAGCACGCCCGCACTCCCCACGCCCAGATACGGGAGGGTCCGGCGTCCGGCCGGGTCCCGCACCTGTAGTGAATCGTCTCCGGCTTCGACGCACTCCTCGAGGTCGCGCTGCACCGCCTGCTCGGCCAGGTCGAGCCAGACCTTCTCCCCGGCATGTTCGAACAGACGCAGCGCGAACAGCGCCGGCCCCGACCAGCCGTATGACAGCCCGGCACGACCCTCACGTCCGGGCGACGTCGCGACGGCGAGCAGATCGCGCAGCCGTGCACCCACACGGAATGCCTCCAGTTCCAGCTCCGGTGAGCCCCAGATCTGGCCCAAGTGCAGGAGGTTCAGCCCGATCCCGGCCAGTCCGCTCTCAACGTCGTGGTTGCGGGTGCTCTGCACCATTGGACGCGCCTGATCGACCAGCTGCGCGGCGGCATCGCGATGCCCGAGATAGTCAAGCGTATAGGCGATCCCATGGATCCCGTCGTAGAAACCGGGGCGCAGCACCGGGGAGGTCGTAACCGAGGCCAGCAACCAGTCCTCGTACTCACGGAACCTTCCCGCACCAGCGACAGCGAGCGCGTACAGCACACCCGCTGCTCCGCACCCGAAACCGGCGCCCCCCACCGTGAACTGTGTGATGTCGCCCGGAAAAAGCCGATCAACGCGCTCAGGTGTCGCGCTGGCTTCGATCGCCTTGACAACACCGTCGATCACCTCGTTCACTGCAACGCTGGCCTGGCCACCATCGCCCTCCGTGTCATGAGTCGCCGCCAGCCGAACCGGTTCCAGCCGGCCTCGGATCGCATCGGCGTAACCAGGCGGCAGTGGGAAGCGCCGTTCCGCGAACGCGAGATGCACGTGTGCTGAATCCGGCGACACATCGTACATCGCGACATAGGGCACTACCATCCGCAGCCTCAGGATCGCCAGCGCGTACTCGTCGACGGCGATACCCCTGCGGTTACGCGGAGACCTGAACCCGGCTGCTCCCAACGCCGGTCGTCGAGTGTCGGTCACGGAGCGGGAAATCTCAAAATCGATCAGACTGACCGTCTCGTCACCGGCGGTATCACCACTGTCGACGAGGACGTTGTTGGTGTGCAGATCACCATGAGTCAGACCCCGCGCGTGGACAGCACGGATAATTCGTTCAACCTCACTACCGATCCGTGCCACCCGTGCCGCGTAGCCAGCCAGGTCCGCTGGTGCAGCACCGACGTTCATCAACGGGTAGTGCATCGCCATCCAAGCGCCCAGTTGCACACCGCCGCGGTGCTCGATAGCGAGGAACTCATGCTCCCACAGCGAGAAGCGGTCGATCACCTGTGGAACTCCCTCAATACCGGCTAGCTGCAACAGAACGTCGTGTTCGCGCCGGAGGCGAACCACCGCATCGTCTCCGTCGTCGTCAAGCCCCGCGTGCGGCCGAGCCTCCTTCAGTACAATCGACCTGCCGTCGACTGACCGTGCCAGATACACCCCACCCCCGTTGGAAAAATGTAGAGACCGCACAATCTCGTACGGAAGCTCAGAAGGACCCGTTGTCGAGCGCGCGGCCAGATGTGGCTGAAGAAAGTCCGGTACCGTCACCCACTCTGGGATCCGCAGGCTCGGGCGTCGCTCGTCCCGGACCAGTACCCCGTCGGGCCGTTCGATCACCGGCACCTGCTCACCGTCGATCTCGGCCATCCGCAATCGAAAGGCACCGTATCGAACGTACAGCGGGCCCGCACCGATGCGAAGATCACTCAGAAGATACGGCCCCGACTCACCTGCCAGCTCATCTGACAGATCGCGAAGAACGATCTGCAGTTGCTCATCGCTATCCGGGTAGATGGTGACAAGCTTCCCACTTCCAGACCGGCTGCCCGCCTTGCTGTTGAGCTCAATCAATCGACGTATGGATCGAAGATGCTTAAACGCAATATTCCGCTCGATGCAATACTTCGAGACCGCTGCCAGCACTTGCATCGCGTTTCTGGGGGTGGCCGAAACATGTACCTTCCAGCCCTGACTTCGAAATCGACTGCCGGGCAACCTCAGTTCTCGCCACACCGGGCCAGAAAACGACGACCAACACCCGGGCGCAGTCACCAGCTCCGTGAGATCCTCCGTTGCCGTCGGCGTTGGCGCAGCCATGTCATAGAATGTCGGATCGGCCAACGTGAACTGGAGGTATCGCCTGTCCACATCATCTCCGGGGTTGCAGCGTCGGGGTCACGCCCAGGTGACAGTGAGGCTTATTCAGGACGCGCGTACGGTTCAGCATCACCGCAGCTCAGACGTGGTGGAGCATGATCTACTTCTCGCCCGTGAATAAGCCTCAGTGTGCCCGGCCCCACCCGTTGCGCGTTGCCAAACGACGCAACACCATGAGGCTTATTCAGGACGCGCGTACGGTTCAGCATCACCGCAGCTCAGACGTGGTGGAGCATGATCTACTTCTCGCCCGTGAATAAGCCTCCATGTACCCGCCCGAAGATTTTTTGGACGAGCGCACGTCAGCCCGATGGGTGGTAGTCCTGGGCCACCGGGGCCAGCCTCCACGACGGGGTGGTGGATGCCGTCCCAGCAGCGGCCAGTCGCGGTTCGGTTCGGACCGTCCCAGTTGCGTCATCATCGGGTCCTTCCTCCGTGCCTGCTGCGACACCGCAGGGCCAGTCTGGTGTGCTGTGGGCACCTACACTGGCCGATGAAAATGTCGATCACTAGCGGCTAATGTGGCCCAAGGGAGGTCATCGTGACCTCCGTCGTCAGGGAAATCAGGGGTGGGAACACACGGCTGTAGTTCAGGGAGAAGAACCTTCACCCGTGAAAAATCCAGTCGAGTTCAAGATCATGAGGCCATCCCGGCGGCAGAGATCGCGCGCAGTGTAGACGTGGCGTTCAGTGTCATCGACTGTCCGTTCGTGCTCACGGTGACCAGCCACTGGCTCAGCGGCGGCGAACCGGCGTCGAGCCACCACCGGTACGCGGCGATCACCTCGTCGAACACCCGCCGCGGGCCACCCTGCTCCACCCGGTACGGCGGCGGGCCCCCGTCGAGGTCCACCGACGCCCACGAGTCGGTGACCGGGTCGAACAGCCACTGGGTACCGGTGTCGGCAGTGGCGGCCTCGAAGTGCGCATGGACCCCCTCGACCCGCTGCCCGATCGCGGTCGCCGCAGCACGGTCCCCCGCCCAGCAGTACGGGTGCACCTCGGTGCTCGACACGTCCTCCGCGGCGCCACCGCCCGGGCGTACACCACGCGGCCGCGGGACCCGCTGCGCGCGCAACCCCATGAACACCGCCGGAGCACCCAGATACCCCGAGGCGACACCGCCGGCGACGTCCAGAACAGCGATCCCCGGGGCCTGGTAGGTGTTGCTCAGCGGCACCACCACTCGCCCACCCGACCGGGTCTGCGCCACCCAGGAGTACGGGACCTCACTCACCCCGACGGTCGCAAGAACCCGGTCGAACGGCGCCCGGTCCGGGCAGCCGTCCGCGCCGTCGCCAGTGACCACAGTGACCTGCCCGTAGCCCGCGGCGTCCAGCGCGGCCCGAGCCCGCTCCGCGACAACCGCGTCGACCTCCACGCTGACCACGTTCTCCGCTCCGACCCGGGCCGCGAGCAGCGCGGCGTTCCAGCCGGTGCCGGTGCCGATCTCCAGCACCCGCATCCCCGGCGCCGGGTCCAACGCGCGCAGCATGTCGGCCACCACCGTCGGCTGCGACGCCGAACTGGTCACCTCCCAGCCGGTACCGTCCGCCGCAGGATGGCCGTCGTCGACCTGGGTGTCCACCGGCCGATCACGATAGACGAGAGCCAGCCACCGGTCCGGGTCCTCGGCACGATGCAGCGGCACCAGACGACCCCCGGCATCCGGGTCGAGCCTCCAAATCGTGTCCGGAACGAACAGCTGCCGGGGAACGGCCTCGAACACCGGACGCCACGTGTCATCCAGCGTCCCGGCTGCGGCGAGTTTGGCGACCAACTCGGCCGACAGGAGTGCAGATCGGGCCTGACCGGTCACTTCTTGCCGTGCTGACCCGGATCAGGCTGGGGCGGCGGCGGTTTCCCACCCTGGGCGTCGTCGTTTGGGTCCGGCTTCGGGTCAGGCTTGTCATGTTGCCCCATGGGCGCTCAACCTTTCCGACTCGACTCGCATGCTCGGGACGTCTGACAGGTAGGCCTATCCGTTCAGCTGACGGGATGGAGCAGCTCTTAATGTCACAGACAGTAGCGCGTAGGACGTCGCCTTCGTGACGGAACGAGATGACCAACGAGTCACGGACCAGCGGCGCTCCGCGGCGTCGGTGACCTCCCGCAGCAGGACTAGCTCGCGGTGCGGCGCAGCCGGCGTCGCTCCCGCTCGGACAGCCCACCCCAGATCCCGAAGCGCTCGTCCTGGGCGAGCGCGTAGTCCAGGCACTCGGCCCGCACCTCGCAGCCCGAGCAGATGCGTTTGGCCTCCCGGGTGGAGCCGCCCTTCTCCGGGAAGAACGCCTCTGGGTCGGTCTGGGCACAGAGCGCGCGCTCCTGCCAGTCCTGGTCATCGGTGCCGTCCCGCACGCCGAACGAGCCGGTGGCCGCGCCGAACGCGTCGGTGGCCGGAAGCGAAGCCTCGCCCGTCGTCCCGACCGGCTCCACCGCGGCTGTGCTCGCGTCCACTCGCCCACCTCCCCACACCCGGCGAATGACTGTCCCGGCGGAGATCACCCCGCTCCCCCGGTGACACTTGCTTCAAATGACAGTTGTGTAAGTACACCGCTGTCGGTCGGAGTTCGCAAGCTCACGCTGTGATCGAGGTGATGCAGTCCACCCGGATGGCCCCGTCCAGCACAATGGTCGAGTGCATGACGTGTCGAACCGGCTCAGTCCGTGGTTCCTACTGCTCGTAGGGGTCTCCGCGCTCGGGGGCGTCCTGACCGTGCTTGGCACCCCCGAAGCGGTGTCATCCGGTTCATCGGTGCTGCTCACCGCGGGCGTCGTCGCGCTCGTGCTCGGCGGCTGGGCGGTCTCGCTGTGCCTGCACGAGTTCGGGCACGCGGTGGTGGCCTACCGGGGTGGTGACCTCTCGGTGCGGGACAAGGGCTACCTCACCCTCGACATCCGCCGCTACAGCGACGTGGGGCTGTCGTTCGTGCTGCCGATCCTGATCCTGTTGATCGGCGGCATCCCGCTCCCCGGCGGCGCGGTGTGGATCAACCACGGAGCGATCCGCTCGCGCGGCACTCGCAGCCTCGTCTCTCTCGCCGGCCCCGCCACCAACCTGGTGATCGGCATGCTGCTCACCGCGGCCGTCGCGGTCGTGCCGATGCCGGTCGGGCTCGCGGTCGGGCTGTCGGCGCTGGCGTTCTTCCAGGTCCTCGCGTTCGTGCTGAACATCCTGCCGGTACCCGGGCTCGATGGCTTCGGCGTGCTGGAGCCCTACCTCTCCCCGCAAGCCCGCCAGCTGGCCGCGCGGGTCCGCCCGTGGGCCCCGATCGTGCTGTTTCTGCTGATCATCGGGCTGCCCGGGGCGGCGCGATTATTCTTCGCCGCGGGTGGTGTGGTGTTCGCCGCGGTCGGCGGCGAGCCGGTGCTGGCCTTCGTCGGCTACGACGAGCTCCGCTTCTGGACCTGAGCTCACGCAGCAGGCGGTCGGCGCCGGGCGGCGGCGACCATCGCCGGCACCGTGTCGGTGTCGGCGGGCAGCCCGTCCAGCGGCCACCAGCGCAGGTCGTCGGACTCGTCGCTGATCCGCGGCACCGCACCGGCCGGGGCACGCACCAGGAACTGCACGTCCAGGTGCCGGGTGGGCACACCCAGCGAGCACGTGATCGGGTGAACGTCCACGCGCAGCGGCTCCGGGTCGATCGTCAGCCCGTCGATCCCGGACTCCTCGGTCGCCTCGCGCAGCGCCGCCTCCCGCAGCGAGGCGTCGCCGGGCTCGCAGTGCCCGCCCAGCTGGCACCAGCGCCCGACGCGCGGGTGCAGGGTGAGCAGGGTGCGCTCGCCGGCGGCGTCGAGCAGCAGGGCCGACGCGGTGAGGTGCCCGGGCGCGCATGATCGCGAGCACGCGTCGTCGGGTCGGGCGTCGAGGAAGGCCAGCAGGGCGTGCTGCAGCGCGCGCTGCTCACGGTCATCCGGTGTCCACGCCCGGAGCTCCGCGGCGGCCGCCGCGGCCGCTACCACTCCACCAGCCCTTCGCCCGGCTCCCGCGGCGAGCGGGGTCGCAGCGGCTCAGCGGGCACCCCGACGGCGACGGCCCCGAGCGGCTGCCAGTCGGCGGGCAGGTCCAGCACGCGGCGCACGACGTCCGGGGCGAAGACCGTGGACCCCACCCAGCAGGACGCCAACCCCTCGGCGGCCAGTGCCACCAGCAGCGACTGCACGGCCGCGCCGCCGGCCACCGTGAACATCGTGCGCTCGCCGAGCCGCCGAGCCTCGTCGCGGTAGGCGTGCATGCCCGCGCCGGCGCGGAAGGCCAGCACCAGCTCGGGTGCGCGACGCAGCAGGTCCCCGCGCCGCATCCGGCGCTCGACCTCCTCGGGCGGGCGCCCGTCGGCCTCCAGGTGCTCGCGCCAGCGCGCCGCCAGGGCGTCGAGCAGCGCGGCGCGGCACCCGGGAGCACGCACCCAGCCGAACCGGAACGGCGTGCTGTGGTGCGGGGCCGGTGCGGTGAGCGCGACCCCCACGGCGCGGCGCAGCGCCGCCGGGTCGACGGCTACGTCGGCGAAATCGCGCGTGCTGCGGCGCAGCAGCACCGCCTCCCGGCGCCCCCGCTCGATCGCCTCGTCGGCGCCGAGCCAGAACATGTCCTCATCGAGCCGGCGCACCAGCTCACTCGCGCTCGACCCGTCGTCGCGCGGCGCCGTCCCGCGCACCACCGCCACCGGCAGCCCGCCGAGCTTGCCCTTGACCAGATCCGCGGCCGCGGCGAGCTCGTCGGCCACCGCGACCTCGGTGACCAGCAGCTCGTTGCCCGCGGCGTCGGTCGTGCCCGTGTAGTCGTGCAGCACGGCGAGCCCGGCCGACCCGATGGCCACGTCGGTCTGCCCGATCCGCCACGCGCGGCCCATCGTGTCGGTGACGACCACCGCGACCTCGACGCCGAGGCGCCGCGCCAGCTCCGCACGCAGCCGGGCGGCGCTGGCGTCCGGGTCGAGGGGAAGCAGCGCCAGCTCGTCGCGGCGCACGTTGGAGCCGTCGACGCCGGCGGCGGCCTGCACGATGCCGAGCCGGCCCGCGACGATCAGCGTCTGCCCACGTCGCGCGAGCACTCGCTCGGTCTCGGCGGCCACCAGCTCGCGGCGCCGGGCATCGCGAGCCGCGGGGTCGGTCGGGACGGGCACCAGCCGGCCCTCGACCTTCGAGAGCACCTTCGAAGTGATCACCACGACGTCGCCGTCGGTCAGCCACGGCGCGGCGACGGCGAGCGCGGCGGCCAGGTCGTCGCCGGGCCGGAACTCAGGCAGCCCGCGGACCGGCCAGATCGTGATCGCGTCGGGGGCGGCGTGGTCAGCCACCGCCCACCCCGGCCAGGTCCAGAGCGTGGTGCGCCATCTCCGCCGTCGCGGCGACGTCGGTCATCAGCAGCGGCAGCGAGCGCACCTGCACCCCGGGCACCTCGGCGCCGTCGCCGGTGTGCACGAGCCAGCCGTCGAGCAGGCCACCGTCGCGGCGACCTCCGTAATGCCGGCCGACCGCCTCGGCGGTGGTCTGCACCCCGATCGCGGCCAGGCACACGTCGGCCATGCCGCGCAGCGGCCGACCCTCCACGATCGGGGACAACCCGACGACCCGCGCCGCGGTGCCGACCACGGCCGCGCGCATCCCGGGGACGTCGAGCAGCGACCCGATGCTCACCACCGGGTTCGACGGCGCGATCAGCACGGCATCGGCGCCCGCGACCGCGTCGCGCACCGCCGGCAGCACCGTGGCCTGCTCGGCGCCAACCGGCACGAAGCCGTGCGGCGCGGGCTCGGCCTTGTGCCGGACCCACCACTCCTGGAAGTGGATCGCCTTGCGCGCCTGCGGGCCCGTCTCCGGGTCGTCGATCACGACGTGGGTCTCGACGCGGTCGTCGGTGACCGGCAGCAGCGTGACCCCCGGCTGCCAGCGGTGACACAGCGCCGCGGTGACCTCGGAGAGCGGATAACCCACGCGCAGCATCCGGGTGCGGACCATGTGGGTGGCGAGGTCGCGGTCGCCGAGCCTGAACCACGTCGGGTCGACCCCGTAGGCGGCGAGCTCCTCGTGCACCGCCCAGGTCTCTCCGGCCCGGCCCCAGCCCCGTTCGGGGTCGATCCCGCCGCCGAGGGTGTAGAGGCAGGTGTCCAGGTCGGGACAGATCCGCAGCCCGTGCAGCCAGATGTCGTCACCGACGTTGACGACAGCGGTGATCTCGTGCGGGGTGTCCCCGGGGCCGACCGCGGGCAGGCCGAGCGCGGCCTTCACCCCGAGCAGGAAACGGGCCCCGCCGACGCCGCCGACCAGCACCGTGACTCGCACTCCTGCGAGCCTACTTCGGACCACCTGGACCCCGACCGGCCTGCCCACCCCGCGGGCATGATCGGCGGTCGGGGCCGCGCAACAGCAGGAGACACAACTCCCGGTCCCCAGCCGACGATCAGCACCGTGCGGACCCCGGACTGCGATCACTTACCGTTATCTTCAGAGACTCAACGTGACAATTTCGACCAGGTGTGATGACCGCCCGGCTCGCCCGTTCCACCATATCGGCTGAACCTTCGTAGTAGATCGGCACGAGATCCACGTTCGGAGTAAGTTGGGCGCGACTACGTCGGGGGTGATCGCGAATGGCCTGGTGGTCGCGGAACGAGCGCCGCAGAGCCGAGCCGGAGGCCGAGACACTGCGGGAGGGTGTCCACGAGCTCGCTGCGCGTAACGCCAACGCCGCTACGCACTGCGCGGCCGACCGCCCCGAGGACGCCATCCCCCTGTTCGAGCAGACCCTCGCGGGCTGCCGTGCCAACCTCGGCGCCGACCACCCCGCCACCCTCACCGTGGCAGGCAACCTCGGCGCGGCCTACGCGGCGGCGGGCCGATGGCGGGAGGGCGTCGAGCTGATGGCCGCCACCTTCGCCGATCGCATCCGCGTCTTCGGCGACGACGATCCCCGCACGCTCACCGCTTGTGACGCCCTCGCTACGGCATACCGGCTGACCGGCAAGGTGATCGATGCGCTCGCGCTGTACGGGCGGGTCACCGCCGAACGACAGCGCACGTTCGGCCCCGCCCATCCCGACACGCTCACCTCCCGTATGGGCATGGCGCTGGCCCGGGCTGCGGCAGGGAACGTCGAGTCGGCCAGGACGCTGCTCGAGGCGGCGCTGAACGACGCCAATCGGGCCCATGGGCCACGGCACGCCCACACGATCGTGCTGCGGGCGAACCTCGCCGGCTGCAACGCCGTGCTGGGCCGCACGCGGGAGGCCAGCGTCGTGTTGGAGCGCGCCGCCGCCGACTCCACCGCGCTGCTCGGTCGAGATCATCCCGACACGGTCGCGCTCTACAAGGACCTGGCGAGCGTGCACATGCCGGACCGGCTCGGGATCGTCGAACGCATACCGACCTGAGACGGACCGGGCCAGCGGCAGCGCCTGCCGCTGACGCGACCCGACCGGCAGAGCTCACAACCTCAGCAGTACGATCTTCAGTATGGCAACTCGCAAGATAACCGTGTCGCTCGACGCGACTGCGCTTGCCCTCGCCGAGCAAGCCGCCGCGCGAGACGGGGTGTCCATGTCCGCATGGCTCTCCCGAGCGGCACGGCGGGAGGCCGTACGAACCGGAGCCGGTCCCACCGCAGACGTGCGGGCAGACGCGCTGACCGACGAGACGGAGCTGGCCGCGGCCGAGAGGCAGATGCGTGCTGCGGGGTGAGATCTGGTCCTACACCCCGCAAGGATCACCCCGGCAGCCGCTCGTTGTGATCGTGTCGAGCGACGGGATCAACCAGTCGGCCCGGACGTGGCTGCTCGGCACCCCCATCGCACCGGACGACCCCCAGGACATCCTCGCGGTGCCGATCAAGGGCGGCCACGGTTGGGCCTGCGCGGGCACCGTGTCGCGTTTCTACCGCGGGTGGTTCGGCGAGCACGTGGGCACGCTCGATCCGTCGACCCTCGACCAGCTCAACTCCGCACTGCGAGCAGCGTTCGACCTCTGATCCGTACCGCCCTGCCCGGGTTGTCAGCAACGGTCGCGCAGCGCAGCAAGCAGCTCGTCCTCGACAGCGACGAACCGCACCGACGTGATCATCTCGACCGCCCGGGGCCGCGGCAGGTCCACCGACACCTCGCACCGCACCCGCGCGGGCCGAGGTCCGAGTACCACCACACGGTCGGACAGGTACACCGCCTCCCGGATGTCATGCGTGATCATCAGGACGGTCCAGCCGAAGCCCGCACGCACGCCGTCGAGCCAGGTCTGCATGTCGGTGCGGGTGAGCGAGTCGAGCGCGCCGAACGGCTCGTCGAGCAGCAACACCGCTCGGTCCTGCACGACGGTGCGCAGCAGCGCGGCGCGCTGGCGCATGCCGCCGGACAGCTCGTACGGGTGCGCGGACTCGAACCCGGCAAGCCCGAACGGCGCGAACAGCCGCCGCGCCCGCTCCCGGGCGACGCGCCGCGTCACCCCCGCCACCTCCAGGCCCAGCGTCGTGTTGTCCAACACCGTCCGCCACCCGAACAGCAGGTCCTGCTGGGGCATGTAGGCGAACGGATCGGTGCGCCCGGTGGCGTCCTCGCCGTCGACCAGCACCCGCCCCGCGTCCGGCCGCTCCAGCCCGGCGATCACGTTGAACAGTGTCGACTTGCCGCAGCCACTCGGCCCGATCACGGAGATGAACTCGCCCGGTGCCACGTCGAACGCGATACCGTCGAGCACCGGGAGCGGACCGGGGAAGGCCTTGCAGAGGCCGTCGAGCACCAGCTTCGACTCGGACCGCTGCAGCTCAGCCACCGCGGTCCGCCTTGCCATGCCACGGGATCAGGAGCCGCTGCGCCAGGTAGGTGAGCCCGAACAGGGCGACCGACAGCAGCGCGGTGACGATCACTGCGGCCAGCACCAGGTCGGTGCGGAACGAGTTCTTCTGCAGGTTCATGAAGATGCCGAGCCCGGCCGTCGCGCCGACGTACTCGGCGAAGATCGCCCCGGTCACCGCGTAGGTGATGCCGATGCGCAGCGCGGTGAAGAACGACGGCAGCGCGCCGGGCAGCCGCACGTACCGAAACTGCGCGACGCGGGAGGCACCCATGCTGCGCAACAGGTTCGTGGCCTGCCGGTCGGTGGCCGCGAACCCCTCGATGAGGCCGACGGCGATCGGGAAGAAGGTCACCAACGCGATCACCACCACCTTCGGCAACAGCCCGAAGCCGAACCAGATGATCAGCAGCGGGGCGATCGCGATGATCGGCAACGTCTGGGAGGCGACGAGCAGCGGGGTCAGTGCCCGGCGCAGCCATCCGGAGAAGTCGACCGCGATCGCCAGCGCCCAGCCCAGCACCAGCGACACCGCGAACCCGACGGCGGTGACCTGCACCGTCGGCACCGTGTTCGCCCAGATCTGCTCGCGGAACGCCCAGCCCTGCACCACCACCCGCAGCGGCGAGGGCAGTACCTGCGGCGCGACGTCGGCGGCGGTGACGTACCACTGCCATGCCGCCAGCCCGAGCGCGACGAGGACCAGCGGCGGCCCCGCGGCGGCCAGCACCCGGCGCGACCCGGTGCCGATGCCCGGTCCGGTGCCGCTGCGCGCGGTCAGGACTGCGCCAGGTAGTCGTTGGTGAACCAGGTCGCGAAGTCCGGCCGCACCCGCAGCGGCGCGCCGTCCGGACCGGCCAGCGCGCCGGAGTCGTACACGAATCCGGAGTACCCCGACCATCGCTCCAGCGTCTGCGGCCCGACTCGCCCCGACGCGTCGCGCAGGAACTGCGCGCTGAGCATGTCCTGGCTGCGGCGGACGAGCTCGGGCTCGGTGAACGCGCCAGGATTGGCCGCCATCAGCAGCTCCGCGCCGCGGGCCGGGTCGTCGGCGGCGAGCCGGTAGCCGCGCTGCGCGGCCCGCACGAAGCGCGCTGCCGTGTCGGGGTGGGCCTGCAACCACGGGGTGTTGCCGATGAGCAGCACGTTGTAGGCGTCGGGGAACCCGTAGTCGGTGTAGGCGAAGGTCGTCAACGGCTGGCCGCGCAGCTGTGCCTCGATGCCCTCCCACGCCACGAACGGCTCGGTGAAGTCGACCGCACCGTCGTAGAGCGCCTCGTAGGCGGCGGTGCCGAGCACGACGGTGTCGAAGGTGCCACTGCCCCCCGCGGCCCGGATGACCGCACGCATCTTCGGCTCCTCCCCCGGCCCGCCGAACCCGCCGTAGGTCTTCCCGTCGAGGTCCGCGGGCGAGGCGATGTCGGTCCGGTCGGCGCGCACCGCGATCTGCGTGGCCCAGTGCTGCAGCACCGCCAGCACCGAGGTGATGTCCGCACCCGCCGCCTTCGAGAAGGTGAACGAGTCCTGGAAGCTGATGCCGAACTCGGCCGCCCCGGAGGAGACCAGCGTGTCGGGCGAGGAGTTGTGGTACGGCAGGAACTCGACGTCCAGCCCGGCGTCGCGGAACCAGCCCTCCTGCTGCGCGACGAACAGGCCGGTGTGGTTGGTGTTCGGCGTCCAGTCCAGGGCGATGCGGATCTTCTGCCCACCGTCGCCTGCGCTCGCCGCGCAGCCCGCCAGCACGAGCGCGAGCACGGCGAGCAGCCCTGCGACGATCCGGGACGGGTGTACGTGGGCCATGACGTTCCTCCCTACGCCGGTACTAACCGGGTCAGGTGCGAACGGTCGGCGGCCGGTCCTGCCGCCCTCTCAGCCTCGGATCGTGGGCTCCCGCGGGGTCCGGACGAGGATACCCGCCCTCAGGTGCCACGCCTGCCCGGCGCGACGAACCGATCGAGCCGCTCGGCCTCACCACCCCCGTCGCGGCCCTCGACCCGGCCGTCGTCGCGCACGTCCCCCGTGGGCGGCGCGGTCTTCCGGGCCGGCTGGCGGGTGGACCGGTGGTGGGCGCCGAAGCGCAGCAGCCGCAGTGAGTTGGCGACCACGCTGACCGAGGAGAACCCCATCGCGGCACCGGCGATGATCGGGTTGAGCAGCCCGACGGCGGCCAGCGGGATCAGCGCGACGTTGTAGCCGAACGCCCAGCCCAGGTTCTGCCAGATGGTGCGGTAGGTGCGCCGGGACAACCGGATCGCGGCCGGAACCCCGGCCAGGTCGCCGCGCATCAGGGTCAGGTCAGACGACTCGATCGCGACGTCGGTGCCGGTGCCGAGCGCGATGCCGAGATCGGCGGCGACCAGGGCGGGGGCGTCGTTGACCCCGTCGCCGACCATCGCGACGACCTCGCCAGCGGCCTGCAGCCGGGTCACCTCGGACTGCTTGTCCGCGGGCAGCACCTCGGCGAGCACGGTGTCGATGCCGACCCGCTCGGCGATGGCCGCAGCGGTGCGCCGGTTGTCACCGGTGATCATCGCGACCCGCAGGCCCATGCCGTGCAGCTGCGCGACGGTCTCCGCGGCGCCGTTCTTGAGGGTGTCAGCCACCGCGAGCACCCCGCGGACGTAGCCGTCCCAGCCGGTGAACACCACGGTCTTCCCCTCGGCCTCCAGGCGCGCCGCGGCGCCGGTGAGCTCGGTCGGGAACGCGAGTCCGGCGCCGTCGACGAGCGCGCGCCGGCCGACCCACACCGTGGTGCCCCCGACCTCGGCCCGCACCCCGTGCCCGGCGACGGCAGCGAAGCCGGCCACCACCGGCAGCTCGCCGACCTGCTCGCGGGCCGCACCGGTGACGGCGGCCCCGATCGGGTGCTCGCTGTCGGCCTCCACCGCGCCGGCCCGACGCAGCAGCTCGGCCTCGGTGGTGACTTCGCCAGCGACGACGTCGGTGAGCGCCATCTCGCCGCGGGTGAGGGTGCCGGTCTTGTCGAAGATCACCGTGGTGATCCCGCGGGTGCGCTCCAGCACCTCCACGCCCTTGATCAGGATTCCCAGCCGGGCACCCCGGCCGGTCCCGACCATGATCGCGATCGGGGTGGCCAGCCCGAGCGCGCACGGACAGGCGATGATGAGCACGGCGACGGCGGCGACCAGACCGCCCGCGGGATCGCCGGCCAGCAACCACCAGCAGGCGATCGTGACCAGCGCGATGCCGATCACGGTCGGCACGAACACCGCCGAGATCCGGTCGGCCAGCCGCTGGGCCCGCCCCTTGCCGGACTGGGCGGCGCTGACCAGCGAGACGATCTGGGCCAACGCGGTGTCGGAGCCGACGGCGGTGGCACGCACGGTGAGCACCCCGCTGGTGTTCACCGTCGCTCCCACCACGGTGGCGCCGACCGCCTTGTCCACCGGCACCGACTCACCGGTGAGCATCGACTCGTCTACGGCGCTGGCCCCGTCGGTGACCGCACCGTCGGTGGGGATCTTCTCCCCCGGTCGGACCCGCATCAGGTCCCCCACCGTCACCTCGTCGGCGGGGACCAGCACCTCGATGCCGTCCCGCAGCACCCGGGCCTGCTTGGCCCCCAGCTCCAGCAACGCCCGCAGCGCGTGCCCGGCCCGACGTTTGGCGCGGACCTCGACGTAGCGGCCCAGCACCAGGAACGCGATGACCAGTGCGGCGGTCTCGAAGTATCGCTGCCCACTGGAGAACAGCAGCGCCACGGTGGAGGAGACGTAGGCGGTCCCGGTCCCCACCGCGATCAACGTGTCCATGTTCGCCGACCACCGCCGCGCTCGCCGAGCCGCTTCCCGCAGGAACGGCCACCCCACGACAAGCTGGACCGGGGTGGTGAGCGCGAGCTCCAGCCAGGGCGTCCACGACTGGCCCATCCAAGGGCCCGGCACCATGGCCAGCACGGCCACGGCCAGTGCCAGCGGCCACGCGATGAGCACCCGCCACAGCCAGGCCCGCTCCTCGGGGACCTCCTCAGCACCGGTTGCGGCGTCATCGGCGCCGCCCTCGCTCCCGGATGAGGGCAGCTCCAGCTCGTAGCCCGCCTTCTGCACCGCCGCGGCCAGCGCCTCGGTCTCCGCGGGCTGCTCGGCGAACACGACCCGGGCCGTCCCGGTGGCGAAGTTGACCTCCGCGGAGGCCACCCCGGGCTGGCGACCCAGCACCTTCTGCACGCGCGCCGCGCACGACCCGCAGGTCATGCCGCGTACCGCGAACTCCCGCGAGACCGCCGTGCTGGTCGTCGTGCCGGTCATGAGCCCACCTCCGTCGCTGCTCCCGGCTCCGCCACCGGCAACGGGGCCGCCCGGAACACGTGCTTGTCGAACTTCAACGTCTCCATCAGCTCGTCGACGATCTCCGCGGTCCGCCCCTCCTGCATCGCCGTGGCCACACAGGTCTCCAGGTGCCGACGCAGCATGACCCGGCTCGCGCCCTCCAGCAGACCCTGCACCGCAGCGAGCTGCTTCATCACGTCCGGGCAGTACGCGTTGTCCTCGATGATCGAGATGATGCCGGTGACGTGGCCACGGGCGGTCTTCAACCGGTTGACCACGGACCGCTGGTGGCTGTCCATACCGGCCACCCTATCCCACCCCAGGAGGGGTAGGCCCAGCCGCCTCCGAACCCGAACCACAGCACCCGGCCGACACCGAGCGCAATAGGTCGCTACACCCCGGAAAAACAGCCGCTGGCACACCCCGATGTGGTTCACCGATCCACCGCAACGATCAACTCATCGAGGCCACCCCGCACCCGAGCCACGGATCTTGCAGCACCCAAACTCACCGATCGCGATCACCTGACTACGCTATGCACATGTGAACGCGGCGCGCGAGCCCCTCGCCGCTACCGGCGCCGAGCACGTCGAGCCGGCTACCGAACAGCTACTCCCCGCACACAGTCACCGGCGGCACCATCCGACCGGCGTAAGCCCCATCAGCTGATCAGGGTTAATTTCTGACCCACCGTCCGCACTCCCGGTATAGATGTAACGATACGGACAAGATAGCGACAATAATTGATTAACCGACCCCACACCGAATTTACGTCCGGTTCGGGCGGCAACGTCGCCCAAAGGAGTGACTCTGATTCTCGAACCCTTGACCGCCTTCCACGTCTCGCCATAGCGTTCGCCACGTCGATTCGGGCGTTGTCCGGACAAGAAACCAAGCCACCACCGGGGGATGCGGCGATGTTCGATTCGCTTATGCGATTTTTTGTACGGCGCCGTACAGCTGTTATCTGGATCGCGGTCGTCCTGTTCGTTGTCGCCGGCGTGGTCGGCAACGGAGTACAGGCACACCTCACCAGTGGCGGCTTCGAGGATCCGAACGCGGAGTCCAGCGCCGCCGCCGAGACGCTGGCGCGCGACTTCGGCCAGGGCGACTCGAACGTCCTGCTGCTCGTCACCGCTCCCGCGGGCGTCGACGACCCGGCGGTCACGCGGGCCGGCCTGGCACTGACCAGGGAGTTCGCCCAGGAACCCGGGGTCGTGGACACGCTGTCCTACTGGAGCACCCAGCGGCTGCCGGCACTGGCGTCGAGCGACAAGACCCAGGCGCTGGTCCAAGCCCGGATCCTCGGCAGCGAGGAGGAGATCGACACCCGGGTCGCCGAGCTGGTCGGCACCTACACCCGCAGCAGTGCCCAGCTGACGGTGGGTGTCGGCGGTTCCGCGGCGGTCACCCAGCAGATTCGGGACACGGTCGAGGCCGACCTCGTCCGGTCGGAGCTGATCGCCTTCCCCATCCTCCTGGTCCTGCTGCTGCTCGTCTTCGGATCGGTCGTCGCGGCGCTGCTGCCACTCGCGGTCGCGGCACTCGCCGTCACCGGGACGTTGGCGATCCTGCAGCTGCTGGTCGGGGTCACCGACATCTCCATCTACGCGTTGAACCTGGCGGCCGGACTCGGGCTCGGGCTGGCGGTCGACTACAGCCTGTTCATGGTCAGCCGCTTTCGCGAGGAGCTCGCCGCCGGTCATCCGGTGAGCTCGGCGGTCCACCGCACCATGCGCAGCGCCGGGCGGACCGTCGCGTTCAGCGGCGTCACCGTGGTGATCTCGCTGTCGGCGCTGTTGATCTTCCCGCAGGCGTTCATGCGCTCCTTCGCCTACGCGGGAGTCGCCGTGGTCACGGTGGCGATGGCCGGCGCCCTCGTGGTGCTTCCGGCGCTGCTCGCCACCCTCGGGCACCGCGTGAACTCGCTGCGCGTCCTGCGCCGGCCGGCGGCAGCACCGGGAGCGGGTCGCGAGGGCCCGGATCGTTGGCGCCGGTTCGCCGAAGCCGTGATGCGCCGGCCGATCCCGGTCGTGACCGGAGTGATCGTCATCCTGCTCCTGCTCGGCGCCCCGTTCCTGAACGTGCGGTTCGGCGGCATCGACAGCCGGGTGCTGCCCGCGGACAACCAGGCGCGCATGGTCACCGAGCAGGTACGTCAGGACTTCGGGGGCAGCGAGTCCGCGGCCACGACCGTGGTCGTGCCCGGGAGCAGCGACTCGCCTCTCGACACCGGCGTGGCCTCGACGCTGGACACCAGCACGATCGACGCCTACGCGGCCGAGCTGTCCACTGTGGCGGGTGTGGACCGAGTGGACGCCGTAACCGGCTCCTACGTCGACGGCGTGCAGATAGCCCGTCCCGGCCCGGCCTCGGCGCGCTTCGCGGGTACCGCCGGCACCTGGCTGTCGGTCGTGCCGGCCGTGCAGCCGATCTCCCCGGCGGGCGAGGACATGGTGCGCGACCTGCGCGCAGTCGCCGGCCCGACCGAGGGCACGCTCGTCGGTGGTCCGTCCGCCGCCTTCGTGGACTCCCAGCAGACGCTGCTGAGGCTGCTCCCCCTGGCGATCGCCCTCATCGCCGCGGTCACGTTCATCCTGCTGTTGTTGATGTTCGGGTCACTGCTGGTGCCGACGAAGGCACTGGTGCTGAACATGCTGAGCCTGACCGCCATGTTCGGCGCGATGGTGTGGGTCTTCCAGGAAGGTCACCTGTCGGACCTGCTCGGCTTCACCGCGACCGGCACGCTCGATCTGAGCATCCCGATCCTGATGTTCTGCCTGGCCTTCGGTGTGTCGATGGACTACGAGGTCTTCCTCCTGTCCCGCATCAAGGAGGCCTACGACCGCACCGGCGACAACGCCGGTGCGGTGGCCACCGGCCTGGCGCGCACCGGCGGGATCATCACGGCCGCGGCGTTGCTGCTCGCCACGGTCCTGGTGATCTTCGCGACCTCGGGCGTCACTCTCGTCAAGCTCTTCGGGCTCGGGATAGCGCTGGCCGTCGTCATCGACGCCACGCTCGTCCGGCTCTGCCTGGTACCTGCGGTCATGAAGCTGGCCGGCCGAGCCAACTGGTGGCTCCCCCGCCGATTGCGGCCCTTCCACGATCGCTTCCAGATCACCCACCACGTCCCCGCAAGAGAAGAGGACACGTTGTCGAACTTCACCTACGTCGCTGCGACACTGCCCGGTCTCGCAGACCCCACGATCGCCATCGCGGCCAGCCGAGCCGGAGCCATCGGCGTCGTGGACCTGACGTTCATCCGTGACGAGAAACGGGCTGTACGCGCGGTCACCGCCTTCGAGCGATCCGCGCGCACTCGCGGTGGGATCCGGATCGATCCTCGCGACGAGGGCGTCGTCGACGCAGTGACCTCGGCCGTGCCCCAGATGGTCGAGTTCGCGATCCTCGTCCCCACCGACCACGAGGCGCTGCGCCGCCAGGCCAAGCGATTGCGTACCCATGGCCTCCAGCTCTGGCTCGAGGTGACGAGCCTCGACGAGGCAGCGCTGGCCGGCGACCTGGAGTTCGACGGCATGATCGCCAAGGGCGGCGAGTCCGGCGGACGGGTGCGGGACACGACGACGTTCGTGCTGCTCCAAGAACTGCTGGCCAAGGTCGAGCTGCCGATATGGGCACAGGGCGGCGTCGGCGAGCACACCGCGGCGGCCTGCGCCACGATCGGTGCGGCCGGCGTCGTGCTGGACGCCCAGCTCGCCCTGACGTGGGAGTCCCGGCTCCCTGAGCCCGTCAAGGCCGAGATCCGGCGGATGGAAGGGACCGAGACGGCGTGGGTCGGGCTGGACGCCGCCGTCCGGTGGCGGGTGTTCGAGCGGCCGGGGTACACCGCCGCGGAGGAGCTGCGCCAGCTCGGGCGCAGCCTGGCCACCCAGCCCGGCGGGATCGATGAGCGCGACGGAGCCTGGAACGACCGGCTCGCGGAATTGGTCGGCTGGACGGGTCCCGGCGACGCCTGGCTCCTCGGTCAGGACGCCGCCTTCGCCGCACCGTTGGCCGAGCGTTTCCACACCGTCGGGGGTGTGCTCACCGGCCTGCGTCAGGCGGTCGACGAGCATCTTGCGCTGGCCGCAGCCGCGCTGCCGCTGGCCGAGAACGGTCCCCTGGCCACCTCACACGGCACCCGCTACCCCATCGTCCAGGGCCCGATGACGCGAGTGAGCGATGTGGCAGGCTTCGCGCGAGAGGTCGCCACGGCGGGCGCGCTGCCGTTCCTGGCACTCGCCCTGATGCGGGGCCAGGACGTCGAGACTCTGCTCCGCGAGACCGAGCGCGAGCTCGACGGACAACCCTGGGGAGCCGGCATCCTCGGCTTCGTCCCACTCGAGCTGCGCGAGGAGCAGCTGGCGGCCTTCAAGCAGCATCCACCGTCGTTCGCGCTGATCGCAGGCGGGCGACCGGACCAGGCGCTGCGCCTGGAGCGCGATGGCATCCCGACCTACCTGCACGTCCCCTCACCAGGGCTGTTGCGACTGTTCATCTCCGGAGGCGCCCACCGGTTCGTGTTCGAGGGGCGGGAGTGCGGTGGTCACGTCGGCCCCCGGTCCAGCTTCGTGCTCTGGAACACGATGATCGACGTCATCCTGGCGTCGATGCCGCCGGAGCAACTGCCCGACTGTCACGTGCTGTTCGCCGGCGGCGTCCACGATGCCGCGTCGGCCGCCATGGTCGCCGCGATGGCTGCGCCGCTGGCCGACCGGGGCGTCAAGGTCGGTGTGCTGCTCGGCACGGCCTACCTGTTCACCGAGGAGGCGGTGAGCACCGGCGCGATCACACCGACCTTCCAACGCCAGGCGTTGCGCTGCACCGGCACCCGCCTGCTGCAGAGCGGGCCCGGTCACGCCACCCGCTGTGCCGACACGCCGTTCGCGACCACCTTCGAGCAGGAGCAGCAAAGCCTGATCGAGCAGGGGCGTCCCGCCGAGGAGATCCGCGCGCAGCTGGAGCTGCTGAACCTGGGACGGGCCCGGGTCGCGTCGAAGGGGATCAACCGCAACCCGGAGCACGGGAACAAGCCCGGCGCATCGGAGTTCGTCACCCTGAAACCGGACGAGCAGTTCACTCAAGGCATGTACATGCTCGGCCAGGTCGCCGCCCTGCACCGGACCGTGCTGCCGCTGGCCGAGCTGCACCACGACGTGTCCGTGGCCGGATCGGCGCTGCTCGCCCGGGTGCCCGCGCCGGAACGGACGGCACCGGCGGTCAGCAGTCCGAGGAAGCCCTGTGATATCGCCATCGTCGGAATGAGCGCCATCCTGCCCGGAGCGCCCGACCTGGACAGCTACTGGCAGAACATCCTGGCCAAGGTCAACGCGATCACCGAGGTCCCCGCGAAGCGGTGGGACGTCGAGCGATACTACGACCCCGACCCGAGCGCCCCGGACAAGGTCTACTCGAAGTGGGGCGGTTTCCTCGACCCCGTCCAGTTCGACCCGGTCCACTACGGCATGCCGCCCAACAGCCTGCCCTCGATCGAGCCCGTCCAGCTGCTGGCCCTCGAGGCGGTGCAGTCGGCTCTGGAGGACGCCGGGTACCAGGATCGGCCGTTCCCCCGCGAGCAGACCGGAGTGATCTTCGGCGTGGGCGGGATGGGTGATCACGGCATCCTGTACGGGGTGCGATCGGGCTTGCCAGCGGTAATCGGGAACGGGGACGTCCCTCCCGAGTACCTCGAGTCCCTGCCGACCTGGACGGAGGACTCCTTCCCCGGCATCCTGTCCAACGTCATCGCCGGGCGAGTGGCCAACCGCTTCAACTTCGGCGGGACCAACCACACCGTGGACGCCGCGTGTGCCGCATCGCTCGCCGCGGTGTACCTCGCGGTGCGTGAGCTGGAGTGCGGCTCCGCCGACATGATGGTCGTCGGAGGAGCCGACTCCACCGAGTCACCGTTCGCCTACCTGTGCTTCAGCAAGACCCACGCCCTGTCGCCGCAAGGACGCTCCCGACCGTTCGACGCCGATACCGACGGCATCGTGATCAGTGAGGGTCTCGGCGTCCTGGTGCTCAAGAGGCTGGCCGACGCCGAACGGGACAGCGACCGCATCTACGCGGTCATCAAGGGGGTCGGCAGCTCGAGCGACGGGCGGGATCGCAGCCTCACCTCCCCCCGTCCCGAGGGGCAGGCACGGGCGTTGCGGCGGGCCTACGCCAACGCCGGGTTCTCGCCGGCCACCGTCGGTCTCGTCGAGGCCCACGGAACCGGCACGGTCGTCGGTGACCGGGCCGAGGTCGACACGCTCAACCAGGTCTTCCGGGAGGCCGGCGCGCCGACCCAGCAGTGCGCGATCGGCTCGGTCAAGTCGATGATCGGTCACACGAAGGGCACCGCCGGCGTGGCCGGGCTGATCAAGGTGTCGCTCGGGCTGCACCACAAGGTGCTGCCACCGACCCTGGGGGTCGAGCGACCGAACCCCGCCGCCAACTTCAGCGAGAGCCCGTTCTACGTCAACAGCGACACCCGCCCGTGGCTGCATACCTCCGCGGCACCGCCGCGCCGCGCCGGCGTGAGCGCGTTCGGTTTCGGGGGCACGAACTTCCACATCGCCCTCGAGGAGTACACCGACGACTACCGGCCCGGCGCGCCCGACGACGCACCGGTGCGGAACTGGCCCACCGAGCTGTGCTTCTGGACGGCCTGCTCCCGCGAGGAGCTGCGCGAGCAGGTGGTGGCGCTGGAAGCGGCGCTGGCCGCGGCGCCGACCGACCCACCGCTCGTCGAGATCGCCCACGCCGTCTGGGCGCGGGTGCGGCCGGGGCTGGCCGTCCGGCTCGCGATCGTGGCCACGACGATCGAGGACCTGCGGTCCAAGCTCGCCAGCGCACGCGACGCCCTGTCCAGGCCCGATGGCAGCGCCTGGACACCGGAGGGCAGCGTCTGGGATCGCCGCGGTGTCTACCTCACCACGACCCCGCTGGCGCTGGGCCGGGAGGCAACCGTCGCGTTCCTCTACCCGGGTCAGGGCTCGCAACACCCGGACATGCTGCGCGACCTCGCCATTCACTTCCCCGAGGTGCGGCAGGCGTTCGAGCTGGCCGACACCGTCCTGGCCGACCGGTTCGACCGGCCGCTGTCGGCCTACGTCTTCCCACCGCCGGGCTTTTGCCGCGAGGACGAGCAGGCGCGCTCCGCGGCGCTGCAGCAGACCGACCGTGCCCAGCCCGCGCTGGGCGCGGCGGCGATGGGCCTGACCCGGCTGCTCGACGCGCTGGGGGTCCGTCCGGCCCTGACCGGGGGGCACAGCTACGGGGAGTACGTCGCGCTCTGCGCTGCCGGCGTCCTCGACGAGGAGGTGCTCTACCACCTGTCCGAGACCCGAGGTCGCTGCATCATCGAGGCCGCCGAGCAGGACCTGGGCACGATGGCAGCGGTGTCGGAGTCCCCCGGCCGGGTGCAGGAGCTGCTCGACTCGGTGGCGGAGGGCTGGGCCGAGGAGGTCTGGGTGGCCAACCTCAACGGACCGAAACAGACCGTGATCTCGGGGAGCCGGTCGGGGATCGAGCAGGCGAGCCGGCATCTGACGGCTGCCGGGATCACCACGACGCCCCTCCCGGTGGCCTGCGGGTTCCACTCCCCGCTGGTCGCCCCCGCCCGGGAACGGCTCGCCGAGGCGCTGGCCGACCTGCGGCTGCGTCCGTCGCAGCTGCCGGTCTACTCCAACACCAGCGCCACGCCCTACCCGGCGGAGCCAGACAAGATCGTCAACCTGCTCGCCGACCACCTCGTGCAGCCGGTGCGCTTCGCCGAACAGATCGATCAGATGTACGCGGCGGGTGCGCGCCTGTTCGTGGAGGTGGGCCCCGGTGGAGTACTCAGCGGCCTGGTCAACCGGGTGCTCGGTGCCCGACCGCATCTGGCCGTCCAGACCCAGGGCACCGGCTGCGGGTTCACCGTCTTCCAGCATGCCCTGGCCCAGCTCAGCGCCCATGGCGTCGATATCGACCTCGACCGCCTGTACGAGGGACGGGTCAAGCGCCAGCTGAACCTGGACACGCTGGCCGACGACCTGACCCCGGCGCCGCTGTCGCCCACCACGTGGCTGGTCGACGGGGGCTCTGCGCGGCCCGTGCGCGAGGCCTCCGCGGTGCAGAAGCGGTCTGTCGAGACACCCACGCGGGCAGGAGAGGCACCGGTCCACGCGCCCACCGAGACAACCCCCACCACCCCTGGCGCGATGGTGCCGACGCGAGTGGGCCAGGACGCGAGCCACGGCAACGGCGCGCATCCGGCTCCGCACGGGCAGCAGGCGACCAGTGACCACACACTACCGGGCCGGGCAGAGCCGGCTGCCGCGTCGGTGCCCGCACCGAGCACACCAGACGACGGCGACGAAGGAGACAGCGAGATGATCGACCAGTTCCAGCAGCTCATGGCCAGGTTCCTGGATGTCCAGCAGGAGGTCATGGTCACCTACCTGCAGGGCACACAGAACGGCTCCGGTCCGGCGGGTACGAGCACCCCGACGCCTGCCGCGCCGGCTGCCGCGGCCGCTGCGACACCGACACTGCCACCGGTGCGCGCGCTCACCACCCCGTCCAACGGCCAACCCAAGGCCGAGTCCGCCGCACCCCCCGTACCTCCGCCTGCAGCACCTGCAGCCCCGCCCGTCGCCCCGGTGTCCCCGCCCGCAGCCCCCGTAGAGGAGGCCACGGCACCCGCAGCGCAGCCCGCGCCGCCCGCACCCGAGCCCGAGCTGCCGCGGGCCGAGCAGATCGCGAGCGAGCTGGTGCGGCTCGTTGCCGAGCGCACGGGATACCCGCCCGAGATGCTTGGCCTCGACATCGACATGGAGGCCGAGCTGGGAATCGACTCGATCAAGCGGGTCGAGATCCTGGCCGCGGCACAGCAGTCGCTGCAGCTCAACTCGGCCGACAGCTCGATGGTGACCGAGGAGCACATGGAGACCCTGACCAAGGCCAGGACCCTGCGCGGACTGGTGGAGGCCTTCCTGGCCACGGCCTCCACCAACGGCATCCCCACCAACGGCAGTGGTCCGGTCCCGGCCGACGGCACGGGCGAGGAGCCACCGCAGCTCCAGCTCAACGGGACGGCACCGGACCCAGCCGCGCAGCCGGCGTCGGCGACCGTGGCGACGCCCGCATCCGATGCTGCGGAAGCGCCGCAGGCCAACGGCGGGGGGGTGGTGCCGCGTTTTTTTCCCCGAGCGGTGGACGTACCGCTCGGTGAGGCGACCCGACCATTATCCGGGGTGATCGCGATCACCGACGACGAGCAGGGCGTCGCCCGCGCGTTGGCCGAGTCGCTGCGCGGCCAGGGGATCGACGTCGCACTGATCCGCGACCGCCAGGCCGGGGCCGGTGGCGGGCCAGGCGCGTACGCGGCGGCGCTCGGTGACGCGAAAGACGCCCGTCGGGTGGTCCAGGACATCCGCGGCCACCAGGGAGCGGTCACGGGCCTGGTGCACCTGCTCCCGCTGCGGTCCGCACCGTCCGCCGAGTCGCTCGACACCCCGGATCCGGGCTGGCAGGCGCGGGTGGACCTGGAGACCAGGTCGTTGTTTCATCTGGCCCAGGCTCTCAGCGGCGACCTGCGCCAGGCAGGCACGCGGGCCCGTCTGGTGGCCGCAACCCGGATCGACGGGGCCTTCGGCTACCGGCAGCCCGGCGCGCCGTTCCCGCCGAGTCACGGCGGCGCAGCGGGACTGGTCAAGACGCTGGCCCGGGAGTGGCCGGAGGTCCACTGCACCGTCGTGGATCTGGACCCGGCGCTCCCTGACGCCGCGCAGCGACTGGCGGCGGAGCTCGTGGCCGACGACGAGCAGCTGGAAGTGGGGTGGTCACCAGATCGTCGGGTCACGGTGCGGCTGGCGCCCGCCCCGCTGCCGACGATCGACAGCGACCGGCCGGTGATCACGAAGGACTCGGTGGTGCTGGTGACCGGCGGTGCCCGGGGCATCACCGCCACCGTCACCTGCGAGATCGCCCGCCGCTACCAGCCGACGATCGTGATCGTGGGACGCTCCGCTCCGCCCGCGGACACCGAGGCAGCCGACGTCGCCGGGCTCACCGAGGCGCCGGCGCTGAAGGGCGCGCTCGCCGCCCGGCTGAGGAGCGAGGGCTCGCCGGCCACACCGGCCCGGGTGGAGCCGCTCTACCGCAGCCTGATCGCCGATCGGGAGATGCGGGCGAACCTGCAGGCGATGGCCGACGCGGGGGCCCGGGTGCACTACCACCAGCTCGATGTCCGCGACACCGAGCGCGTCACGGCGTTCGTCGAGGACGTCTACGCCGCGCACGGCCGGATCGACGGCGTCCTGCACGGGGCCGGGGTCATCGAGGACAAGCTCGTCGAGGACAAGACCACCGACTCCTTCGACCGGGTGGTGCAGACCAAGACCGCCGCTGCCTTCGCGCTGGCCCGTGCGCTGCGCCCGGAGAGCCTGACGTTCCTGGCCTTCTTCTCCTCGATCAGCGCGCGCTTCGGCAACCCCGGCCAGGGCGACTACGCCGCCGCGAACGAGGTGCTGAACAAGCTCGCGGCGTGGCTGGACGCCCGCTGGCCCGCCCGGGTGGTGTCCTGCATGTGGGGCCCCTGGAAGACCGGCGGCATGGTCTCCGACGAGCTGGAGCGGATGTTCAACCAGCGGGGCGTGCAGCTCATCCACCCCGCGCAGGGGGCCGCCGCGCTGATCGACGAGCTGAACGGGGGTCGCAAGGGCGACGTCGAGGTCCTGTTCGGTTCCGGTCCCTGGCAGGTGGCCACCCCGTTGCTGGACGGGGCGACGGTCTCCCAGGAGCCCGAAGGCAACGCCCTGACCCGGGCGCTGCACCCCGACCGCGACCTCTACCTGCGCGACCACCTCCTGGACGGGCATCCGGTCCTGCCAGCGGCGGGCGCGATGGAGATGATGGCCGAGTTCGCGGCCGGGAACAGGCCGGGTCTGGAGGTCGCCGAGCTGCGCGACGTCCAGGTCGTCAACGGCGTGATCCTCGGCGACGAGCCCTGCGCGCTCACGGTGCGGGCCGTCGGTACCAGGACGCTCGAGGACGGCGCGACCGCTCTCGGCGTGACCATCACCGACACCCGCAACGAGCGGCTCGCCTACCGGGCCGAGGCCGTGCTGCGGCAGGGGTTGCCCGCCGCGCCCGCGGTGACCTCGCGCGGGTCCGCGACGCTGGAGCCGTTCCCGATGCCGCTGGAACGGGCCTACGACGAGCTGCTGTTCCACGGTCCGCTGCTGCAGGGCATCACGCGGATCGAGGGAATCGACGACGAGGGCATCGTGGTGACGCTGCAGCCCTCCTCCCCCGCGCACTGCCTGGTCGGCGCCGGCCGGGCAAGCTCGTGGACGATCGACCCGGTCCTGATCGACAGCGCCTTCCAGGCGGTCCTGCTGTGGGCCCGGGTCCGGCTGGACATCACCGTGTTGCCGAGCCGGATCCGGCACTACCGGCGCTTCGCGGCGCTACCCGAGACGGCCGTACGGTGTGAGGTTCGCATTCGACCGCGCTCGGGAGGGCACGTCCTCGACACCGAGTTCGCCTTCCGCGACGAGGCCGGGCAGCTGCTCGCCATCATCGACGAGATGGAGTTCACCGGTAGTCGTTCCCTGAACCGCTTGGCCGGTGCAAGCGTCGGAGGTTCCCTCGCATGACCCCTTCGGCAGAGGCAGACATCGCCATTGTCGGGATGTCCGGCCTGTTCCCCAAGGCCCCGGACATCGCCTCGTTCTGGGAGAACATCCTCGCCAAGGTGGACGCGACCACCGAGGCGCAGTCGGAACTGTGGGACCTCATCTACGATCCCACGGTCACGGCCAACGACCGGGTCTACACCAGGCGCGGCGGCTTCCTGGGCGAGCTCACCCGCTTCAACCCCTTGAAGCACGCCGTGCTCCCACGCTCCATCGACGGAGGTGAGCCGGAGCACTTCATCGGCCTGGACATCGCCCACGAGGCCCTGGCCGACGCGGGCTACCTCGACCGGGAGTTCGACCGCGAGCGCGCCGCGGTCATCCTCGCGCGCGGGACCTACTGGAACCGCGGAGCCGGCACAGCTTTCCAGTACGCGGCGATCGACCAGACGATCGGTCTGCTCGCCACGTTGCATCCGGAGTACACACCGGCCGAGCTCGGCAAGATCAAGGAAGAGCTGCGGAAGAGCCTGCCGCCCTTCGACGCCGACACCGCGCCCGGGCTGGTCCCGAGCATCATGTGCGGGCGCATCGCCAACCGGCTGAACCTGATGGGCCCGGCGTACACGGTGGACGCCGCCTGCGCGGGCTCGCTGGTCGCCATCGGACACGCTATCGACGACCTGCGCAGCGGGAAGGTGGACATGGCGCTGGCCGGCGGGGTCCACGTGTCCCTCACCCATCCGATCATGCTCGTGTTCTGCCATCTGAACGCGCTGTCGCGCACCGGCGCCGCGCGCTCGTTCGGCCCGGACGCCGACGGCACCGTGCTCGGCGAAGGTGCGGGCATCCTGGTGCTGAAGCGCCGGGAGGACGCCGAACGGGACGGCGACCGCATCTACGCCCTGCTCAAGGGGGTCGGTGTGGCCAGCGACGGCAAGGCGCTCGGCATCCTGACCCCACGCGTCGAGGGCGAGGTGCTGGCCATGCGCCGCGCCTACGAGCAGACCGCGGTCGACCCCCGCACGGTGTCGCTGGTCGACGGGCACGGCACCGGCACGCTGGTCGGGGACGCGACGGAGCTGGAGGCGCTGTGCCAGGTGTTCGGCGCCGACAGGACCGGGAACGATATCGGGAATCCGGGCGGCGAGCAGGCCGGGCCGTGGTGCGGCCTGGGCTCCATCAAGTCGATGATCGGTCATCCGATCCCGGCCGCCGGGGTCGCCGGAGTGATCAAGATGGCGCTGGCGCTGCACCACAAGGTGATCCCGCCGACGCTGCACGTCGAGGACGGCAACCCGAAACTCGAGTCCAGCCCCTTCTACCTCAGCTCACGGACCCGCCCCTGGGTGCACGGGGGTGACGAACCGCGACGGGCAGCCGTGAGCGCGTTCGGGTTCGGCGGCATCAACGCCCATGCGATCCTCGAGGAGCACAGCGACGTCGTCAGCAGCGAGTCGGCCCCCCATCCCCATCTGCACCGGCGTTTCGACGCCGAGGCCGTCGTGCTGTCCGCCGGTAGCCGACACGAGCTGATCTCCAGCTGCGACGAGCTCCGGCGCGTGCTCGCCGAGAAGCCGGACCTGGAGCTCGTCGACGTCGCTTACACGGTGAGCTGCCCCGAGCCGGACCCACCGCAGCCGGAGGGAACGACGGGCGCCGGCGGTGCCCCGCCTGCTCGGCTCGGGATCGTCGCCACCTCGATCGCGGACCTCGACGCCAAGCTCGCCCACGCAGCGAAGCGGCTCGCCGACCCCGACTGCGATCGGATCGAGGAGCGCAGCGGCGTCTACTTCACCGACGCACCTCTGCACGCTCCGGGCGCGGTGGCCTTCCTGTTCCCCGGGATGGGCGCGCAGTACGAGAACATGCTCGACGACCTGTGCATCCACTTCCCGTCCGCCCGTTCCTGGTTCGACCTCATGGACCGGGCCTTCCAGCGCAGCGGGCGTGCCTACCTGCCGAGCCAAGGCATCTTTCCGCCTCCGCACGCCGGCCTGCCCGTCGACCCGGCCGCATTGTGGGGGGTCGAGGCGGTCTTCACGGCCAACCAGGCGCTCTACAGCCTGCTCGACGAGCTCGAGATCCGGGCCGACGCCGTGCTCGGGCACAGCACGGGGGACTTCTCTTCGCTGTGGGCGGCGGGCGCCGTGCAGGTGGACCAGGCCGAGCTGATCGAGTACGTGCTCGTGCTCAACGACGTGTACGAGCGACTTCGCGCCGAGGGCCGGATTCCCACCGGTGCGCTGGTGGCGGTCGGAGCCGGGGACCGGGAGCAGATCGCGGGAATCGTCAGGCGCAGCGAGGGCGCCCTGGACGTCGTGATGGACAACTGTCCACAGCAGGTAGTGCTGGGAGGCACCAGCGAGGCAGTGGCCGTCGCCACCCGGGAGCTGCAGGAGGCCGGCGCCCTGTGCGCCAAGCTGCCTTTCGACCGCTTGTACCACACAGCCCGTTACGGAGTCTACAGCGAGCGCCTGCAGGAGATGTCCGCGCAGCTACGAGCGCAGTCCGAGGGGAGGTTCGAGCTGCGGCCTCCGCAGGTGCCCATGTACTCGTGCGTCACGGGGGAGCGCGTCCCGGAGGAGCCGGCTGCGGTGGCCGAGCTGGTGACCGACCAGTGGTCCCATCCGGTCCAGTTCCGGGAGACGGTCGAGGCGATGTACCGCGACGGGGCCCGGATCTTCGTCGAGGTCGGACCCCGCGGGAGCCTGTCGGCGTTCGTGGACGACACCCTGCGGGGGCAGCCGCACCTCGCCGTGCCGGCCAACGTCGTCGACCGCACGGGCGTGACCCAGCTCGCCCATCTGGTGACGCGCCTGGCCGCGCAGCACGTGCCCATGAACCTGGAGTCCTGGTATGCGCACCGGGCGCCCCGGCGGTTGCGGACACCGGACGGGTGGGTGTCCCCACCCGATCCGGACCAGGGCTCCATCCGGGTGAACGTCGAGCTGCCCGTCATGCATATAGAGCGGCCCCCAGGTCAGGCGGCATCGGGGGTCCGGGATCCGATCCCGGCAGGCGGGCAGGCGTCGCGGCCGGCGGCAGCCGGCGGTGTCCCCGCACTCCACCCCGCCGCGACGCCTCAGCGCACGCCGGCGATGCCGGAACACACCCGTCAGCCGGCCGCAGCCCCGGGAGGTTCTCGAGAGCACGCGATGGAGTCCTACCTCCGCACGATGAACCAGTTCCTCGACCTCCAGCGGCGCGCCACCGTGGGCGACTGGTCTGCGGCCGGTGACCACCCCCGGACGGCCGCACCGAACCCGATGACGGCACCGACTGACGCGGGGAGGAACGGGGCCTCGGGCGGGGACGGCCCTCCGTCCCCGCAGCAGCCACAACTGTCGCAGTTCCCGCTGCTGGGGTCGGTCGTCTCGTGGACCGAGGGCCAGGAGCTGGTCACGCTGCGCCCCATGGACATCACCGAGGACGTGTTCCTCCGCGACCACACCTTCGGGGGCCAGGTCTCGGTCACCGACGGGTCGCTGTCCGGGCTGCCGGTCGTCCCGTTGACGGTCAGCATGGAGATGTTGGCCGAGGTAGCAGCGGCCCTGTGCCCCGGCCACGTCGTCGTGGGTATGCGCAACGTGCGGGTCTACCAGTGGATCGCGTTGGACCAGGGCCAGGCCACCCTGCGTCCCGCTGCCCGACGCACGTCGGGCGAGAACGAGGTCACCGTCGAGCTGGAGCGCCACAACGAGGACCCGATCTCCGGCAGGCAGACCTGGACCCGGGTGATGGAGGCGATCGTCTGCGTCGCCGAGGCCTACCCGCAGGCACCGGTGGCCGATGCCTCGTTCCCGTTGCGTTCCGACCGGCCTTATGAGGAGATCACGGGCGACCTGTATGCGGAGCGGATGTTCCACGGCCCCCGTTTCCAAGGGGTCATCTCGCTGGACCGCTGGGGCGAGGACGGCACCGAGGCCACCATGGAGGCGCTGCCCACCACCGAGCTGTTCGCCTCCACGCCCGAGGTGGCTCTGGTCACCGACCCGGTGCTGCTGGACGCCGCCGGGCAGCTCGTCGGATTCTGGGCGGGCGAGCACCTCACCCGCGGTTTCAACGTCTTCCCCTTCGCCGCGGAGGACGTGCGGCTGTTCGGGCCGCCTCCGGCGGCGGGGACCCGTTTGACCGGGCGGGTCCGGGTCCGTCAGTTCAGCGAGCTGCAGATGCGTTCGGACATCGACATCCTCGGCCCCGACGGTCGCCTGCTGATCCAGATCATCGGATGGGCCAACCGCCGGTTCGACCTTCCGCCGCCGTTCGACCGCGTCTGGGTGTCGCCACACAACGCCCGCATCGGCGGGCCGTGGGCGGCGATGACGGAGGCTCTGGGACGGCCCGCCGGAGTGGACTGCCGCAGGATCGACCATCTGCCTCGCGACCTCATGCTCGGGAGCGGCCGTATCTGGCAGCGCAGCCTCGCACACCTCGTGCTCACCGGACAGGAGCGTTCGGTATGGCATGACCTACCGGGCTCCGAGCTGGACCCGCACGACTGGTTGCTCGGGCGGGCTGCTGCCAAGGAGGCCGCGCGCGGGGTGCTGCGCGAGCACGTCGACCTGGATATCTACCCGGCCGACGTGGAGATCACCTCAGATCTGCCCGGCAGGTTCACGATCGACGGGTCCTGGGGTCCACGTCGCGAGCCCGGACCGGTCGTGTCGCTGTCCTGCTGCGACGGCGTCGCAGTGGCGATCGCCGGTGACGCCCGGCGCTGCGCCGGTGTCGGAATCCACCTCGGCCGGCTGGGGCAGACCGAGGGCACCGTCGACGCGCGGGAGCAGGCACTGGTCGACGCACTCGAGGTCACCGACCGGCAGGAGTGGGCGCTGCGCCTGGTGTGCGCCAAGCAGGCGACCGGCAAGGCACTGGGCCGAGGAGCCGATGGTGGACCGGATCTGCTGGCCACCGACCTCGACGCCGCCGACGGCATCGTCCACGTCGCCGTCGGCATGTCATCCGCACCCGGCGCGGCCCGTGGGCCGCTCGCCGTGCACACGATCCGGGACGGCGACTGGGTCGCTGCCGCGGTCATTCACTGGAAGGAGCGCAACGATGCCTGACAATCCCCCTGCGAGCCCTGAGAACGGCACATCACGAATCGCTGTGGTGACCGGCGGGGCGTCGGGCATCGGGTACGCGTTGGCAACGGCCCTGGTGGCCCGCGGGGACAGCGTGACGATCGCCGACCTGGACCGGAACCGAGCCGTGCAGGCCGCCGAGAAGCTGGGGGCGGCCCATCCCGGACAGGTCCGCGGTGCGGCGGTGGACGTACGGGACGCCGCAGCCGTCGCCGCGCTGATCCGGTCAGTGACCGACCAGCACGGTCGGCTCGACCTGCTCTTCAACAACGCCGGCATCGGTGTCAACGGGGCTGCCGAGGAGCACACTCTCGACCACTGGAACCGGGCCATCGACATCAACCTCCGCGGTGTGGTGCACGGCGTGCACGCCGCCTACCCGATCATGCTGGAGCAGGGCTTCGGGCACATCGTCAACACGGCCTCGCTCGCCGGCCTGGTGCCCTCGCCGAACAAGCCCGCCTACACCGCGACGAAGAGCGCCGTGGTGGGGCTCAGCCTGGCCCTGCGCAGCGAGGCCGCATCCCGCGGGGTGCGGGTGAGTGTCGTCTGCCCGGGCTACGTCGACACACCGCTGCTCGACAACGCCAACCCCGACCTGCCGCAGACGAGCACCGGTCCACGTGCCCGGGAGATCGCGGTGCGGGTGCAGCGCCGGCTGTACGCGCCGGACCAGCTTGCTCGTGACGTGCTGCGCGGCGTCGACCGGGACCGGGCGGTGATCGTCGCTCCGGCGTCCGCGCGCCTGGCCTGGCGCGTGGCCCGGTTGTCCCCCTCCCTCGTGCTCAGTCTGGCGAGCCGCCTGGCGGTACAGCTCCGCGCGGAGACCGAGACCCTGGACCGAACCCCATCACCCAGAGGCTAGGGTACGGTAAGTGCCTCGGGGGCAGGGAGGTCCGTGTGCCGAACCAGGTCTGCCACTTCATCCACGATCTCAGCTTCCCGGATCTGCCCCCTGAGGTCGTGGAGCAGGCACGACGCTGCCTGGTGGACCTGGTAGGCGTCGCCGCCACCGGGAGCACCACGGAGCTGTCCCGGATCGTCCGCGACTACGCCGCCCACAACCTGGGCGGCAACCATCGGCCGACCCGGTTGTGGTTCGACGGACGCGTCGTCAGCCCGGCCGGTGCCGCGCTGGCGCACGCGTCGACCATCGACGCCATGGACAGCCACGACGGGCACCGGCTCACCAAGGGTCACGCGGGGGTGGCGCTCCTGCCGGCAGCGATCGCCACGCTGGAGCCCACGGCGAACGCGACGCTGGGTGACGTGCTGACCGCGCTTGTGGTCGGCTACGAGATCGCGACCCGCGCCGGGATCGAGTTGCACGCCACGGCCGCGGACTATCACAGCTCCGGAGCATGGAACGCGATCGGAGCTGCTGCGATCGCCGCGCGCGGGCTCGGCCTCGACCATGGTGCCACCGAGCACGCGCTGGGCATCGCCGAGTACCACGCTCCCCGGGCGCCGATGATGCGCTGCATCGAGCATCCGACGATGATCAAGGACAGCTCCGGATGGGGCGCCCACACCGGAGTCGCCTCGGCCCTGCTCGCCGCCGGCGGCTTCACCGGAGCGCCGGCCGAACTGCTCACCTCCTCTTCCGGTTCACTGTGGCAGGACCTGGGAGCCAACTGGCTGATCATGGAGCAGTACTTCAAATCCCACCCCGTCTGTCGATGGGCCCATCCCGCCATCGACGCCATGCTGCACCTCGTACACCAGCATGCCGTGGCACCTGAGGACATCGGACACATCGAGGTCACCACGTTCGCACCGGCGACGACGCTGGTCATCACGACCCCGCAGACCACCGAGGAGGCCCAGTACAGCCTGCCTTTCCCGGTCGCGACCGCCGCCGTGCACCAGACCGTCACCCCCCATCACGTCGGCCATCCCGAGCTCGCGAACAACCACGTACGCCGCCTCGCCGAGAGCATGCGCGTGCACGAGTCCCCAGCGATGACCGCAGTCACGCCCCTCCGCCACGAAGCAGACGTGACCCTGGTCATGCACGACGGACGACACCTGTCCAGCGGCCCGATGATCGCAATCGGGGACCCGGAGAACCTGCTGTCCACCGACGCGCTGGTGGCCAAGTTCCACGCCGACACCCAACCCGTTCTCGGCCCCGACCGCAGCAAGCGGCTCTTCACCCGCCTGGAAGCCGACGCGGACTCCCCACTGGTGGAACTACTCGACGAGATGTGCCCGCCGCTCCCCTAACCTTCGGCGGTGAAGGCTTCGATCGCGCCGGCCAGGTCGATGACGTCGCGGCCGGGGTCGATGACGGCACTCAGCGTGGTGCGCACTCGTTCCACCGCGGTCACGATGGTGTGATCGCGCTGAGCCGGCGGCAGTGCCAGCACCGGGATGAGTGCTTCGGTCGCACCGTCGACGTCGCGTCGGGCCACTCGGGCAACCCCGAGCGCACAGCGAGCCTGCGCCTCGTTTCGGAACGAACCTCCCGGGAAGACCGCAGGATAGGCGTCCAACGCTTCCAGGACGAAGCGTTCCGCTTGGCCGGCCTCCGACGCACCACCCCAGGAGAGCGCCTCGGCGGCGTAGATGAGCTGGACGGGGCGGATGAAGGTACACAGCCCGCCGAGGAGGTCCAGTTCGTCAGGCTGCACCCGGTCCCACGCCTCGGCTGCCCGCGCCACGGCGGCATGGGCTTCTTCCAGCCGGTTCAGCGCGCCCAGTGCCCGGGCCTCGCCGCTGGCCAGCAGCACCGCAGCGGTGCCGCGGCTGCGAGCCGCCACCTCGGCGCCGAGCTCGGCATAACGCACGGCGTCCTGCCAACGGCCAGACCAGTAGGCGATGTTCGACTGCAGGCCCCGGATCCACGTGCGGAGTCCGTCGTGCCCGGCGTTGTTCGCGCAGGAGTACCCCGCGCGGGTCTGGGTCATCGCGTCATGGTCGGCGCCGAGATCGCGTGAGGCCATCGCCATCAGGCCACAGGCCGTCCCGGCGATCAGGTACAGGTCCCGGGTCTGGTCGGGCCGCTGGTGTCCCTCCAGCAGACCGAAGACGCGCTCCTGGATACCTGCCAGGTCATCGAGCAGGGTGGACAGCGGCTGCTGCAGGTAAGCGACGACCAAGCGGCGAAGATCGTCGAAGAGCTGGTCGAGCGTCTCAGCCCCGACGTTGGTCGCCTCGAACCGGGCGAGGAAGTCCCGAGCCCGATCGGCGCTCATCACGATCACCTGCCCTTCCCGGTCCGTCCGGACGGTACCCCGCCTCGTGGCCACCCCATTGGGCCGCCCGGAGGGTCGCAGCGCCCCGACGCCGTAGGGCGGGCCGAACAGCCGCACCACCGGCTCGCCGAACATCCGTTCCAGGATGCCCCGCGCTGACGGGTGGGGCAGGCTGTGCAGCTGGCCGGCTATCCACCGGTACGCCTGCCGATCGCTGAGCCCGGCCCCCTTGCCGACCCGTTCGTATTTCTGCCGGAACTCCTCCACGGTGAGGTGCCGCTGCCGGAGCAGTTGCTCGAGCCGCGTCCGTGGCACCTCGCACTCGGTCATTCTCATTTACCCTTCAGCGACAATTGGGAAGCTCGACATCAGCTACTGTGACATGTGTGCCGGGTTAGGTGACGGGGTTGGTGTCGTCGTGTAGCCACACCTGGTGTCCGGTGGGTGTGGCGGTGATGCCGATGTTCTCCCGTGCTGGTTTGCCGTTTCCGGTCCAGAGCGTGTGGACGTGTTCCAGCTCGTCCCAGAGTCGACGCGGGCCACCTTGTTCGACGTGGTTGGTGGCGGCGTCGTAGTACGCCCAGGAGCCGTCGGGGTGGACCAGCCACTGGACGTCACCGTCGTCGCGGCAGATGTCGGCACGCACTACTCCGGTCATGAGGAGGTCGGCCAAAATGGTCCATGCCGGGCCGTCGTCTTCGACAGGGCCGGGCAGGTTCGATGGGCGTTTGGTGCCTTCCTGCACAGATGCCGCTTTGACCATCTCCCACAGGTCGGGAGGGTGGTGAGCCCGCAGCGGCATGAATCCGCCGGAGTCGTCGAGGAGCCGCCCCGCGGCGGTACCGTCGTCTCGGACGGTGAGGCGGGCGAGGCTGCCGCCGAGGAGGTGCCGGTACAGGTTGGTCAGGATGACACCCCCGGGACGCACCTGCCTCAGCCAGGCCGGTGGGACCGCAGCTACCGAACATGTCGCCAGCAACCGGTCATACGGCGCGCCGGGTGCGTGTCCGTGGGCCCCGTCACCGGTGATTAGGGTGGGCGCGTATCCGGCGAGGTCGAGGTTGGCGCGGGCATGGGTGATCAGGTCGCCGTCCACGTCGACGGAGACCACCTGGTCGTCCCCGAGCCGGTGCGCGAGAAGGGCGGCGGTGTAGCCGGTACCGGTGCCGATCTCCAGCACGCGATGCCCGTCGCGTAGGTCGAGGGCCTCGAGCAGGGTGGCCATGAGGCTCAGACCTCCGGAATCCGTGTCAAGATCACAGTTGAGATGACCGGCTGTCTGATGTGATCGGGCAGCGATCACTCGGGATGTCGAGAGATGGCGTTGAACTGGCGTTATGCCCGTCGGACAGCAGACCAGGCGCAC
>JBBSQN010000025.1:0-42193 GCA_038257875.1 Mycobacteriales bacterium
CCTCTACGACCTGTTCGACCTCAACCGATTCGCCCCCACCCCTCGACCAGCTTAGGTACTACAACCAGCCGCCCCCTGAACCCACCCTGAACAGCACAAACACCAGCCAAGATCGAACTAAGGGGGAAGGTGCCGCTAGCGGTGTCGTCGGGTGCGGGTGCGGCGGCTCTGGCGCGCTCGGTGATGGTGAACCCGATTCCGACGGCGTGGAGCGCGGCGTACAGGTCGTCGGGGGTGACGAACGGGTCATCGGCGAGCGCGGGCACGCGTGTACACGTCGCCAGCGGCACATAGAAGCGGTGAAGCATGCGCCGTGGCCCGCTTGTGCGCGTGTTGCATGCTCTGGCGGCACGGTCGGTGCCGGTGTGCTGGAGCAGTCAGTCCCGGACGAACAGGGGTGTGCGCTCGGGGATACCGAGCGCGAGGGCGAGGTCTCCCATCCCCGTATGGGCGGGTGAGTTAGGTTGGCCAGGACGATCTCACAGCCCCGTACGGGGGCATCTCGAGCTGGCCGGGGAGGCACCTCACTCGGCTAACTTCCCTAACTTCCCGCAGGCCAGGGCCGGTGAGGCGGCCGAGTGAGAAACCTGACCCGTCCGCGCCGACCGCACTCGCCCCACCGCACCCACCACGGTGAGCAGACACGGCCGGGGCCCGGCAGCACCGGACCGGGCCCGCTACCCAGCGAAAGGGGGTGATCAACAGGGAGGCTGCACGGGAGACGGCGGCGACTGGCCCACCGACCTCACCCCCCGCGGGGCGACGACGCGCGGCGGGTTGTCCGAGCAGCAGCGGGCGGCGATCGTAGCCGCCATCGCGGCGCTGCCACCGATGACCGATGACCAGATCGACGCGGTGTGTGAGGTGATCGTGACCGCGCGGGAACGACGGCGCCGCGACGATCGCCGAACCACACCGAGCGGATGACCCCTGGTCACGCCGAAGGTGGCTGGGGCCCGTGCGAGCCTCGGACCCCACCCCGACCGCTGTCCACGCGCATCCCCTCACTCAGCCGCGCTACACCACAGCCCTAATCTTGCAACGAAGATCGTGGTGGCTGCGATCGTCGTGTGTGGACGACGACGTCTTCTCCGATCAGATCCTGGGCTGGGACCGGGACTTGTGTGCTGCTCGTGCTCGACCCGGCCACCCTCCCGGAGTAGCTCCACCACCGTCCACCGTTCAGCCTCCGACGGGCCGTCTGGCCGTGTCGCAGCTGGGCCGTGCCGTCGTGCCACGCAGGTATTCTGTTCGTATACTTCACCGATGGCCGATACCACGATCAAGGTCGATATCTCGGTGCGTGACCGGCTTGCCGTGCTCGCGGCGCAGCGCGGCGCGACCATCCGCGACCTGGTGGCGGAACTCGCTCAGGCCACCCCGACTTCGGAGGAACTCACGGCCCGACACGCTGCGGCCACCACCTACTTGCGCGAACAGCTCGCCCCGAACCTCGATACGGCGACCGGAGAGTCGTTCTGGGCTGAACTCGAAGCCGGTCGAGTGCCCTCCTCGCTGAACGCCACGACACTCGGTGCCACATCGGAGTGAGTGGGCGCCAACCGACGGCAGTGGTCTTCGACCACACCGCCCTGATCACCCTGGGTGTCGGCAGTCCGCTGCTGTCCGGGTTGGTCGCCCAGGCGCACCTGCAACCTTCCCGCTACGTGTATGCACCCGCGCTGTGCCTCACCGCCGCCGTCGCGCAGCGCCCCGGGCTGGCCGACCATATCGGCGTACTCCCGGCGATTCGGGTCGTCGACCTCGACTACGTGGCGGCCGCCGTCGTCGGCAGCTTCATCGCCACCGGAGTGGACTGGCGTGCCGCCCACGCGATTCATGCCGGTCGACCGACTCCTGACTGGCCGACCGGACGACCCGTCCTGACCGTCACACCGGAGGTCTACACCGGATGGGGCATCGACGTCGTCTCCGTAACCTGAGTCCCGTCCCGGACGCCTCGATTGCACGAAACCTGACGTCCTCCCGGTCAGTCATGGGGGTCGAGGCGTTGCCTGTCAAGGCCGTCACCGAGCCCGGCGCTTGACGATCAACCGCAACAGCAGGATCGCCGCCAGCCCCAACAGCTGCCCGCCCGCGACGATCCGGTTGACGTCGAGGGCGGGGATCCAGCGGACCTTCCCTTCCGAGATCACGTACGCACCGGCCGGTTTCGCCGACACGCCGAAACCGCCGCCCTCGCCCTCCTGCTCCTCGCCGTCCCGCTCGCCGCCACCTCCGCCGCCACCGCCGCGGACGATCGCCACCGGAATGACGGTCACCCCCTCCCGTTCGTAGGCCTCTCCGAACACCCGCCTGATGGTCAGCGGATCCACGGTCTCCTCGGCCAGCCGTACCACGTCCACGTCGTCTCCTTCGTGCTCACGATTACCGGTCGATCCGGAGCCAGCAGTAGAGCAGATCTCCGCAGGTTGTGGGCCTGTGAGGCTCTTCGACCGAGCACTGCGGCTGTACGCAGCATCAGCGGTTCAGCGTCTGGTGGCGGTCCAGGAAGCTGTCCACGCCGACGACGTCGGGATGGTCGGCCAGACGCTGTGCGACCGCATCGAGCCTGTTGCTCACCCGCCAGCTGGCTACGTCGCCTGTTAGGCGCGCGCCGCAGTGCCTTCGAGCCCCATCACCTCGCTGCGGTCGGTTGCCTTCGGGAGCATGTCGGTGTAGCCCTGCATCGCGCCGACCGCCTCTCGGGTGGGGTCGTTGGCCCTCTGGTGGGTCCGGACTACGCAGCGGGCACCGTGACGGCCTGGATGGTGCGTGGCTGCGGTACGTCATCCCCACGCTCGCGAAGGACATCGACGTAGAGTCCGATGGCCTCCTTCATGTCGGCCAGACACTGCTCGATCGTGTCGCCGAGCCCGACGCAGCCAGGCAGATCTGGCGACCAGGCGCCGTAGCCGCCGTCGTCGGCCTGTTCAACGATGACCGCGTAGCCGATCATGTCTGTCACCCCAACCCCGCTTGCCTGCGGATGCTCCGCTCCGTGCCCAGCGGCAGATCCTTGCCGAGCTTACCGGGAACGACCACGATCCCGGATTTTGTCGGGTGACTGTAGACCCGATGGCTGCCGCGGGTGCGCTCCCAGACCCAGCCGTCCGCCTCCAGGATTCGGATCAGGTCTCGAACCTTGATGGGCGAGCACCCTCACTTTGGGTCGGTCTGATCGGCGCCTCGACGCCCGCCGAGGAGCTCGATCGTCCGCAGCGGATCCGTACCGGCGTAGTTAACCAGGCCGTCACGCAGACGCTGAGAGACCCCGCCCGATCATCTCGGACAGGGCCTCTGAACTGTGTCGGGATGAAGAAGTACCTGTCGGGTGGTGCGATACGAGGTTGCTTGCGTCGAGTGGGCGCGTCTGCAGAGGATCGGTCTACGGCGACCGCTCCGACCTGCTTGACCAACGCGGGCCGGGCCGTGATCGCTCGCCAGGTGTTGATCACGTCTTTGGTTCCGGCAGGTACGCAACGGAGGTGGAGCCGTCGCCTGTGCTGCCCGCGGATCAGCCGTGCGGGCAGCGAGTAGCGGTGATAGTCGATAGCGCAGCCTGAGTATTGTGGAACACGCGTTCGAGTTCGTGCTCGATCGTGGCGGCGGGAACGACCCGACACCCGCCGAACCACCAGGACCGGTCCGAACCCTTCGCCGAGCCGCCCCATGGTCGCCGGACACGCCGTCGGACTGACGTCCCGGGTTCCTCGGGCACACCGACATCCCGCCGCCGGGGTACTCCCCCGCGGACGTGCAACCCTCGGGATGGTTGGCCCTGGAGGTCGACGCCGCCACTGGTGACGACGGTGCCGGTCTCGGTGACGCCGAGGTGGTCGACGCCGTCGTCGCGCTCGATCACCTGACGTCCTGGGCCCAAGCCCGCCAGGCCCGGTTGCTGGCCGAGTTCTCCCGCCGCCGCCCCGACGACGACTCCCAGGCCATCAACTGCGAACAGCCTTCGTCGATCAGCTGCTACGCCCCCGACGAGATCGGGCTGGCCCTGCATCTGGCCCGCTGTACCGCCATGGCCCGCCTCGGCCAAGCCACCCACCTGGCCACCACGTTGCCCGCCACCCCGCAGGCGTGGGAGAACGGTCTGCTGGACCTGCCCAAGGTCCGGGCCATCACCGACGCCACCGCCTTCCTGTGAGCCCCGCCCACGCCACCGCCGTGCAGGACCGGGTCCTGGACCGCGCCCCACCCAGACCACCGGACAACTCCGCGCCGCGCTGGCCCGCGCCGTGATCGTCGTCGAATCCCGGGGGTGCCGCCGCGCGGCACCGCGCCGCCCGCAAGGATCGCCGCGTCGTGGTCGGACAGGAACCGAGGGGATGGCGTCACTGTGTGGGCGCTGCTCGCCGCCCCCGATGCCACCTCCGCCTACCAGTGGCTCACCCGCCTGGCCCGCGGGCTCGGCGCCGAGGACCCCCGCGGTATGGACGCCCGCCGCGCCGACCTGCTCGTCGCCCTGCTCACCGGCCACCTCACCATCACCCCCACCGACCCCGCCCAGGCCACGGAGTCCTCCATCCTCGACACCGGCACCACCACGGAAACCGGCACTGGCCCCACCACTGCACCGGCCACCGGCGACCCCGCCTGCGGTGGCGGCGCACCCTGCCGGGCTGCCGGTACCGCCGCAGCCGGTGGCACCGGGTAAACTGCTGGTCCAGATCCTCATGCCCTACACCACCCTCACCGGCGCCCTTCGGCATGAGGTGCTTCGACAGCACCCCCAACACCGAAGGCAACGTCGACGACTCCGCCAAGTTTCTATACGCCCTTCGGCGTGAGGTGCTTCGGAAGGCGACGCGGGCGGCAATCCGGTCACGTTCGACCCCGCATGGTTTCTATACGCCCTTCGGCGTGAGGTGCTTCGGAAGAGCCATTCACGGTGCCGATTACCGGCAAGCTGACGAGCGTTTCTATACGCCCTTCGGCGTGAGGTGCTTCGGAAGGGATTTGCCTCAGAATGCGCCTCGTCGGGCGTTGCGTGAGGTTTCTATACGCCCTTCGGCGTGAGGTGCTTCGGAAGCTGGGTTTCGCTGGATTCCCTGACGGTCATGCAAGAGTTTCTATACGCCCTTCGGCGTGAGGTGCTTCGGAAGGCTCGCATGGGCACCGGCGTTGTTCGTCGCCACGGCGTTTCTATACGCCCTTCGGCGTGAGGTGCTTCGGAAGTCCTGGCCAGGTTGTGAGGGTTACGACCTGCAACTCTTGTTTCTATACGCCCTTCGGCGTGAGGTGCTTCGGAAGCGCAGGCACGCGAGGTCATCTTCTACGCCAACGATGCCGGGTTTCTATACGCCCTTCGGCGTGAGGTGCTTCGGAAGGGCGGGGGTAGACCCGGATCGAGCCGGGTGAGGAGTTTCTATACGCCCTTCGGCGTGAGGTGCTTCGGAAGCCTACCCCCTCTGGCGGCTGTCCTGAGCTGCGGGGATGCGACGCCGCAACGTGTGGCTGACCGGGAGCCGTCGAGATTGATCCAGTTGGCCGCCCGTAGCGCCTGTTTCGCCTGGTAGGGAGGTTTCGCACGTGACCTGATGTGGATCTTCCACGGGCACCCCCTGAACGGAGTAGTCGACATCGTCACATCGCCATCCAGTATGGCTGGTCGGGTTCGTGGTCGGCCTGCCCGATCGCGATCAGCCGGTCCCAGCAGGTACCGCAGGTGGGGAGGATGTGGATCGCGTCGACGTCGGGGTTGATCATCTGTACCAGTCGCTCCTGGAGCTCGTCGACGTCCTCCGGGGCGACGACGCAGACGAACACGCTGCGTTGCAGCCGTTCGCCCCACTGCTGGAGGTAAGCCGCTACCCGGGCCCGCTGGTCGTCGCGGGAGATGTCGTAGGCGACCAGGACCGTCAGCGCCACGACAGTCCCACGTACATCGGCTGGGTGCCCTCGACGCATCCCGCGAGCACCTGTGCCTGCCGGTAGAGATGGCGGCGCAGGGTGCCGGCGAAGTCGGTCAGTGAGCCGCGGGTGAAGCGGAGCATGCGGCGTTCGTAGGCGTCGAGGAGTGCGGTGCGCCCGGCCGCTGTCAGGAGTACCCCGCCGCCGCGCTCGTCGTGGCGCCCGTGGTTCACCGTGAGCCTGCGGCGACGCAGCAGCTCCATCACGACCTGGTCGACGATGAGCGGCCGGAACTCCTCGGCCAGGTCGAGTGCGAGACTCGGCCGGCCGTCGACGTCGCTGTGCAGGAACCCGATCGCCGGATCGAGGCCGGCCGCGGCGAGCGCCGAGGTGGCTTCCGACACCAGGACCGCGTAGCCGAAGGACAGGGCGCTGTTGACCACGTCCAGCGGTGGGCGGCGATTGCGGCCGGTGAAGCGGAACGACGGGTCGACCACGGCCGTCCAGGCCTGGAAGTAGGCGCGCGCCGCGGCGCCCTCGAGGCCCATCACCTCGCTGCGGTCGGTTGCCTCCGGGAGCATGTCGGCGTAGCCCTGCATCGCGCCGACCGCCTCGGCGAGCTCCGGGGCGGACTCCTTGCGCATCAGATGCTGCAACAGCACCGCCTGCTTGCGGATCTTCGCTTCGACGACGGCGCGGGCGATCGGCAGGTACCGGTGCGCGGACTCGCTGACGTCGAGCTGGCGGCGGAGGCGCTCGACGCGGCCGGTGTGCCCGGAGACCGTCTGGCCGAGGTAGCGGCCGCGCTGCGAACAGAACACCATCTCGACCCCGGCCGACAGCGCCCAGTTCCGCAGCCCCGCCGACACCGCCACCGGCCCGAAGCACACCACCCGCGCGACCAGGCCGGCGGGAACGTCGAGCAGCTCCTCGTCGCCGTGGTGCACCACGATGCGTCCCTCGTCGATCCGCGCCCGGCTCCCCGCCACACCGAGATACACGGTGCGACGGTCGGGCACGGCCGTGCGGTGGTCGACCACCGGCGGGTAGCGCGGGCCGAAGTCCTCACCGAGGAAGGTGAAGCCCTCGTCGAACGACATCACCTCTGTCGTGTCCAGCGCCATCCCGATCTCCTCCGCGGCGACTGCGGCGACCCGCCCAGCCTCCCACGCATCCTCACGGCTGGTCGCAGCCACCGCCACGTCGTCGGCATACCGGACCAGCGGGAAGCCTGCGCGTCGGAGCCGGTCGTCGATGTGCTCGAGCACGAGGTTGGCCAACAGCGGTGAGAGCGGCGAGCCCTGCGCGAGCCCGCGTGCCGCCCGCGCCGCGGCGCGGCCGGGGTCGTTCGGGCGGCGGTCCAGCAGCAGATCGAGCAGGGCGACCAGCGGCGCGTCGTCGACGAGATGGTGCAGCAGCCTGCGGACCCGACGCCGGTCGATGCTCGGGAAGCAGTCGTCGACGTCGGTGCGCAGCACATGGCTGAACCCCTCGTCCCGCAGCCGCGCCAGCGCCTGGACGGCGTCGACGACACCCAGGCCGGGTCGGTAGCCGAAGGAACCCGGTCCGAGCAGCGGGTCGATCAGCGGGATCAGGGCGGTCAGCACCGAACGCTCCACGATGCGGTCGACCACCGGCGGTACGAGCAGCACCCGCACCCCGCCGTCGTCCTTCGGGATCTCCACCAGCGTGAGCGTGCGCGGACGGTAGGTTCCGCTCAACAACGCCGTGCTGAGTTGGGCGAGGCGCTCGTCGGCGGCCTTCTCGAAGCGGCGCACCCCGCTGGAGAGCACGTCGTCAGCCCGGTCGTTGGCCAGGACCCGCTGCCACGCCTCGGTCAGCGCGCCGAGTTCGGCGACCGTGGCCAACCCGGGCGCCACCGGTCACCGAGCCGGCACGGCGACGCCGCCGAAGCCGCGGAGCGTGTAGGCGCCCACGCCGGCGAACGGCGCCAGCCGGACCAGGGCGCCGACCTCGGCCGGATCGGCCTCGCCGACCAGGCCGTAGGTGACGTTGCCGAGGAACCCCCCGACGGTCACCGCACCGCGGCTACCGTCACCGCCGCGGCGACGCGGGGCATCGAGCTCGACGCGTTCGGTGCGACTCGCGCCGTCGAGGCCGAACACGACGATCGGGTCCAGCCGCATGTCGAGCTCCACCGGCCCGGCCTCGGCCGCACCGAACGCCTGCCAGGTTCGGCGGAGGCTGCCGAGGACGGCGGACGGTGCCGGCCAGGGCAGGAACTGGTTGCCGTGCCGGAACGTGACAGGGGAGACGAACGTGATGTCCCACCGTCGGCCCCGGTGTCCTTCCCGCAGCGTTGACCACTCGCATGCGGTGAGCTGCTCCACCGGCCCGGTGAGCCGCAGGCCGGCGAGGTCGGCGGGACATCGCTGGTGCAGCCGCGGTACCAAGGCGACGTCGAGCAGCCCGACGCGCAGCGCGCAACCCTGGTCGCCGTCGTCGACCAGGGTCCAGGACCACGGCTTGTGCTGCGCCCGATGGTCGACGTCGAGCAGCCGGGCGAGCGCGGTGAACACCGCCCGCCGGTCCAGCTGATCCGGCTTGGTGCAGGGCCACTGCCACAGGCTCGGCACGTCAGGGCGCTTTCAAGTCGGTGCCGGGAGGCAGACGATCTTCACGGTTCAGCCAGCGCGCCCAAGTCCTGTCTGCCTCGGCCTGCCTCGGCGGCGTGAGCGTCTTAAGTGTCCGTCGGCCCGACTTGACCTCCAAGCGGGCTCCCTCGGGGAGCAGACGAGCGGCGAAGAAAAAGGTGAACAGCTGCCATTTCCCGTCGTCGAGTTTCACCGGACGCAGCCACACCGGCGAGGCCCGCCGCAGCAGCTCGTCGATGCCTTGTATGGGGGTGACCGCCGCGCTGAACGGGCGCTGCCCCTTGGCCGAGTAGTAGTTGACGGGAAGACCGAGCGCACCGACGGGATAGCTCGATCCCACCTCGTGAATGACGTCCTTCCACTCCGGTGACCGAGTGTCGGCGGACGGCAGGCCGTCGTCCATCAGTGCGTCTGGGCCAGCCCGGAAGCACCGCCACTTCAGGCCGGTCTGGTGCAGTGCCTCGCCGCAGCCCACCGCATTCAGCTTGACCATGTCGCCTTCCCACCAGCTTCGATCCAATGCAGGGTGTTCGGCCACAGTGTCGGGTCCTGCTAATCCGGCTGGTAGCTCCGCCCACGGGCCGGTATCCGACCAAGGTGGGGCCGGTGGGTACACACTTTCGGTCAGCCGCTCCCAGCCTGCCCAGGTCCGTGGCCGGGACAGTGCGCCGACCGTCCAACCTGTCGGGAGGGGAGCGCCGGCGACACCGATGCAGCTGAGCTGTCCGAAACCGCGTCGGGTGCGGGCGCCGAGCCCGCCGTAGGTGAGCCAGGCCCACAGGGCGACCATGAACCGGCCGTTGACTGCGTCTTTGTCATCTTTGTCACTGAACCGCACGTCGAGGTCGAACTCCGCGCCGGCTGGGATGTGGCGGATTACTCCCTCCTTGTAGCTCCACAGGCCTTGGCCCAGCAGGTAGTGGGCGCCGTCGAAGGCCTTGGGCCTGGAGTTGTTGGTCCATTCCGGTGGCTTCTCGGTCGAGGTCTCGGGCTGACGGCGGATGCGCAGCGCGATCGGGGAGGGAACGTGGGTGCTGCCCAGCACCTGCTGCTCCGCCTGCCACAGGTTCTTCAGATCCGCTTCACCCACCAGGCCGCGGCCCGCGATCACCGCACGCAGCCAGAAGCGCAGCGCACCCCGCACCGACGGAACCCGGATCGTCGGGGTGCCCTTTGGCTCGTCACCACTGAACAGCGGGGTGAGCACCCGCAGGTGCAGCGTCGTCCAGGCCATCAGCTCGCTCCTCGCACCCGTCGGACCCGACCGAGCGGGGCGCTGATCGGGCGGTCGTCCCAGAGCACCTGCGCGGCCAACCCGACACCGAGCGACCACCCGGCCATCAACGTCAGGACACTGGCCGCGGCGGGTAACGCGGCTCCCTCGGTGAGGTCGAGCTTCCCGGTGCACTCCTCGCTCGGCGAGCGCCGCTCGAACGCGCCGACGGTCCACCAGCCGTCCAGGCACTCACCCCGCTCGGCCACCGCCGGCGCGACGAAGCCGAGGACGGCGATGCTGATGCAGAACGCGTACACCGCCGCGACGCCCAGCAGGCCGGCCCCGCGGTGTACGGCCCGCCACCGCCGGGAGCCGTGTGCGCGCGAGTCATAGACCAGATAGCCCAATGCCAGGACGAGCAGGCCGAGACCCACCAGCCAGCCGTTCTCGGCGAGCCACCAGCGAGGGGTCAGGCTGAGCAGCACCGCCTGGCCCACGGCGATCGCCGAGGGCACGCGGGCGAGGGTCAGCGGGGTGTACGCGGGCCTGACGAACCCGGCGCCCAGGACCGCGGCCGCGACCACGCCGGCGGCGACCCACCGCGCTGGGTCGGCGAGGCCGAGCAGCAGCATCCCCGCCGGGACCGCCGCCACGACCGGCCCGGCGAACGGGACGAACCGTGCCCACCGTCCCGGGAAGTACGCGCGGGCCGCCGCCAGCACCGCACCCCGGGTGAGCCAGTGCTGTTCCACGACGAGCTGGGCGACGGCGCGATGGTCTGCGGGTTCCTCGGCCGGCGTTGGTGCCAGCGACAGGGGCCGCTCACGGCGGTCGGGATCGGACGGGTCGGGTCCCACCCAGGTGGTGGTCACCCAGCGCAGGTCGATCTCGGTCAGATCGGGCTCCGCGGCGTACCGCGCGGCGAGCCAGGGGTCCTGCTCCCAGTTCTCCAGGTACCCCAGCCAGTCGGTCCGGGCGGCGCGCGCCTCCGCCAACACCTCGCGGGTGCCCAGCTCCCAGGTCTCGATCGTGTCCGCGGTGGCGCCGAACTGGAGGCGCTCGACGTCGAGCGCGTCGGGCCATCCCAGGCGCAGCGGCAACGTCCAGACCAGGAACCGGTAGCGCGCCGCTCGGGAGGTGAAGTCGGCCGGCAACAGCTCCGGTGGAGCCAGTCGCAGCCACAGCGCGAACCGCATCATGTTCCTGAGCCTGTCGACCGACCGATCCGGCACAAGCCCGTCCTGGCCGGCGACCCTGGCAGGATCGGCCAGTGCCCGCTCCAGCAGCGCGAGACTCATCCGGCGGAGCCTGTGCTGGGGGACCACGTTCTCGGCTTCCGGTGGGCCCGTGCGGAGCAGCTCGAAATACCGGTCGAGCGCCTCGTCGAGGCCGCTCACAAGACGTGGGTGCTGATCAGGCCGGGATCGGTGACAGTCGATCCGCGACCGTTCGCCGATGGCTCCAGCATCAGCCCGCTGAGCCGCTCCGTGGTGCCGGGCGGTACCTCGGCTGAGTCGCGTCGCAACGCGGCGCGCAGCTCCTTGACGTCCGCCCACAGGTCGCAGGACATCGCCCGCACGGGCACCTCGACGACGACCGGCGTCTCGGTCCGGACGCTGGACTCGTGCAGCGCCACCGCCCGCACCGGCACGGTGCACTCCCGCAGCCGTGACCGCATCGCCTCGGCCAGCACGACGGCGTAGGGGACGATCGCCTTGTAGCCGCCCGAGTAGTGCACGACCACCGTCCAGTCGTCGGGCTGTTGCTCGGCGGTCCGGGCGACCAGCCGCCCGATCGCCCCGAGGGATCGCCAGGTCCGCGGTGTCGGTCTCCGTCGGGCGTCTCCCAGGTCGAGCCGGGGAACGCGGCAGATCCACCCCTCACCAGGGAGGATGTTCCGGTCGCCGTGGTCCAGCGGCTCGTGCAGGTAATGCACGAGTGAGGGATCGTGCCCGACCGCCAGCAGTGCGGCGGCCCGCAGGCCGTCGTCGGTGTCCGAGGCGAGAAACACGTAGCTGTCGCGATCCGAGGTGGGAAAGCCCTGGTCGGGCCGCCTGACGGTGTGCACCGACGCCCACTCGGCCGCGTTCAGGTGCGACGCCGCAGCGAGCGTGCGTTGTTGCTCGGGACGCAACAGCCGGTCGAGGTCCAGGGCCGTGTCCGCGGTGGCGCGGGCGTCGAGCAGGATCTCGCTCACGGTGTCCGGGCCCGCCGCTCCGGGGATCAGGGCACCGGCGAGCGAGCGGTAGTCGTCATCATTCCGCTGCGTGATCGACTCGAGCAGCGAGCTTCCTGTCGTCAGGACATGAAGGATGTTCACCGGTTGCTCTCCTGCTCAATTGTTACCTCGCAGTAGCCGTAGCCGGCCGCGGTCTTGCCGCCCAGTCCCCACTCGTCGCACGCCACCCGCAACAGCTCGATCACCGCGGCGACGTCGGTGGGAGGGCCGGTCAGAAAGGTGCGGAACGGGGTCTGCTCGACCGCGAGGAACCGCACCGGTACCGGGTTGTGGTACTCGGCCGGAGGGTGCGTGATCGGGGTCGACTCGCCGGCGTTGGCCTCGTCGTAGTACGGCTTGACGTGCGGGGTCAGCACGTCAACCACCAGACGCGGGGGCTGCTGGGGGAGCGCGTCCCAGAAGTGGATGCTGCCCCGTCGCGCGGGATCAGTCGGGTCGGCCGGTCGCGGGCCGCCGAACACCCGCATCATGTCGGCGGACGGCCACTGCGTTCGGCGGGCCTGTGCGGCGCAGGCTCCCTTCAGCGCGCTGCCCGGGATGACGGGGACGCCGTAGGTGCTCGACAGGGTCAACCCGCTCTCCAGCACCGAGTCCTCGCCGTGGCCGAGGACGAGACGCCACATCGGTGTGATCGTCACTTGGTGTGACGTCGTGGGAAGGACGGCCGCCGCCGCGGCGCGCCGCCCGTGCAGGGCGCCCAGGAGGGCGCCCAGGAGGGCGTCGGGGATCGAGTTGGCCGCATCCCGGACCACTTCCATATGCCTCTGGGTGTCCTGGTGTTCGTTGCCCAGCCAGAGGCGGTGCAGCAGCAGGCTGGGGTTGGCTCCAGTTATGGCTGAGGTCAACCGACTCACATCGGTCCAGCCTTCACGCCTGAGCTTGCGGCCGACCGCGCCCTGCGGGCTCACCGCGCGCCGGCCCGCTCGGCTGCCTTGAACTGCGCGTTTGCCAGTCGGGACAGCCACATCCCGAGCAGCGCTGCCCGCTGCTCGGCAATGGCCAGCAGATGCTCGTCGACCCCGGCGAGCGCGACGAGCAATGCGTTCGGCTCCTGCTCGACCGCCAGGCGCGCCGTCTCGGCGGCCTCGCGAAGCAGCGCCTTGGCCGCGACCACATCCGGAGGCCCGGCCTTGGCGAGCAGGAAGGCGCATGTCGCCGCCAGCCCGCTGCTCTGCAACAGGGCGGGCAGCGAGCTCATCCGGCTGCGCAGGTCCGCGTTCGAGGGACCGATCCCGCTGTCGCGCAGGGCGGCCGCTGCAGCTGTGGCGAGATGCTGGTCGAGGCGGCGCATCACGGCCTCCGGGGCGGTATGGATCCGGGCGATCCCGGCCGCGGAGGGCCACTGGGAGGCGTCGGGCGGGTCGGGGGAGCGGGCTGGGGAGCCGAAGCCGACGGTGCGACGGCGACGGCACTGCCACCGGACGCGGCGGGCGGGGGGACCGGTCGGGTCGCAGGAGCTGCCGCTGTGGCGGGAGCGTCACCGGACGCCGCGGCCGGCAGGGCGCGCCGGACCGAGTCCGCGTCGTGCAGCCGGCACCAGAGCAGGCCCTTGCCGACCGTCTCGTCCCCGCCGAGCTGCAGGACCTACCCGTCCAGCAGATCCGCCAACCGGTCGAGGTGATCGGCGCTGCCGGTCAGCAGTGCCGCGAGCACGGTCTCCGGCGGCAGCTGCTCGGAGTAGAACGGGCCGTGCGCGACGGTCTTGTCGTCGTTCAGCTGCACCCGGGCGACCACGTCGGTGCCGGTGGTGGCCAGCGTGCCGAACGTGGCGTCGGGCAGCACCAGCAGGTCATCGGTGAGCTTGCGCCGGGTGTAGTCGAAGGCCGGTCCCGTCGGGCACACCAACTTGCCCAGCAACGCACCGATCCGGGCCGGCTCCGCGGACGCGTCCACATCCTCCAGCACCGGGCCCAGAACCTGGCTGCCCGACCACGCCGGCGTCCCAATGCCGCGGTCCCGCGTCTGCGGGTCCAGCAGGCCACCGGTGTCGACGCCGAGCAGCCCGATCTTGCGTGCCAACCGGTTGAGCAGCTGGCCCGATGTCGTCCAGGCGAACACCGCGCGCAGCGCTGGGCTCGGCAACGCCAGCAACTGCGCGTCGCCCACCGCGATCCCACCCTTGGTGAGGGCGCCCGCGCCGTCGCTCGCGGTCGGCGGGGGTGAGCCGAACAGCGCCGCCTCGTCGTCCCACCCCTGGGCGTGCACCGTCTCGCGCAGCGCCCCCTTGAGGCTCTGCCCCCAGATCACCGGCAACCCGGTGGCGGCCTCGCGCTGGATGGGCAGGTCCACCGCCGCCAGGGACTCCGGCCCGCCCGCGTGCACCGGCGTCTCCGCCAGCAGCGTCAGGAGTCGTCGTTCCATCACCATCTCCCCATCAGGCAGGTGCCGAAACCCGCCGTTCTGATCCGCTGCGTGGACCCGTGCGGGAGCAGGTCACCGTGGTGGTCCCGCACGAACGCCGCCAGGGTCGGCTCGTCGTCGAACCGCAGGTAGAAGACCGACCCGGCCGGGACGGTCCAGGCCAGCAACCGGGTCCGGTGGAAGTCCGCCCCGGGTTGCGCGCTCGCCACCGGGCGCGGACCGGTCGAGGCCACCGCGCACAGTTCGGCCCCGGGCGGTCGCCAGAACGTGTCGGCCAGCAGGGCGGGGGTCACCAGGTACACCGCGACCCGTCCGCCCGGAAAGTCGACCGGCGGCTGCGGCACCCGGTCGAACCCGTCCCACCGCGAGACCTCTGCCAGTCGCCCGCGCCCGCCGAACGGGACGAGGTCATGACGGATCTCGACGGGGTCGTCGGTCACGCAACCGATCACGAACCGGACGTCGTCCCGCGGCCGCAGCTGGGTCATCGCGTAGAGCATCCCGGGCATCGACGTCTTCGCGAGGTCGCCGTCCTGGTGACGGGCCAGGCCGAGGCGGGCCTCGGGCGACCACGGTGGTTCGTCGTGCGTCCACCGCCGCTCGATTCGCTGACCCGGGGCCAGATCGTCCTCGGCGTCCAGCCAGCGCCGCATCCCGGTGGCGGTGAGCCACTCGTCCAGGGGCTCGCCCTCGCCGTGGAGACGATGGGTGAGGCGGTACTGCGCGTCGAGGTCGCTGCGCGCCGTCGGCTGGCGCTCGACGAGTTCCAGCCGACGGATCGACCCGTCGTCGGCCACGAGATCAGCAGGGACGGGGAAGGCCATCGCCTCACCCCTGACCACCAGCGGGCCGAGGATCCGCTCCACGTCGTGGCCGAGCGCCGCCCGCGCGACCCCGCCGAGGGTGTTCGGCGGCGGGGCGACGCCGTTGGCCACGCCGCCGGCGTCGAACGGCCGCCCGTCCCGAACCATGACGGTGTCCAGCGGCGCGACGGTCAGCCAGGTGATCATTATCCAGCCTCCTGGGACAGGAAACGGGCCACCAGCGCTGCGGGGACAGGCCGGAACGTCAGGCCCGTCACATCGACGCGTTCAACGCGCTCGGTGCGCCCCAGGGTGACGAGGGCCGACGCGATCTCCAGGGTGCCGCCCTGGCGCAGCACCAACCGTTCGATCTCGGCGCTCAGCAGTGGCCGATCACCGGCGAGGGCGTCGAGCTGCTCGGCGTCGCGTTCGAGCACACCGGCCAGGCCTGCCGACAGCTCCTGCCCGCCGGCGCCGGGCCGAGCGAGGTCGAGCAGATCGGTAGCCCGCTGCTGATCAGGAACTGGCCACCACGGCTGCACGGTGGCCGCCCGTTCGCCACCCCGGCGGCGGACCACGACACAGACGGCGTCGCGGCTGCGCCCGGCGCGGTCCGTTGCCGACTTGGCCTGCCCGAGCGCCCTCCGCGCCCCGTCGACGGCGTCCTGCAGCGGGTTGGACATGTGGACGAAGACCACACCGGTCGACGCCGTCACCGGTGCACCGTCCGGTCCGGGTGGCAGCCGGCCTTGTGCGCCGGCCTCCCGCACCTGGGCGCGGAGTGCGGCGGCCAGCGCGAGCGCCTCGTGCGCCGGGCAGAACGCGAGCAGGTCGTCGCCGCCGGTGTAGACGAGATGTGCGGTCGGGTGGTCGCCGTCGATGAGCTCCCGCTGCCGGCCGGCCAGCTCGGACAGCTGCGCCGAGGCGGCACGTTGCGCAGGCAGCGACATCCTCCCAAGAGCCCGCCCGAGCCGATCCAGGTCCTGCGCCAGGATCGCGAGATACGGGCTCGGCGGCGCGATCCCGGCTGCGCGCGCGGTCGCGATGATCCGGGCCGCTGCCGAGCGTCCCGCGCCGACGAGTACCGGATCGGCTGCGGGGAACTCGCGCCGCAGGGAGTCGACATCCCAGTGCGATGGGTAAACCCACGGGCCGAGTTCCGCTCGCAGCGCGTCCAGGCCGTCCACGCGTGGCGGCAGCGTCCACCGCTCCCGCGGGGCTTTCAGGTGTCTGACCGCCGCCGCGAGTGTGGTGGTCACGCTCGCGAGCTCGACGCGGAGCTCGTCATCGCTCGCGGCGGCTGCCAGCAACTGTGAGCGGAACCACGCGGATGCAAGGCTGGCCGTCGAAGGGGCACGTGCACCTGCCCAGCGCTTCACCCAGCCAGCCGCCGAGAGCTTCTCGTCGCGCTCATGGGAACGCGCGTTGGCTGGGGGCGGCACCGACGGCAGGCCAGGGGACTGGGCGCAGAGCATGCGGTTCTCCTGCTCGTACGGTGCGAACACCCGAGCCCGCCGTCGACCTGCCAGCTCGTGCTGGGCCGTCGCCCACAGCGAGTCGTACTCGTCCGGCGACCCGGTGACGGCGACCCACGCCACGTCGGGCACCCCGGGTGTCGGCGGCACATCGCCCCCGACGAAAGCCTCTTCGACCATCGAGCGCCATGCCGCCCGAAGCCGGTCCGCTGCGCCCTCAGCCAGGGCGGCACCCTCCCCGCCGGGAACCAGGAAGACCAGCTTGTTCGACGCCGGTGCGTCGTCGCCCGAGCCTGCCGGAAAGATCAGTCCGTACGGCTCCGACGCATCGACCAGCTGCGTCGCCACCTGCGCTGCGCCAGCCCGGAGCAACCGTTGCAGCAGATCGCTTGCCCCGGACACGTCCGCGGTACTGCGGGCCTCACCGATGAAGCGCTGCACGCCACCGACGGTGACGACGACAAGATCCACTGACACGTCCGCGCACCCCCCTTTCGGTAACGCGTGAGGCTAGTGGGTGGCCGCCACGACCCGACCTGAGCCTTACTGCTGTCTCGCTGAGCCCGCGGCGTAGGTACACTTGCGACCCGTCTGACATATGTGCGGTCGGCGGTAGGTGATGCACCCCGCTCGATCCGCGGCGGCGTGTATCCGCGTGCGGTTCGGTGGACGGTCTACGGTGATCGCTCCGACCTGCTTGATCAACACGGGCCGGGCTGTGATCGCTCGCCAGGTGTTGATCACATCTTTGGTTCCGACAGGTACGCAACGGAGGTGGAGCCGTCGCCTGCGCTGCCCGCGGATCAGCCATGCGAGCAGCGAGTAGCGGTGATAGTCGATAGCGCAGCCGCCGGATCGCGCTGGACAGGAGACCATAGCCCGAGTAGTATCGAACGCATGTTCGAAGACGTGCTTGATCGAGGCGGCGGGAACGACCCGACACCCGCCGAACCACCAGACCGACCCGAGCCGTTCGACGAGCCGCCTCCGTGGTCGCCGGACACGTCCTCGGACTGGCGTCCCGGGTTCCGTGAGCACGCCGACATCCCGTCGCCGGGGTACTCCCCCGCGGACGTGCAGCCGTCGGGGTGGTTGGCCCTGGAGGTGGACGCCGCCACCGGTGACGGCGGTGCCGGTCTCGACGACGCCGAGCTGGTCGACGCCGTCGTCGCGCTCGATCACCTGACGTCGTGGGCCCAAGCCCGTCAGGCCCGGTTGCTGGCCGAGTTCTCCCGCCGCCGCCCCGGCGACGACCCCCAGGCGATCAACTGTGACCGGCCTTCGTCGATCAGCCGGTACGCCCCCGACGAGATCGGGCTGGCCCTACATCTGGCCCGCGGTACGGCCATGGCTCGCCTCGGGCAGGCCGCCCACCTCGCCACCACGTTGCCCGCCACCCTGCAGACGTGGGAGAACGGTCTGCTGGACCTGCCGAAGGTCCGGGCCATCACCGACATCACCGGGTCCCTGATCCCTGAACACGCCGTCGCGGTACAGGACCGGGTCCTGGACCGCGCCCCCACCCAGACCACCGGACAACTGCGCGCCGCGCTGGCCCGCGCTGTGATCGCCGTGGACCCCGAGGGTGCCGCGGCGCGCCACCGCGCCGCCCGCAAGGACCGTCGGGTGGTGGTCGGACAGGAGACCGAGGGGATGGCGTCGTTGTGGGCGCTGCTCGCCGCCCCTGATGCGACCTCGGCCTATCAGTGGCTCACCCGCCTGGCCCGCGGGCTCGGCGCCGAGGACCCCCGCGGCATGGACGCCCGCCGCGCCGACCTGCTCGTCGCCCTGCTCACCGGCCACCTCACCATCACCCCTACCGACCCCACCGACCCCACCGAATCGGCCACCCTCGCCTACCGGCACCGACCCCACCACCGCACCGGCCACCAGCGACCACACCACCAGCGAACCCGCCACCCCTGTCCCGACCCCGCCCGCAGCGGCGGCGCACCCCGCCGGGCCGCCGCTACCACTGCAACCGGTGGCACCGGGTAAACCGCTGATCCAGATCCTCATGCCCTACAGCACCCTGATCGGCGCCGACGACCAACCCTGCGAACTCGTCGGCTACGGGCCCCTGCCCGCTGACGCCGCCCGTGAGATCGCCGCCGACGCCGTGTGGACACGCCTGCTCACCGACCCCGCCTCCGGGGCCCTGCTCGACCACGGCCGCACCACCTACCGGCCCCCCGCCGCCCTGGCCGACCACGTCCGCGCCCGCGACGTGTACTGCCGGTTCCCCACCTGCCGCCGCCGCGCCCTCGACGCCGACCTCGACCACTGCATCCCCTACCCACTCGGCCCCACCAGCGAGGACAACCTCTACGGCGGCTGCCACCATCACCACAGCCTCAAACACCACGCCGGCTGGACCGTCACCCAACACCCCGACGGCGCCGTCACCTGGACCACCCCCACCGGCCACACCTACACCAGCCACCCCCACAACTACCACCCCGACCCCCCACCACTCCCGACACCGAAGCCCGAGCCCGCACCCGCACCCGCATCTCGTACCCGGCCGACTCACCGGCAGACGTCCGTGGCCGACCTCTTCGGCCCCCTCAAACCCGAAACTGACCTCGCTGACGACGACCCCCCACCGTTCTGACCGGACCGTGACATGAACCGAGAGTCGCTCCGAGGCGCTGCTCCCGCGTTCCGGCCTGGTGCTTGCGCGATCGTCGAGGTGGTGTGGTCTGGCTGGTCGGGTGCACCTCAGCCCGTCTGGGGCGAGATCACGCGCGGCTTGTCGTCAACCCCGGTGAAAGACGGAGGCCGGTGCGACGGGGGAGACAGACCAGCAACACCACGTCAGCCTGCGCGAGAGCGACATAGCGATCATCATGCTGCTCGTGGCCGATGTCCTTCACGGGCGGTAGAGCATGTCCAGGTCGACAGCCAGCACCCGGTCCGGCCCGGGCGAGTCGCTCACCCCGGGCTCGAAGCCGGCTGCGCTGTAGCCGGCGAGGACGGTGCCCCGGGTGTCGTAGCCGCGGTTGGCGAGCAGGTCGCGGGCTCGGCGCAGGCGCTCGATGTGGCGCGTCCCGATCGTCTCGCCCCACTTCGCTTCGCCGAGCGAGAGCACCCGGCGGGGTTGTCCGGGCACCGCCGGGGCCAGGACGACGACGTCGATCTCGAGCTGGCTTCGGCGGCCCGGGTCGGCGACGATGCCGGTGCCCACCTCGCCGGGCAGCCCGCCGAACACCTCCTCCGGTGCGCCCATCGCGTACTCGCGGCACAGCTGCTCGAAGTGCGGTCCGAGCACCTGGGCCGAGAACCGTGCCTGGGCGTCCGACCAGACCGCCTCGGCCCGGCCGCTCTCGAGCAGACCCCACTGCGGTCGCATGACGACCTGGTAGAAGCTGACCAGCGGCTCGGCGATCCGGTAGCGGGACCGGCCCGAGCGGAACACGTCGGGCTCCCTGCGGAGCAGGCCGCAGTCCTCCAGGACGTTCAGGTGATGGCCGATGTCGGCCGCCTTGCGGCCGATGTAGCTCGCGATGCCCCCGCGGGCGTTGTTGCCGGCGGCGACGGCGGCGAGGACGGAGTGATAGAGCGCGCTGTCCCGGACGTCGGCCTCCTCATCGAGCAGGTACCGGGCCTCGCGGAACAGTGGGCTCGCCGGGTCGAGGACGTTGCGCAGCACCCAGTCGTCGAAGTCGTCGGTCGAGCCGGGTGCGTCTTCGTTGACGAACCGGCGGTAGGCCGGGGTGCCTCCGACGACGGCGTGCAGCAGGACCGCCAGCCGGGCGTCGTCCTTGACTCCCCAGTACGCTGCCGCCGCGCGCGGCGCGAAGGGGCGGACGATCAGTTCCAGGTTGGCCCGGCCACGTAGCGGTGCGGAGCCGGAGAGAAGCCCGCCCATCACCGACATGGCCGATCCGCACAGCAGCAGGGAGAGCGCGGTTCGTTCCGATACCCCGCGGTCGATCTCCCGTTGCAGGATCGACGGCAGAGCTGGTGACGCCTTGCTCAGGTATGGGAACTCGTCGATCACGACCGGCCCCCGGTACGGCATGGCGAACAGGTACCGGACGGCCTCGTCCCAGCCGGCGAACCGGGGCGGCACCGGAGCGTCGGCGTACGCGCCCAGCGCCTCGCCGAACAGCAGCAGGGACTCGGCCTCGGTGGCCTGGGTGGCGCCGAAGTAGAGACCGCCGGTCGCTCGGGTCAGTGCCTCGAGGAGGTAGGTCTTGCCCTGCCGGCGGCGCCCGCTGATCACGCCCAGCTGTGGACGGTCGATGGCGCGCTCGGCGAAACCGGCGAGGTGGCGCCACTCGACATCGCGGTCGAAGATCCGACTCGGTTTCTCGATCACACTTGGCCCCATTAGCGAGTAGCGTAGTTCGTCGAACTATACCGCTCGTGGCGGGTAAGTGGGCCGAGCGACCTCGAACTTGTCGAGACCGCACCGTGGGTAGGGTCACGACTCGTGACGCGCGTGCGGCCGGGTGAGGCGGCGAATCCTGCTCCGCCCACGGTGGTGCGCATCCGGGTGCGGTTCGCCAAGCGGGGGCGGCTGCGGTTCCTGTCGCACCGCGACGTCGCGCGCAGCTTCGAGCGTGCCGTGCGCCGGGCGGGCGTGCCGGTGGCCCACTCGCACGGGTTCAGCCCGCATCCGCGGCTGTCCTGGATCGGTGCGGCGCCCACCGGCACGGCCAGCGAGGCCGAGTACGTGGAGATCGGGCTGATCCGGCCCGTCGAGCCCGCCGCGCTGGTCACGGTGCTCGACGCGGCCCTGCCCGACGGGCTGGACGTGCTCGCGGCCGCCGTCGCGCAGGGGGCCGCGCTGGCCGACCGGATCGACGCCAGCCGCTGGCGGATCGAGCTGTCCGGCGTCGCACCTGACACGCTGCGGGCGGCGATCGCGACGCTGCTCGCCGAGACCGCGGTCGTGGTCGAGCGCGTCACCCCGTCGGGCCGCCGCCAGATCGACGTCCGGGCGGCGTTGGTGTCTGCTGACGTGGAGGCGGCACCGGACCCGTCGGATGTCCCATCCTCGACGTCCCCCGCGCAGGCGGGAGGATGTGCGATACTGACCGCGGTCGTGCGGCAGACGACACCCGCTGTTCGACCCGATGACGTGTTGGGTGCACTCGACGTTGTCGCAGGCCTCAGGCCGCCGGTTCCCCCGAAGGCGAGCCGGATGGCCCAGGGACTGCTCGACCGCCGAGGTGACTTGGCCGATCCACTCGGCCCTGGTCCTGGTTGACCGGCACGCCGTCGCGGACACACCGCCTCCCGAGGCGGAGCGAGACCACGAGGATTGCTCTCCGTGCACCGCGCGGGGAGAGAACTGTACGTGCCCCTGCGCGGCCGCCTCCATCGGAGGCGCCCGGGGGCGGAGGAGCTGAATGTCGAATATCGATTCGCCCGCCGGTAGCACCGGCGGGCCGGTCACCGTTCCTGCCCGGACCGACCTACCCGAGAAGATGCGGGTGCACGCGCTCGCCAAGATGCTCGTGCGCACCAGCCGTGAGGTCCTCGCCGCCCTGGCCGACCTGGGGGTCGAGGCACGCAGCGCGCAGTCCAGCATCGACCGACGGGCTGCCGAGCAAGTCATCGTGGCTCTGGCGGTGGACGTCGCCGATGCCCCCGCCAAGGAGGCAGCCGAGGAGGCCGGAGCCCAGCGCGCGCCGCTGTTCGCGTCCGCCAGCCCGCTGTTCCAGCCGCCCACGCCGCCCACGCCGCCCACGCCGCCCGCGCGTGTCCGCCACCGCGCCGCCGAACCCGACACCGCGACGAACGAATCCGCCACCGCGACGAACGAAGGCCGCCGCGACGAGGCGGCTAGGGAGGAGCCTGAGTCTGCCGACGAGACCACCTCCGCGTCGAGCGAGGACTCCGACGACGACGACGCCGATAGCGCGTCGCGCCGACGCCGGCGACGCGGCCGTCGCGGCCGGGGTCGCGGGCGCGGTGGTGAGGACCTCGACGACGAGGGCGGCGAGGACGCCGGCACCGACGGTGCCGCGGCCGACGAGACCGGTTCCGGTGCCGAGTCCGAATCCGGGGACGACACCGAGGACGACGCGGACCAGGCCGATACCGGAGGGTCGCGACGCCGCCGCCGCCGGCGTCGGCGCAAGAGCACGGGTGAGGACAGCGCCGACACCGGGGACGACGCGGACCCGCCGGACACCGTCACCCGGGTGCGTCAGCCCCGCGAGCAGCGCGCCGACTCCGACGACGAGGGCGATGGCGTGCAGGGCGTCCGGGGCTCCACAAGGCTGGAGGCCAAGCGCCAGCGTCGCCGCGACGGCCGGGACGCGGGCCGGCGCCGGGTGCCGATCCTGTCCGAAGCCGAGTTCCTGGCCCGCCGCGAGTCGGTGGACCGCTCGATGGTCGTGCGGGAGCGCGGCGACCGCGTCGAGATCGCGGTGCTCGAGGACGAGATCCTCATCGAGCACTTCGTCGCCGGGCGCGACGGGGGGTCGATGGTCGGCAACATCTACCTCGGCCGCGTCCAGAACGTCCTGCCCAGCATGGAGGCGGCGTTCGTCGACATCGGCCGGGGCCGCAACGCCGTGCTCTACGCCGGCGAGGTCGACTGGGACGCCGCCGGGCTCGGCGGCAAGGCCCGCCGCATCGAGCAGGCCCTGAGCAGCGGTGACAGCGTGCTCGTGCAGGTCACCAAGGACCCCGTCGGGCACAAGGGAGCCCGGCTGACCACGCAGATCAGCCTGGCCGGCCGCTTCCTGGTCTACGTGCCGTCCGGGGGTGCTGCCGGGATCAGTCGCAAGCTGCCCGACGTCGAGCGCCGCCGGCTCAAGGACATGCTCAAGGAGATCGTCCCGAGCGAGGCCGGGGTGATCATCCGCACGGCGTCGGAGGGCGTCAGCTACGAGGCGCTCGAGCGCGACGTCCGCCGCCTGCAGGCGCAGTGGGAGGTCGTCAAGGCCAAGTCGGAGCAGACCGGCCCGAACAAGCCCAAGGCGCCGGTGCTGCTCTACGAGGAGCCCGACCTGATCATCAAGGTCGTCCGCGACCAGTTCAACGAGGACTTCTCCCGCCTCGTCGTCTCCGGCGACGACGCCTGGGACACGCTGGCCAACTACGTCGGGCACGTCGCGCCCGAGCTCGCCGACCGGCTGCACCGCCATGTCGGGCTGGCCGACGTGTTCGCCGAGTACCGGATCGACGAGCAGCTGCTCAAGGCCCTGGACCGCAAGGTCTGGCTGCCGTCCGGCGGGACGCTGGGGATCGACCGTACCGAGGCGATGACGGTCATCGACGTCAACACCGGCAAGTTCACCGGCTCCGGGGGAAACCTGGAGGAGACCGTCACCCGCAACAACCTCGAGGCGGCCGAGGAGATCGTGCGCCAGCTGCGGTTGCGCGACGTCGGCGGCATCATCGTCATCGACTTCATCGACATGGTGCTCGAGGCCAACCGCGACCTCGTGCTGCGACGGCTCACCGAGTGCCTCTCCCGCGACCGCACGCGCCATCAGGTGGCGGAGGTCACCTCGCTGGGCCTGGTGCAGATGACGCGCAAGCGGGTCGGCGGCGGGCTGCTCGAGCACTTCTCCACGCCGTGTGAGGAGTGCCGAGGGCGCGGCGTCCTCGTGACCACGGAGCCGGTGACTGCCCAGCGGGACGACGGCGAGCGAAGCGAGCGCTCCGAGGGCGACGGCTCCGGGCGTCGTTCCCGGGGTGGACGCAACCGCCGCGGGGACGGTGAGGACGGCGGCGGCCGCAGCGGCTCCCCCGCCGCCGCGGTGGAGGCCTCTCCGGTTCCCGCAGTCTCCGACCCCACCCCCGTTCCCGCGCCGATTCCGAGCCCGTCGGTCGTGACGGCGCCGGTCGCGGAGGCTCCGGTGGGTGCGGTCGCCCCCACCCCGGCCGACGTCGAAGATCACCGGAACGGGCACGCACAGCCGCCGCGGCAGCGCCGCGGGCGGGTCACCCGCACAGCCGGCGCGCCCGCCTCCGCTACCGGGGACGCTCCGGTCGCCGCCGTCGTCACGGTGCCCGCGACACCCACGACCTCCGCTGCCGGGAGCGAGCAGGTGGTGCCCGTCGCGGTCCCGCCGCAACCCGAGCCGACCGCGACCGTCCGGCCCCGGCGCAGCCGCCGGGCCGCGGCCCGCCCGGCCGGGCCGCCCGCCGCCGACGATGCCGACTCCCACGGTGGGGGAGACCCGGATTGACCCCCTGAGAACCCCTTCCGTATCCTGGGACACCTGCGTCGCGCTCCTCGAGAAGTCGTCTGAGCCGCGGCCCGCGCAGAGGGCACTTTGCGCTTCGTCCCCCGAGCTTCAGGAGCAGTGCGTCGATGTACGCGATCGTCAAGACCGGCGGTAAGCAGTACAAGGTGGCCGTCGACGACGTGCTCACCGTCGAGAAGATCGACGGTGAGCCCGGCGCGGAGGTCCGCTTCCCGGCGGTGCTCCTGGTGGACGGCGGCGAGGTCACCACCGATGCCGCGGCGTTGGCGGGCGCGTCGGTCACCGCCACCGTCGTCGAGCACACCAAGGGTCCGAAGATCCGCATTCACAAGTTCAAGAACAAGACCGGGTACCACAAGCGTCAGGGGCACCGGCAGCGCCTGACGAAGGTCCAGGTCACCACCATCGCGAAGTAGGGGAGACGCACCATGGCACACAAGAAGGGTGCGTCCAGCTCGCGCAACGGGCGCGACTCCAACGCACAGCGCCTCGGCGTGAAACGCTTCGGCGGCCAGGTCGTCGGCGCCGGCGAGATCATCGTCCGCCAGCGCGGCACCAAGTTCCATCCGGGCACCGGCGTCGGCCGCGGCGGCGACGACACGCTGTTTGCGCTCGTCGAGGGCGCGGTCGAGTTCGGTTACGCGAGGGGTCGCAAGGTCGTCAACGTGGTCTCGGCGCAGGTCTGAGGACTGCTTTTCCGGGCCTCCGCAGTCGCCTTGAGGTCCGCAACGGAGATTCTTCGACGGCGGGTCACCCTCGCGGGTGGCCCGCTGTTTGTGTGAGAGGTAACGATGGCGAAGTTCGTGGACCGCGTGGTGCTGCACGCCATCGCGGGGGCGGGCGGCAACGGCTGCGCCTCGGTGCATCGGGAGAAGTTCCGGCCCCTCGGCGGGCCGGACGGGGGTCACGGCGGTCGCGGCGGCAGCATCGTGCTCCGCGTCGACCCCGGCGTGCACACGCTGCTCGACTTCCACCACCACCCGCATGCGACGGCCGCGAACGGTAAGCACGGCCAGGGCGGCTTCAAGACCGGGGCGAACGCCGACGATCTTGAGCTGGCTGTCCCGGACGGCACCGTGGTCTTCGACACCGACGGCAGGGTCGTGGCCGATCTCGTCGGTCCCGACACCCGGTTCGTCGCGGCCGCCGGCGGTCGGGGCGGGCTCGGCAACGCCGCGCTGGCCTCCGCCACCCGCAAGGCCCCCGGGTTCGCCCTGCTCGGCGAGCCGGGGGAGACCCGCGACCTCGTGCTCGAGCTGCGGTCGATGGCCGACGTCGGGCTCGTCGGGTTCCCCTCGGCGGGCAAGTCCTCCCTGGTCGCGGCGCTGTCCGCGGCACGTCCGAAGATCGCTGACTACCCGTTCACCACGCTCGTGCCGCAGCTCGGCGTGGTCAGCACGGGCGGGGACGACGCCGCCGTGTTCACCGTGGCCGACGTGCCCGGCCTCATCCCCGGCGCCTCGGCGGGCCGCGGGCTCGGGCTGGACTTCCTGCGCCACATCGAGCGCTGCTCGGTGCTCGTGCACGTCATCGACTGCGCGACGTTCGACCCCGACCGCGACCCGGTGTCCGACGTCGCGGCGTTGGAGGACGAGCTCGACCGCTACACCCCGGCGCTGGGTGGCGAGCTGTCCGACCGCCCGCGCCTGATCGCGCTCAACAAGATCGACGTGCCGGACGCGCGGGACTTGGCCGAGCTGGTGACGGCCGATCTGACGCAGCGCTTCGGCTGGCCGGTCTTCTCGATCTCCACGGCCACCCATGCCGGGCTCCGCGAGCTGTCCTTCGCGATGGCGGATCAGGTCCGTGCCCACCGGGCGGCCCAGCCGCCCTCCGATCCCACCCGCATCGTGCTGCGCCCGACCGCCGTCGACGACGCCGGGTTCACCATCGAGGCCGACCGGGAGCTGCCCGGCGGCTTCGTCGTGCGCGGCGACCGGCCGGAGCGCTGGATCCGGCAGACCTCGTTCGACAACGACGAAGCCGTCGGCTACCTCGCCGACCGGCTGGCCCGGCTCGGCGTGGAGGAAGCCCTCGCGCAGGCCGGTGCGCAGCCGGGGGCGCCGGTGACGATCGGCGACGTCACCTTCGACTGGGAGCCGAGCACGCCCGCCGGGATGGCCATGCTGATGTCGGGTCGGGGCACCGACCGGCGGCTCGAGCCGGACACCCGGGTCACCGCGGCACAGCGCAAGGCGGCCCGCATCGACCGGCGCCGGCACCGCACCGACGAGAAGCTGCGCACGGACGCTCCGCCCGAACCCGTGGCCGTCGACGATCGGCCGGACGAGGGTGTGGGGGACCGGCCGGGCGGCGTGCCCGGCCCGGCTCGGTGAGCGTCCGGCAGGCGCTCGCGGCGGCCCGGCGGCTCGTGGTCAAGGTCGGGTCGTCGTCGCTGACCAGCCTCGACGGGGGCCTCGACCCGCTGCGGCTCGACGCCCTGGTGGACGCGCTCGCGACCCGGCGGAAGGCCGGCAGCCAGGTAGTGCTGGTGTCCTCGGGTGCCATCGCGGCCGGTCTCGCGCCGCTCGGGCTGACTCGCCGTCCCTCCGACCTCGCTACCCAGCAGGCCGCCGCGGCGGTCGGGCAGCTGCTGCTCGCGCAGGCCTACGGGGTGTCGTTCCGGCGGTACGGGCAGGCGATCGGCCAGGTGCTGCTGACCGCCGACGACATGATCCGCCGCGCCCACTACCGCAACGCGCAGCGCACCCTGGAGCGCCTGCTCGGCCTGGGTGTGCTGCCCATCGTGAACGAGAACGACACCGTGGCCACCGACGAGATCCGGGTCGGCGACAACGACCGGCTGGCCGCGCTGGTGGCGCACCTGATCGGCGCCGACGGGCTGGTGCTGCTGTCTGACGTCAACGGCCTCTACGACGGGGATCCGAGGCGACCGGAGTCGCAGCTGCTCGCCGAGGTCGACGCACCGTCAGATCTGGAGGCGGTGCAGGTGGCGCGGCCGGGCGTGGGTGCTCTCGGGCGCGGCGGCATGGCCACGAAGATCACAGCGGCGGGGATGGCGGCGGCGTCAGGGATCCCGGTGCTGCTCGCTTCGGCCGAGGACGTCAGGTCGGCGCTGGACGTCGCCGAGGACGGCCCCAAGATCGGTACGGCGTTCCGGCCGTCGGGTCGGCGGATGTCGGCGCGCCGGTTCTGGCTGCGCTACGCGGCCGACGTGCGCGGGCAGCTCGATCTCGACGCCGGTGCCGTCGCCGCGGTGATCGACCGGCGGCGCTCGCTGCTGGCCGCGGGTATCCACGGGATCGCGGGCGAGTTCGTGGCCGGTGACGTCGTTGACCTCGTCGGACCGGGCGGGGTCGTGGTCGCCCGCGGAGTGGTGGGGTTCGACGCGGTGGAGCTGCCCGAGCTCATCGGGCGCCGGTCGCGCGACCTGCCCGCCGAGCGCCGTCGCGAGGTCGTGCACGCCGACGACCTCGTCCCCCTCACCGACAAGTGATCCCTTCGGACGCGGCTACACCCTCAGTAGCCTTACAGTCGTCGCCGAACACCTCGCACACACGCCGTCGCCGCTGCCACAGTGCGACATGAAAGATTCTCGCCGGGAATCCGGCGTTTCGCGGCGACTGGTGCTGGCGGTAGGTGCGCCGGTTACTTCCTGGTGCTGTTGGACGTGACGATCGTGAACGTCGCGCTGCCCCAGATCGGTGCTCGGCTCGGTGCGGGGGTCGCCGGGCTGCAGTGGGTGGCTAGCGGGTACGCCCTGGCGCTGGCCACCCTGCTGCTCGCCGGGGGCACCGTCGGTGACCGGCTCGCGGGCATCGGCGCATCCCGTTCACGCGACGCCAGGTCGTGGTCAGATGGTGTCGTTGGCGGATATGATCCGCCCGCAGCAGTGCCAGATTGACCGTTCATATGAGATAGCCGGTCAGGTTTGCGGCCGACGCTGTGCTCGGCGCGGTCAGCGCGATCATGCGTTTGTCACCGCCGCCGCGCCAGCTGTCGGTCAGCGTGGCGGCGAGTGTCAGCGGCGCTATGGAGGCGTAACTGAATAACTAATTCACCATAAATGGTACAAAATGGCATCTGCGCTGGTCAGAGCGTTGGCGACCCCCCTCAAACAGATAATTTATTTCATGTGCGCCACGAATGCGGAGAGGGGTTGAGGTTAGGTAAACTTCTTGGCGCAGTGCTCTGTAGTAGATGAAGGATTGTGGCCCTTCGGCGTCGCCCTGCGGGGGTGATGTCAAGCCACCTCATGCTGCATTGGCTGAAGACCGTTGTGGTGAGCGATGAGGAAAAGGCGGCGTGAGAGTCGTCAGGCAGGGATCAGGAAGGCGAGCGAGAGCGAACCGTTGACGAAGCGTCGAAAAACTAGAGGCGACATCAGAACCAGGGTGTATGAAAGATTCCGGGATGAGCCTGGCGGGTGTCCGCTGTACTGGCCAGGCGGTGTCCGGCGTGAAGACGGCGCGAGCCTGATCTGCGGCTGCTACAGGGAACGTGGGAAAGCGAGTGACGAGAGGAAGTGCGTCGAGCGGCAGAAACCGTGAGGCGTTGAGTACCGTTGCGGCACGCGCTGGCGGACCGGTTCGTAGTAGTGATGAAGCGCTTGTAATGAGCGTGGAGCGAAGGGGCCGGCTCATTCGTGATGTGGTCACACGAGCAACCGGGCGAGGCCTGGGAGGATGCGGGTGAGCACGTCGGATCCGAGTGGAGAGGATGAGAAGAGCGGAATGACGGGGGACTGTCACGTTCCGTTCCGTGGGAGCCCAGGGGTGAGATTCCCCTGGGCGACCCGACTACGGCTTCTATGGGTGTGTAGTAGCGCAGGGCGCTTCCCGGACCCAGCAACCGCGGAGGTCTGTTCAAGCATGGATATCTCGCTTGCCGAGGAAAATTTTCAGTAGATTTTTTCGAAAACGATTCTTTGATGATCCATTACTTCTCGTATGAAACACTCTCTATTGTAACCGTGGAGGAGTGTCTCAAGCCGATACCGGAAGTCCTTGAGGCTTATTCAGCGATCTTGATCGGAGGCGTATCTCCGCAGCTCAACCGCGGTCTTACAAGATCCACACAACTCTCCTGAATAACCCTCCTTATCTCGAACAAAGTACGGAAGCAATTTAAGGGCAGCAGCTACTTTTGCTAGGCTAGGCTAGGCTAGGCTAGGCTAAGCTAGGCTAGGCTAGGCTAAGCTAGGCTTCCAAATCGCATCCCCCCACTGGCGCAAAGTTTCGATGTAATCCCTTCGTCCATTGTTTAAGGAGATGACTTTGAAATATGGCTGGGCTGCCTCAATAATTTGTTCTTCCCCGCTTGGCAGCCACGAACCGGCCGAGTAAAACTTCTTCAGTACGGCCAGCATATGCTCGTTTGAGCTCCTACTTGCGTTCAAAGAAATATCTTTATATTCAGGAGCATTTGGCCCCCACATCATTGTTTGCAAGTACAATCTTCCATTTTCGGGCAATAGGGTACTGCATAGTCTGAAAAATTCTCGGTAGATTTCCTTTTGCTTTCCGCTTAGATATTCATTAATTGCGCAGAAGTGCTCAAAAGATCCTATGCTTACAACGCCATCAAACTTCCCAAATGTTTTTACCGAGATATTCTTCCAGTTTTCTACGTACACCTCAAGATTATTACGTCTGCATGCTCTTGCCTGTTTAGTTGATAGAGTCAAACCGACCCCATCACCTTCGCGTTTTTTGATAGCTGCCAGCATTGCTCCCCATCCGCATCCTATATCAAGCATTCTAGATCCAGCGTGCAGATTCAACGCATCAAGAACATAATTGTGCTTGTCCGCTTGCGCCTGTATTACGTTTTTTCCGAAATCACCATTATACATGGCACCACTACAGTCGCCGGTTTCACCCAGGCTTAGTCGGAAGATTTCATCCATGTAGTTATACGTTGCTTCCATCTCGTGCTGTGTTGCCATTATTTTACCTCCGTCATGTTCCTTGGCGTAATGAGCGGCCTACCTGATGAAGATATTGAAGAGTTTCTCGATAAGAGTTCAGGACGCTGGTCTCGTGATGTGTGATCGATCGTTTCTCGCAGAAATCTTTAACAGTTTTTTCTGCTTCTCGTAAGTTGCTCCGAGGCATGCTCGGAAACAAGTGGTGCTCGATCTGGCAGCCGAGCGGGCCAAACAAAAAGTCAGTGATTGGGTGCGATTTAAGATTTCGAGAGGTGAGCACCTGGCGGCGTAGAAAGTCCATCTGATTGCCGTCGTCCAGGAGGCTTATTCAGCGATCTTGATCGGAGGCGTATCTCCGCAGCTCAACCGCGGTCTTACAAGATCCACACAACTCTCCTGAATAACCCTCCAGGATAAGCATACCTTTGTGATTTGGGGCAAAGACCGAGCCTAGATATAGACCGAAAAGTGCCTGATGAACGGCGATGAAGAGCACTGCAGGCCAGATGCCGAGGAGATAAAAAAGTAGCCCACCATACAACGAGATGTGGGCAACAATAAGGATTGTTTCGGCCAAGAGGTACCGTTTTGGCTTTTTCTGCAACAAGAAGCTGACGCTGAAAATCAGCAAGTGAAATGCTTCCAGCAGGAGGAGTGGAAAGAAGATATAAGCTTGGTATTTGACCACAAATCGGGGAATTGCTTGTTTGCGGCGAGCTTGTTCTGCGGAAAATGCAAAGATGGGGAGATCAATGTCTGGATCAAGGTCGGTGTGATTAGGATTAGCATGATGTTGATTGTGCTTGGTAACCCACCACGCACGGCTCAGGCCAAGCACAAAGTTGCCGAGCAAAAGGCCAAGGATATCGTTTTTCCGTACAGATTGAAAGATCTGCCGATGGCCAGCGTCGTGAGCAATAAAAGCAATTTGAGTGAAAATGAACGCCATGAAAGCTGCGTTAAATAGTTGCAGCAGCAGGCTATCTGTTAGTAGCAGTAAGCTCGCGCTTAGGGCCAACATGCCTAACGTGAAGAAAAGTTGAAAAACGTAGCACGCGGGCCGTTTATCTAGCAAGCCTTGCAGCTTAATAATTTGCTTCAGCTCGGCGTATTCACTTGCATGTACGTGCGATATTGAAGAACTCATACCGCCCTCCACTTCTTGACCTTGCATCAGAGCTGATGGTCAGGTGGTCCCAGGTAAAGGGAACATGATGCCAGCTTGGCCTGTCAACCCCACCCGGCCTTGATCACGCGGTAGCGTGTCGCTGTGTTGAACTTGCCTCCTGACCTTGATCGTTCACCGGGTGGGTAGGTTCGGCTTCCGACCCGGCCGTGGTGATCTTCATCTCCGTTTCTGATCTTCGTTTTCGGTGCGGGTCGCGCGTGGGGGCCCGACGGTCGCGTCGGGTGGGCGCCGGTTCCACGGGCCGGTGGGTTTCCTCGGGTCGGGGACGGATGGTGCTCGCGTGCGGGTCAGGTCGGGGCGGTCAGGGCGAACGCGGCCAGGAACGCGGTCTTGAGCTCGTCGGCCCAGGGCCAGGTCTGCGGTATCCGGATCTTGCGTCGGCGTCGGCGTTGGCCGCGGACCAGCCGGGCGGCGGTGTGCAGGACCCGGTACCGCAGGGTCTTGGGCTCGGCCTGGGCCAGGGGCCCGTCCAGGCACAGCAGCCGCAGCCAGGACAGCAGGTCCGCGGCGAGGGTCGCGGCCACACACCAGGCCGCGTTGATCGCCAGGGAGTAGGAGGTTATCTGAAGTCCTTCATCGAGTGTCCACGACGTGCGTGACGAGGCTTGAGAGGTCAGACGATCACGTCGTGGATGGGGTTGTCTTCCGCCGTTCCATCACGAGACGGAGGGTGCGATGCGGGTGCAGCGGGTGTGGATGCCGGGCTCGGGGGCCGAGTCTTGGACGGTGTTGGGCGAGGATCATGTGCCGGTCGAGCCTGTGGAGCGGTTCCTGGCGTTCTTGGCCTCGATTGAGCGGTCCCCGAACACGGTGAAGGCCTACGCGCATGATCTGAAGGACTGGTTCGCGTTCCTGAACCGGCACGGCCTGGACTGGCGGGCGGTCACGCTGGAGGACGTGGCCGGCTATGTGGCGTGGCTGCGGTTGCCACCGGTGGCCCGGGAGGGGCGGGTGGTGGTGCCGGCGACGGTGGAGCATCATTGCGCGGCGGCGAGCGTGAACCGCAAGCCGGCGGCGCTGAGGTCGTTCTGCGAGTTCCACGCCCGGCACGGAGAGCGGCTGGGTGGCCTACTCGTGGCGGCGGGTCCGGGTGGGCGGCGCGGGTCGGCGGCGACGTCGTACCGACCGTTCCTGCAGCATGTCGTCAAGGGCGAGTCGCGGCGGCACACGGTGTCGTTGGTGGCGCCGACCGCGCGGCCGCAGGTGCTGACCGTCGTCGAGGTGCAGGCCGTCCTGGACGGGTGCGCGCATCTGCGGGACCGGCTGTTGTTCGCCCTGCTGGGCGACACGGGGGTGCGGATCGGGGAGGCGCTCGGGCTGCGGCACGAGGACGTGGAGATCGCCGACCGGCACGTGATGATCGTGCCGCGGGATGACGACAACCGGGCTCGTGTGAAGTCGGGACGTTCGCGGATCATCCCGGCCGGCGCGGAGTTGATGCGGCTGTATGCCGACTACCTGCACCGCGAGTACGGGGCGCTGGACTCCGACTACGTGTTCGTCAACCTGTGGGCTGAGCCGCGGGGCCGTCCGCCGGCCTATCCGGCGGTCTATGACCTGGTCGGGCGGCTGCGCCGGCGCACCGGTGTCACGTTCGGTCCGCACTTGTTCCGACACACCTATGCCACCTGGCTGCAAATGGGCGGAATTGCATCTGATGCATCATTCGACAAGATCAGTGAACGACTCCTACCTGCGACGTCGTCGTTCAGAATTGATCATGTCCTCGGTTGGCGACCAGCACATCACGCGGCCTGACCAGGCGATAGACTTCGCAGTTGCGATGAGTGACTCGATGTTGCATCAGATTTGGTTGCATCGCATGCCGGATCGTTGCATCCGATGCAACGGCACAGATCGGCTGCCGCGCCGCTTCCGCTCCTCAGCGCGTGGCCGCGCCTGCGGTGCGGGTCGGCTTGCCATTGATCGACCGAGGGCATTCGCACAGTTGGAACACTGCCGGTTACCAGTTTCAACCGGGACGTGCCCCAGGAGGTGATCCGGGTTCTGCTCGACCACGAGTCCAGCGAGATGACCGCGCACTACGCTCGAATCACCGACCAGACCGTGCGCCGGCGATGGGAACAGGCCGTCAAGGTCAACGTCAAGGGTGAGCGGGTCAGCATCGACCCCGACGGGCCGCCGGCCCAGGCTCAGTGGGCCAAGACCCGTTACCCGATCGCCACCCAGACCCTCCCGCACGGCTACTGCGGGCTGCCGGTGCAGAAGTCCTGCCGCACGCCAACGCCTGCCTGACCTGCCCGGTGTTCCTCACCGGGCCCGAGTTCCCACCCGAGCTGCGCGAGCACCGCGGCCGGACCCTCACCCTCATCGACAACGCGAAGGCCAACGGGCAGACCCGAGTGACCGAGATGAACACCCACGTCCTCGCCAACCTCGACCGCATGATCAGCGAGGTCGACACCGACCACACCACAGCGGCAGCCGATGCGCGCTGACAACACCCAACACCTGCTCACCGCCTCGCGCCGACGAGCCGAGCACACCCGCCTCCGCGCGGTCTCCGCGCTGCGGCGCATGGACACCGCCGGCGTCCCGATCACCTTCGAGGCCCTCGCCCGGGAGGCCGGTATCTCTCGTTCCTGGCTCTACGCCCAGCACGACCTACGGGCCGAGATCCAACGGCTCCGAGCCCGCCATCACCCGCCGCCCACAGCCGCGGTGCCTCCCGACCGGCAACGGGCCTCGAACGCCTCGCTGCCCCACCGCTTGCGAGCCGCCACCGACCGCATCACCCAACTCGAGGACGACAACCGCCGGCTCCGCGACGCTCTGGCCACAGCACTCGGACACCGCCGCCATGCCGCCATCCTCGGTCACCCCGACACCCGCGACACGCCGAACAAACAACCACCCGAAAGTGATCGGACCCCGCTGAGACAGGCCGGACACACAACGTCGACTACACCGTCCGCGAAGCATCTCCCCAGGCCCTGAGCTTGATCAACGAGCTGGCTCAAGATAAAGGAGGGCAGGTGCTCCAGGCCGGTGGCCTTCCCACAGCGGACGTAGTCCTCCACCCGGGCGTGGGGGCGGTGACGGGCCTCGAGGAACGTCGGCTGCCTGCGGGGGGGTGTTGGTGGCGAACACCTGGTAGCGCCGGCCGTCGGTCTCCTCCAACGCGCACAGCTGCGCCCCCGACGACGGTCGTTCACGTCGGCAGATGATCCGCATGTCCGGGGGCCAGTTGGCCAGGAGGTCCCCGCCGACCGAGGTGCGCAGCAGCCCGGCCGGCTCCACCACGCCTGCGTCGTCGAGGTCACGGGGGTTCCCGTCGCGGTCCCAGACGTGCTGCCGGTCGGACTCGGCGAGTCTCCCGATCGCGGTACGGACTCGGTCGTCGAGGTCGAACCCGACCGAGTAGTGCACCCGACGCCCGGGCACCGTGTTGAGGGCGGTGATGTAGCGGATCAGGTCCAGGGTGGCGCCGGCGCCGTCGACGGTGACCAGCAGGTCCCCGCGGTACGGGGCCGGGATCTGGTCGATCGACTCGGCCGGCACCTCGATGTGATCGGACGCGGTGTTGGACCCGGCGTTACCCGGACGCAGCCGGAACGCCGACGACTCCGCGGTGTCATCGCACCACGAGGCCAACGAGTGATGCCCGAACGTACCCTTGAACGTACCGGCCGCGCCTTCCTTGTCGCTGTGCGCGATCTGGATCGTGGCGTCCATCCTGATCACGATCGTCCTCCCCAGGTCCCCGTCAGCGACCCGTGACGGCGGGATCCCCCCGTGGCGGTCCGCGATCAGGTCCCACACCCGGCGGCGGGTCGTCGCCCGCGCGGTGGCGATCTGGTCGCGCTGATCCGGGCCGATCTCGTCCAGGGCCCGCCACAGCGTGGCCTCCGAGGCCACCGACCCGAACAACTCACCCTGGTCACGCAGGGCGGCCAGGTCCGACAACACCCGCCCCCCCCGTCAGCGATGCACACCGCGGTGTCCACCACCACCCGACCGCGGTCGTGCAGCGGGGTGAACCCCTGTCGGGACAGCGTCGTGGACAGTGTCTTGGTCAACCCGGTCCCGTCCGCGAGCAGCCGCAGCACCGCCGACCCGGCATGCGACACGACACCGTGCCCGGCCACTTCCACCGTCAGATCCTTCGACCACGCGTTAAGCTCCACCTGAAAAAGTGCTCCTCGAACTGTCCGGATGCGGCCATCGACAGCCACATTCTCCCAGCTCAGGGGCACTTTTCGCTGTCACGACACGCCGACTGTCAAGATCTCGATGAATTCTCAGGGCTGATCAAGTAGGAGCGCAGTCGCTTGATCCACTTGTGTGAGGAGTCGGTAGTCGATGTCTGCTTCTACCCTGACCGTGACAGTCGAGCTGGAAGCCCTCGGCGCTGGATCGTCGTGGGCTCCAGTTCGAGTCGTTGGCGGTGCCGATGCGACGTAAGGTTCTCCCACAGGTCCTGGGGTCCGCGACGGCCGACGCACAGGAGCGGCTGATCGACGCGGTGTGCGGACCACGGTGGGCCCCGACCCGAACCTGCCAGCACCGTTGCCCACACTGCGAAGCGACGGGGGACTTCGCCCGCCGCCTGGACTTCCCACCTCTGATATGGCTGTCGCAGACGGCGAGGTGGAGATCACCGACCTTATCGAGCAACTGTGGCCCGAGATCGCGATCCAGCGCTGCTGGTGGCACCTTCCCCCTGGTGGGTTGGGTAAAGCCTTCTCCGCCGACGGCGCCAACCGCCACCCCCATCCTACCCTGGGCCCTCCAGATGGCCGACGACCTCACCGAGTTACTCCACGTCGCCGTACGTACCGAGCAGACCACCCACGACGCCTTCACAGTCGGGTGCTACCACGCTGACCAACTGCTCGGGGCTACTCCACCGGCGCCCGTGAGCACGCTCTGCGCCGCAGATTCACCCACCACCCGACCTGGATGCAGAGATCCACCGGGTCTCCCATCGGCCCAGCCACATCCCTCCACCTGCAAAAGTTCAACGCTTGACGACGCTACCGCGCAGGATCTCTCTGATCTGTTATCCTTGACCGGGTGAACGTACCTGGTCCCCGTGTAGACGATGAAGTACCAAATTTCTGGCGTAGACTGGGGCTTGTAGGGCTCATTGACGTACACACTCATTTCATGCCCGAAAATGTCTTGAAAAAGGTATGGGCGTACCTAGATGCAGTCGGGCCGCATCTAGGACGAGAGTGGCCAATTATGTATCGAACGGACGAGCAACGTCGGCTGGAAATATTGCGAGGCCTTGGAGTCCGTCGTTTCACTGCAATGATTTATCCGCACAAGCCAGGTATGGCTGAATGGCTCAATGCCTGGAGCGCGGACTTCGCTGATCGCGTTCCGGACTGCCTACGTACTGCGACATTTTTCCCGGAGCCGCAGGCGGCATCCTATGTCGCGGCCGAGATTGCGGGTGGTACGCAGGTTTTCAAAGCGCATCTCCAGGTGGGTGGGTACGATCCCCGAGATTCCCTGCTGGATGCTGTCTGGGAGCAACTAGCTGAAGTGGGCGTTCCAGTCGTAGTGCATGCAGGCTCGGGGCCTGCCCCGGGCTCCTACACCGGGCCCGTTATCTTTGGCGAGGTGCTACACCGTCACCCTGGTCTGTGTGCTGTGATTGCCCATATGGGAGCGCCGGAATACGCGGATTTCCTAGCGCTCGCCGAACGCTATGAGCGGGTTCACCTCGATACCACTATGGCGTTTACCGACTTCATCTCTGACGATTCCCCATACCCTTTATCATTGCTGGGTCGTGTTAGCGCGCTCGGCGACAAGGTGTTGCTCGGCAGCGATTTCCCCAACATTCCCTACCGGTACGCTCACCAGTTGGAGGCGCTAGCTCGCCTAAATCTCGGAGATGACTGGTTGCGCGCAGTCTGTTATGGCAACGCCGCGCGGCTGTTCGGACTGCAGCTCGCTCCCAGTGATCAAGTCGAGGATCCTTAACTAGTGTTGCGGAAAAGATGTGGGCTGGACGTCGCCGAGGACGGCCCCAACCTGATTTTTCACGGGGGTAACGGACCTGTCCCTGAACTACAGCCCTGTGATTTTGATCATGGTTTTCTGTTCGTGGGCAGGGTCAGGGTCCGACTGTCGCGCCGGGGCGCCGGGTTCCACACTCCGGGCGGGGTCCTTCCAGGGTCGTCGGTGTGGCGGGGTGGTGGTCAGGTCGGCGCGGGCAGGGCTGTGACCGCGTCGTGGGCCCAGGGCCAGTCCGCGCGCAGCTGCAGCCACCGTCTGCGTTGCCCGCGGGTCAGCCGGGCGGGTAGGTGGAACAGCCGGTAGCGCAGGGTCTTCGGGGCCGCGTCGCGGAGCTCACCGGCGGGTAAGGCGAGATGGCGGAAGCAGGCGAGCAGGTTCGCGGCCAGGGCCACGATCTGGGTCCAGGCCACGTTGATCGCCCAGTGCCGGGAGGGCCAGCGTTCCAGGCCGAGGTCTTTGGACTGTTTGACGTCGTTCTCGACGTGGACGTGGGAGCGGTGGCGGGCATCGAGCCAGGCGATCTGTCCGACCTGGGTGGCGATGAGTTGGAAGCGGCGCCCGAGCCGCTTCTCCCGGTCGGTGGCGCGCTTGCGGTAGCGAGGGTGCAGCGGCTCGTCGCGCACGAGGATCCGCAACCCGGGGATCGTGTCGTGCCAGGAGCGGAGGTCGAGCAGCCCGGTCAACTCGGCGACGTAGGTGTCGGGCAGCAGGTCACCGTTCTGGTCGATCCCCGCGGTCCACGCGGCGGTCGACAGGCGCGCGATCGCGTCCATCTCAGTATCCGTGCACGACCACCCGACCGAGAACTCCCAGTCCCGACCCGGCACCCCACCACCGGAGGCGATGTACTCGAGCAGGGCGTGAGAGAACCCCGCGGCGTCCATGCGCACCAACAGCTGCTGCCGATAGGGCTCGGGCAGCCGCGACACCGCCACGTCGAGCAGGGCGATGTCGTCCGCGGCACAGTTCGACGTGGCGTTGCCCGCACGCGGGTCCAGCGCCAACAGATCGTCCGTGTCATCGCAGCCGGCGAGGTTCGGGCTGAACCCCACACCACCCTTGTAGGTGGGCAGGGCGTTCTCCTTGTCCGAGGCGGCGAACACGATCGAGGCGTCCAGGTCCACCACCGTGACCCCCGTCAGCTCCCGACCGGTGACGCGTAGCCAGGGGAAGCCCTCGGGACGGGCGGCGAGGGTCCCCACCAGTACCGCCGGAACTCCGTCACCGCCACGTTCACCCCGGTCAACTGCTGTTCTCCGGTCTCGGACAACGCCCGCCACACCGTCGGGGTCGAGGCCACCGCCCCGGTCACCGGACCCAGATGCCGCATCCCCTGAAAGTCGCTGATCGCCTCCCCACCCAGGATCAGCGTCACCTGGTCTATCAGGCGGTGACGGACGCGTTGTCGCCGTACGCGGGCGACGAGCTGACCGGCATCAGCTGCATTGCGCGGGGGGCTGACTCCGTTTTCGCCCAAGCTGTGCTCGACGTCGGGGGCAAGCTCGAAGTGGTGCTGCCAGCGGCCGGCTATCGGGAGCAGAAGGTCAAGTCCGACCATGCACCGCAGTTCGACGAGCTGCTGCGACGGGCGACGACGGTGCGCGTCATGCCTTTCACCGAGGCCAACCGGGCAGCGTACGAAGCCGCCAACGACGTACTGGTGTCGACCTGTGACACGCTCTTCGCCGTATGGGACGGGCAGAGCGGCGCTGACCAGGGCGGCACCGCGTCAGTAGTGGAGTACGCGCGCTCAGGCGGCGTACCGATCGAGATCATCTGGCCCCAGAGAGCCGCACGAGGGCTCTCCTGACGTCTTCGTGGATCGTGATCGGCGCGCTGGCCGCTGGACCGTGCGCTCTACGATTCGACACCATGGACCGTAGGAGCTCGCCGTTCGACGGCCGGGACGTCGAACGGCGTGGCCCCGACTTCCTCAGCCAGGTTCGAGAGATCTGCCGGCTACGGGTGGACCAGGATCGCTCGACAGCCGGCGCGGAGATCGTCGAGCGCAGCCGGGGCCGGGACGGTGAGGCGTTCGACCACCTCGTCGTGCGCTACACCCGCGGTCCCTGGACCAGGGATCTTCTGGTCGGCGCGCACGACGGGCCGCTGGGCGCGGGCGACGTGGCGCGTTTTTATGACGGTGTCTGCGTCCACACCCAGACCGAGTTGGGGCCAGAGCTGGTACATCGCGGCCCGGCGAGCCCGGAGGCGTTCAGCGCCGCCGGGGACGCCATCTGGCTGCGCAGCTTCGACGAGTACCAGCAGGTGTGGCACCACCACGACTACGTCGCGACACAGACCCGACGGTTGCACGCCGATCCGGCGTACCCGCTGGCGCGACACGTCGACAAGCGGTGGTCCGAGCTGGACGATCCGGGCGAACGACTCACCACCGCAGCTGAGCAGATCATGACCTGGCTGCGCACCGATGGTCCCCGTTTCGTGCTGGTGCTCGGCGACTTCGGCACCGGCAAGACGTTCCTGCTGCGCGCGCTGGCCGACCGCCTCGCGAGTGACGCCGAGCTGGTGCCGGTGCTGGTCACGATGCGCGAACTGACCAAGGGCCGGACGCTGGACCAGCTGCTCGCCCAACACATGGCCGACGTGGACAGCTACCACCGCGCCTCGTTCCGCTACCTGCTGCGGCAGGGTCGGATCGTCCTGTTGTTCGACGGCTTCGACGAGCTGGCCCAGCGGATCGACTACGCCCGGGTGGTCGCCCATTTCGACACGCTGCGTGAGGCGGCGGGCGGCGCGGCCAAGGTCGTCGTCACCAGCCGACACCAGTACTTCGCCACCGACCGGGACGTGCGGACGGCGTTGGGCGGCCAGGCGCAGGCGCTGCCCGGCTCGCGCATCATGCGGCTGCTCCCGTTGGATTCGAGCCAGCGGCGCAGGCTCGCGACGGGCGACTTCAACGATGAAGTGGCGGCGAAGCACTTCCTCGGGCTGCTCGGCGAGGTTCGCGATCTGCTTGGCCTTGCCGAGAACCCGCGGATGCTGAGCTTCATGATCCGTTGGTACCGGGCGGGGCTGCTCACCGAGGCCGAGCTGACCGCGGGTGACCAGCCTGTCACCGCCGGGTTGCTCTACGAGCGGTTGCTGCGGACTTGGCTCGAGCACGAGGTCGAGCGGCAGGACGAGCCGGGCGGCGCGACGCCGCTGTCGGTGGACGAGCGACTCGACGCGCTCGGCGAGGTCGCGGTGCGGCTGTGGCGCAGCGGGGCGGACGCGGTCCGCTCCGCCGAGCTGGGCAACGTGGCCGCGAGGGTGGCCGACCTGGCGGGGCTGCAGATGCAGCCGGGGGAGGCGGCTCAGGCGGTCGGCTCCGGGACCGTGCTGGTGCGAGTCGGGGAGGACATGTTCGGTTTCATCCACCGGTCGGTGCTTGAGTGGCTGGTAGCCCGTTGGGCCGCGCAGGTGTTCGAGGCGCGGGTCGGCGCCGGCGAGGATCGGCTCGCGACCGGGCCGCTGAGTGAGTTGACCGTCGACTTCCTCTGCGACCTGGCTGGGAACGACGCGGTCATCGCCTGGGCGAGCCGGGTGGTGCGCGGCGAGGCCGAGTCGGTGGCGAAGGCAAACGCGGCACGGGTCCTGCAGCGGCGTAGTGTGGCGGTCGCCGCGGTGGACTACGCGGGGGCGGATCTCGCCGGGCAGGACTTGTCGGCACAGGACTTCAGTGCGGCGAACCTGCGGGACACCGATCTCTCCGGCGCTGTGCTGCCCCAGCGGATGCGCGGCGCGAACTTGTGCGGGGCCAGGCTGGTGGCGGCCCGGCTGGACCATGCCGACCTGACAGGAGCCGATCTGCGGGATGCGGACCTGCGCCGGGCGCGGTTGATCGGCGCGAACCTGCGGACCGCCCGGCTGGACGGCGCCCGGCTGGACCGTGCGGTGCTGGTGGGCGCCGACCTCGGACCCGATTCCCTCCGCGGTTCAGCGAGCACCTTCGGTGCGGCGTTCGACGGTGTGTCGGCGCAGGCCCAGCTCGGTACCGACTCCGCCGTGCTCGCCCTGGCTTCGCTGGCCGATGGTGACCTGCTCGCCACCGGCCATATCGACGGCAGCGTGCGGTTGTGGGATCCGGTCACCGGGGACGCGGTGCGGACCCTGACCGGGCACACCGACTGGGTGCGGGCGTTGGCGGTGGATCCGCAGGGGCGGTGGCTGGCCTCGGGCAGCGACGACCACGACGTGCGGTTGTGGGATCCGGTCACCGGTGGCGCGGTGCGGACCCTGACCGGGCACACCGGCTGGGTGCGGGCGTTGGCGGTGGATCCGCAGGGGCGGTGGCTGGCCTCGGGCAGCGACGACCTCGACGTGCGGTTGTGGGATCCGGTCACCGGTGGCGCGGTGCGGACCCTGACCG
>JBBSQN010000026.1:0-42000 GCA_038257875.1 Mycobacteriales bacterium
CGTCGGGAACATCCGAGCGAGCACCCCGATCGAGACCCGATCCGGCAACCGCCCACCCGCCGCCCTCGCCGCACGCGTCATCCCAGCCACGAAGATCAGACTACACCCCAACCTGATCACTAAAGGCAGTGGCATTGGGGGAATGTCCCCGGAAGAAGCTCCGAAGGGCGCGCGCATAGCGCGACAGCACGGTTCTAGCGACGACCTCGCATACCGTTGTGTGTCCTCGCAACGCCTACGGGGTCTGCGAGGACACCAATCGGTGTGCGAGGTGGACCGTGGACGACTTCGGTCGCGACGGTTACGGACCGTCGGGGTAGTTGCGGCGCATGACCTGGGTCTGGTCCGAGCTGCCCGACCGGTAGCGGGGACGACCCGCGGGGCGGATCGCTGCGTGCGCGACCCCGGACAGCAGGGACACGATCACGACCCCGATCGCCAGGTACAGCAGGGAGGTTGCCACCTGCTCGTCCAGGGAGCCACTGCCGCTGAACACCAGCAGCACGAGAACCAGGATCACCACCGAACAGATCGACCCGAAGAACAGCGTCGGACGCGGGGTGGACAGTACCAGCAGCTGCAGCAGCGCGGTGGCCAGCAAGGCGGCGAACGCGGCAGCGAGGGGGACCACGAGGATGGCCTCGTTGACCAGGACGTCGCCGCGCGTGCCGAGGATCGGAATGCCCAACAGCCCCCGGATGGCGAGCACACCGGCCACCCCGGCACCTGCGGCGACCAGTGCGGTGGCCGCCGCACCCGCCCACAGCCTGCGGACGTCCACCGTCATGTTGCGCTGCTCGCTGTCCCACTGGCCCGACTCGTACTGACTCATATCCCGTCCTTCCCGCCTGCGGGCCGATAGTAGACCCCTGTCCGTCACGTGCCCGACGATGCACTCGATCGAGCCGGCTGGCGCCACCATGCCACCTGATGATTTCCGGCCGTCGCGTGCAGCACCGGATCAGGTACGAGGTCGTACCGGCGCTGCGGTACTCGTTAGCCTGGCTGGCGTGTACTTCACCGACCGCGGCATTGAGGAGCTCGGCGAGCGACGGGGTGGCGAGCAGGTCAGCGTCGAGTGGCTGGCCGACCGGCTGCGCCGGTTCGTGGACCTCAACCCCGGGTTCGAGGACGCCGTCGAGCGGCTGGCCAGCTTCCTGGCCCGGGACGACGCGGACGGGGACGAGTAGCGCAGCTGGACGCGCATCACCGCCGGGGCAACCCGAATCGGCGGCGCCGCACGGCCTCCTGCAGCTCGGCGGCCCGCTGTTCGACCTCGACGTCCAGCGCGGCAAGGTCGGCGAGATCGGCCGGGTCGACGTGCGGGTCGGGGCCGGGACGGGGACGTAACTCCATCCACGACTCCACCCACAGCACATCGAGTGCTGCCTCCCAGTGCAGTTCGACCCCGAATCGGGTCAGCGCCGCACGCTCGCCTGTCCGGAGCATGTCATCCTCGATCTGGGCGAGCCGCCGGGACAGCGCCGCGGCGCACTCGCGGTCGCGCTCTCGCAGGGCGTCGGCGGCCGCGGTGAGGCCCGCGGTCACGTCTTTGTACTCCCGGGCAGCGGTCATGGTCCCTCCTCCAGCGACGGCACGATGACCACCTCGGGCATCGTGTGCTGGGAACGGTCGAAGAACAACCCCCGGCCCGCGCGGGGCGACCAGTTCATGTGCATTCCCGGGGCCAGCGCCCCCAGCTCCGACCCCTGGACGTCGAGCGCCACCCATGCCCCGAGGTCGTCGACGGACGCGCTCATCGTCAGCAGCGTCCGCAGCCGCGCCACGCTGCGCCACCAACCCAGCACGTGCACGCCCGTCTCCGGACCGAACCGCAGCAGCCGGCGCAGCGCCTCGGTGCCCTCGCGCTCCAGGACGGTGTCGGCGGCGTCGGCGGCGTAGAGCACCACCACGACCGGACGGCGCTCGGCCCCGCATGCAGCTCCGGTGGCGCACGTGTCGACACCGCCGAGCCGCCGCGTCACCTCCGCAGCGAGCGACTCGACGCGAGCCCGAACGCCATCGAGCGCCACGGTCTCGGCGGTGTGCTCCGCAGCGGCGAACCACTCCCCCAGCCGCGCTGCCGGCTCGGCGGCCTCGGCGACGAGCGGGGCGATGACGACATCGACGGCGCCGGGCGGGAACTGGCCGGCCAGCGAGCCCGCCGCCGATCCGAGCACCCGCACCGCGTCCCGCGCCACCGACGCGAGCACGCCGACGTTGCGCCCCGGCGCCGCCGGCAACCGGACAACCGCCGCGCTGCCCGCGACGTCGATGCTCTGCCCGACGAGCGCGCGCGGCACCCCGTCACCGCTGGCCGGCAGCTCCGCGACGAGCTCGGTGAGCTGTGGGGACCGGCTCCCGTCGAACAGCCGCGGCTCGGGGCGCCCGGCGTGGTAGGCCTCGTGCAGGGCTCGCTGCACCTCGTCGACCGATCCCCTGCCGGTGGCGTTCGGGATGCGCACGATCTCGTTACCGTGCTTGATCCCGGACTCGTGGTTGAGCACGGCGTGCCAGCGCGGCAGGTCGAGCGTGGCGTCGTTCAGGTCGGCCAGCACGCGGCGCGCCCGGGGCAGCGCGAGCCGCAGCACGAACTGCTCGAAGATCGCCGGGCGGCCCCAGAACGCCTCGATCCCGGAGACGTCCTGGCTGGACAGCACAAGGTGGATGCCCTGGGAGCGACCGCGGCGCGCGACGTCCTCCAGCAGGATCGTGGCCGCCTTCGTGACGGCGTCGCGCTCGGAGAACAGGTACTGGAACTCGTCGATCACCGCGACGACCCGCGGCCAGCGCCCGTTCGGATCGGCGGCACGCAGCTCCTCGAGCTTGGTCACCTCGTGGTCCTTCGCAGCCTCGGCGCGGCGGCGCATCTCCTCGGCCAGGAACTGCAGCAGGGCCAGCCCGAACTCGCGATCAGTGTTGATGTTGACGCCGACGAGCCGCGCGTGCGGGAGCCAGGTCCGGTCCCGGCGGCCCGGGGCGAACTGGGCGAACGAGACGCCCTCCTTGAAGTCGAGCAGGTAGAACTCCAGCTCGTCCGGGTCGTACCGGACCGCCATCGAGCTGATCATCGTGAGCAGCAGGTTGGTCTTGCCCGAGCCGCTCGGCCCGCCGATCAGCGCGTGCGGGGACGCATCGGCCAGCGCCATCTCCACCGGCAATCCGCCGGCGAACCCCACCGGGGCGTGCAGCCCCGCGACCGACCGCTGGCGACCCCACTGAGCCTGCGGGGGCAGCAGGTCACCGAACGCCCCGATCCGACCGCGCCAGCGCTCGTGCTCGTCGGCGATGGCGTGGCAGGCGCGGGTGCGGGCAGGGGCGGGCAGCGCCGCGTCGGGCTCCACCGTGACATGCGGCCCGGTCATGGACGTGACCGCGCGCCCGTCGTCGCCCAGGTGCACGGTCTCCACGGGCGCGTTCACGGTCATCGGCACGTCGAGCAGCACGAGCTGCACGCCGCACGCGAGCCCACCGCGAGCCACGCGCTGCAGCTGGCGGTGGTCGTCCTCACGCAGCGCCGACCGGTTCCCGACCAGCAACGCCACGATCCACGGCTCGCTGCGCCCACCGGTCGCGTCGGCCAGCGCGCGCAGCGACGGGTGACCGTCGACGAGCACCCGGGTGTGCACACGCCGGATCCGGTCCGACAGCTCCTCGAGAAGCTGCGGCAGCCGGCCCGGGTCGTGCACGGTGAGCAGCCCGGTGCGGGTGAGCGGATAGAGCCCGGGCAACGCCCCGGTGAACTGCCCGACGTCCCAGACGTGTAGCGCCACCATGCCGGGCCGGAAGTAGCTCATGACACGCAACAGCAGGCCCTCCACCAACGCCTCGGCGCGGGCGCGGCCGTCGGGGCTGGAGCTGATCTGCAGGTGTGACTCGTCGAGCAGCGGGACGGCGACAGGGAAATCCTGGGGAACTCCCTTCCGGAGGCGGCCCGCACCGATCGACCCCGTGCCGATCGACCACAGCGACGGCACCGGGCCCGTGCCGTCGACCTTGCCGACCTGACCGAGCCACTGCTCGGGATCGCGGCCCGCCGCGTCCGGCGCGGCCGCGGCGACGATGTCGGCCAGCCGCCGCGGCCCGGTGGCGAGCCATCCCGAGAACGCCTCGGCGCGATCGGCCTCGACCCGCCCCACCGGTGCGGCCAGGCGTGGGTTCCCCAGCACCCCGCGCAGCCCGGAGTCGGCGCGGACCGCGTCCAGCCCGTCGGTACGCAGCCACAGCTCGACCATCGTCTCGGCGTGCGCCCGCACCGTCGCGTCGCGGGCTCCCTCGGCCGCGCCGAGCGCGCGGGTGACCGCATTGCACAGCGCGTCGAACGCCTCAGTGATCCGCCGCTGCCGCCGGCTCTGCTCACGCGCCACCGGGATCCCTCTACAGCCGGGCGTCGATGTCGGCCACAGCCGCGGCGCCACCGCTGATCAGCCCGAGCCCGCGCTCCAGCTCGTCGGCGGCACGGCGCAGCTCAACGGGCACCAGCGGCTCGGAGTGCTGCTCGCCCAGGCGCGCCAGGACGGCGACCGCGTCGGCGATCCGGGCACGTGCCGTCCCAGCGTGCTGGTAGGCGCTGCCGAGCTGCTCGGCCACCTCGGCCAGCACCACGCGGATCTCACCCAGGGAGTAGTCGGTCATGATGATCGGGTCACAGCCGGTTCGCGACGGCCTCGGAGGCCTGGATCGCCGCCGCCACGGCCTGCAGCACCTCGGTGATGCTGCCCACAGCCTGGGCCAGCAGCCCGTTCGCCTCCGACACGTCGGCCTGCCCGCTGCCCTCGGTGACCCGCAGCAACGCGCCCTGGGCCTGCTCGAGCGAGGAATGCGCCTGTTGCAGCGCGCCGAGGCTCTCCGAGGCCTTGTCGTTGGCCAGCGCGATGCCAGCCCGGACCTCTTCGATGCTCGCCATGACCTTCGCTCCCGTGAACCGCTCGTACCGTGATCGTGCGCGTGGAACCTAGCGTCCAGTGCACAGCACCACTGCTCCGCCCGCCACCATCACACGGGCCGAACGGGCGCGCCCGGGCACCGGCTTTTCCGAACGCCGAGGCTAGGGCACGCTGAGCGAAAGGGGTGTGATCCATGGGTACCACCGACACCGCACAGAACGGCCCGCCCACCTCCCGATCGGCCCGACTCAAGCAGGTGGGCCCGGGGCTGCTGGCCGCGGCCACCGGTGTCGGTGCGGGCGACCTGGTCGCGACGATGGTCGCCGGCGCGCGGTTCGGCACGGTACTGCTGTGGGCCGCGGTGCTCGGCACGATCCTCAAGCTGGCGCTCGCCGAGGGGGTGGGGCGGTGGCACCTGGCGTCGGGCTCCACCCTGCTCGACGGCTGGCGGCGGCTGGGCTACTGGGCCACCGCCTTCTTCGGGATCTACATCGTGATCTGGGGCCTCGCCTACGGCGCCACCGCGATGTCGGCCGTCGGGCTGCCGCTCAACGCCCTGTTCGGCGGGCTGACGGTGCGGTACTGGGCCATGATCGCCGGCGTCGTGGGACTCGGGCTGGTGTGGGCGCAGCGCTACGCGGCGTTCGAGAAGCTCATGGTCGTGCTCACCGGGGTCATGTTCGTCTCGGTGCTCACTACCGCCGTGCTCGTCTCCCCCGATCTCGGCGTCCTCGCCGGCGGCCTGGTGCCGCGCCTGCCGGCCGGCTCGACGATCTACGTGCTCGGTCTCATCGGCGGCGTCGGCGGCACCATCACGCTTGGCGCGTACGGCTACTGGATGCTCGGCAAGGGTTGGCGCGGCACCGGCTGGCTGTCGACGATGCGCCTGGACAACACCGTCGGTTACGTCCTGACCGCCGTCTTCGTGATCGCGCTGCTCGTGGTCGGTGCGGAGATCCTGCTCGGTCAGAACATCACCGCCGACGACTCCGGCCTGCTCACCCTGGGCACGGAACTCGGCGAGCGCTACGGCGAGTGGTCCCGGATCGTGTTCCTGATCGGGTTCCTCGCCGTCAGCGCCACGTCGCTGCTCGGCGTGTGGAACGGGGTGAGCCTGCTGTTCGCAGACTGGACCCGGATCATCCGGCTGCCGCACGGCACCGGCGCCGAGACCGACGCGATGGCGGGCACCATAGCCGGCGCGAGCCACCCGGGGGACCAGGGCCGTATCGCCGAGCGCAGTCCCGCGTTCCGGGGCTACCTGATCTGGCTCACCATCCCTCCGATGGCGCTGCTGTTCCTCGACCGGCCCTTCGCCGTCACGCTCGTCTACGGCGTGCTCGGCGCGGCGTTCATGCCGTTCCTCGGCGGCACGCTGCTCCTGCTGCTCAACTCCACGCGCATCGACCGCCGCGGCCGCTCGGGCTGGCTGTCCAACGTGCTGCTCACCGCGGCCGCCACCCTGTTCCTGGTACTCCTCGCCACGGACCTGATCGAACGCTTCGGTTGAATCACTCCGGCTCGCCGCGACTTGCCCCCGACCGGTCCCGCGTTCGACGGTGTAGGGCATGTCCCACCCCGAGAACCTCTACGAGCGCACCCGCGCTGTCCTGCCGTCCTGGCTGGCGCTCTACTACGACGAGCCGATCGAGATCGAGCGCGGCGAGGGGCGCCACGTCTGGGACGCCGACGGGAAGCGCTACCTCGACTTCTTCGGCGGCATCCTCACCACGCTCACGGCGCACGCGCTGCCCGAGGTGACCAAGGCCGTCAGCGAGCAGGCCGCCCGGATCATCCACAGCTCCACGCTCTACCTGAACCGGCCGATGGTGGAGCTGGCCGAGCAGATCGCCGACGTCTCCGGCCTCCCCGACGCCAAAGTCTTCCTGACCACGTCGGGCACCGAGGCCAACGACGCCGCATTGCTGCTGGCCAGCACGCTGCGCCGGTCCAACCAGATCCTCGCGCTGCGCAACAGCTACCACGGCCGGTCGTTCTCCACGATCGCGATCACCGGCAACCGGTCGTGGTCGCCCACGTCGCTGTCGCCGTTCCAGACCTACTACGTGCACGGCGGCCAGCAGTACCGCTCGCCCTGGGCGGGCCTGCCCGACGGCGAGTACATCGCGGCGTGCGTGGCCGACCTGCGCGAGGTCCTCGACCAGTCCGGCGCCATCGCGGCGTTCATCGCCGAGCCGATCCAGGGCGTCGGCGGGATGACCTCCGGGCCCGACGGGCTGCTCGGCGCGTTCGCCGAGGTGCTGCGCGAGCACGGGATCCTGTGGATCTCCGACGAGGTGCAGACCGGCTGGGGCCGCACCGGCGAGCACTTCTGGGGCTGGCAGGCCCACCGGGTCGATCACCCCAGGGCCGTGCCCGACATCGTCACGTTCGCCAAGGGCGTCGGGAACGGGCTCGCGATGGGCGGCGTGATCGCCCGCGCCGAGGTCATGGACTGCCTCGGGGCCAACTCGATCTCCACTTTCGGCGGCTCCCCGCTCGCCTCGGCCGGTGCCCTGGCCAACCTGCGCTACCTGCTGGAGCACAACCTGCAGGCCAACGCCGCGCGCCAGGGGTCCGGCCTGCTCGCGGGCCTGCGCACAATGAGCTCACCGATCGTCGGGGAGGTCCGTGGCAAGGGCCTGATGATCGGCATCGAGCTGGTGCGGCCGGACACCGGCTCGCCCGGCGAACCCGCGCCGGAGCTGGCGAGCGCCGCGCTGGAGGTGGCCCGCCGCCGCGGGCTGCTGCTGGGCAAGGGCGGCCTGCACGGCAACGTGTTGCGCATCGCGCCACCGCTCACCCTCACCGCCGACGAGGCCGCCGAAGGGCTGGCGTCGATCATCACCTCGATCGAGGAGGTCAGCTGAGGGTTACCGCCGTGATCCCGGGGGTGGGTCAGAGCAGGGAGCACACGTGGAGGTCGGGCAGCGCGGCGGCGAGGACGTCGAAGTCGCGGTCGCGATGCACGAGGGTGGCACCGGTCCGCACCGCGACCACCGCGATCAGGCAGTCGAGGATCTTGCGCACCGTGCCGCCCGCCGCGCGGACCGCGCGGTAGGTCACGGCCGCGTCCCGGTAGTCCACCGTCGCGTCGACCGACAGCATCCGCAGGCCGCCGGTGAGCTTCTCCAGCTGCGTGAACACCCGGGCGTCCGTCGCTCCGGCCAGCAGCTCCATGACGACCGGCTCGGTGATGACAACGGCTGCCGGATCCTCGTGGTAGAGGCGGTCGACCTCGTTGCAGGCGCGCGAGTCGGTGTCGCGCAGGTACTCGATCCAGGCCGACGAGTCGATCAGTTTCACTCGATCTCCTGGATCGTGGAGCGACGCATCTCGTCCAGATCACCCTCCCAGCCGATGCCGCGCAGGCTCTCGAAGAACTCCGGCGACAGCCGAGGGCCGACCAGGCGCCGCAGCGCGAGGTCGACCGCCTCCTTCTTCGTCCGCAGGCCGTGGCGCCGCATCACCTCCGCGACCAACTCGTCATCAATGTCGATGTTGGTGCGCGTCATACACCAACCATACACCCACCCCGGCCAGCATCACAGCAACCGAACACCCGGGGTGCTCGTCGAGTTCGACACCAGTACGGATCGATCATGACGGGAACCGGACGCACGTCGAACTCGACGGCCGGGCAGGTTTCGACCGCGCACACGAGGGTTGACTCTTAGTTTTGCCTTACTTAGTGTCAGGTAACCCTATTGATGGCTTCCGCAGACCAGCGGCCGAGCCACAGCACGCTCTCATGGCAGGAAGGCGTCGACATGCCAGGTAGCGACGGAGCGGATCGGCCCCTGACCGAGGCACAGACCGGCATCTGGTTCGCTCAGCAGGTCGATCCCAGCAGGTCGGACTACAACATCGCCTGGTACCTGGAGATCGGCGGTGACCTCGACGTCGACCGCCTGATCGCCGCCGCAGGTCAGGTCGTCGAGGAGGCCGAATGCCTGCACGTCCGGTTCGTCGCGCAGAACGGGGAGCCACGCCAACACCTCGACCGGCAGCCGGGATGGACGCTGCCGGTGCTCGACGTCAGCGACGAGCACGACCCGGACGGAGCGGCCCGCTCCTGGATGCGTGCCGACCTCGCGCAGGTCGTCGACCTGACACGAGACCCGCTGTTCGCCCATGCGCTGCTTCGGCTCGGCGCCCGACGCTTCCTCTGGTACCAGCGCTACCACTACATCGCCATGGACGCCTACGGCTTCCAGGTGCTCCTCAACCGAGCTGCCGAGCTGTACACGGTAGGCCCCACCCGAGCAGGGGCACGAGCGTGGCCACTGTCGCAGCTCCTGGACGGTGACACGGCATACCGGTCCTCCCCACAGCGCGCGCGTGACCGCGACTACTGGCTGGCCCAGCTGGCGAACCGGCCCGAGCCGGCACGGCTGGTGGAGCCGGGGGCGGTACCGGCCACCCGCCTCGAGCGCCACACCCAGGAGCTCTCCGCGGAGCGGACCGCCGCATGGCGACAGGCGGCGACGGCCACGGGGACCAGCCTTCCGCGCCTGCTCGTCGCGGGTCTTGCGGCGTACGTGCACCGCGGCACCGGAGTCCAGGACCTCATCCTGGGCCTGCAGGTGACCGCACGCACGGTTCCGGAGCTGCGCGACGTGCCCAGCACGGTCTCCAACATGCTCCCGTTACGCGTGGCGGTGCGCCCGGAGACCACCGCGACCCAGCTCGTGGCGTCGGTGGCCCGGCAGGTCGGCGAGCTGGTCACGCACGGGCGCTACCGGGGCGAGGAGCTGGCCCGGGAGCTGCAGGTGCCCGATGGCCTGTGGGGGCTCGTGGGCCCCACCGCCACCATCATGACCTTCGATGACGGGCCACGGTTCCCCGGGCTGGAGACGACCGTCCACAACCTGTCGCTCGGGCCGGTCAACGACCTGTCCGTCGCCGTGCACGGCAGACCCGGCGGCCACGGCCTGCGGATCGACCTCGACGCCGATGCCGCGCGTTGTGGTGCCGACGAGCTCGCCGGCCACGGGCGTCGGTTCCGGACCCTCCTCGACGCGATGGTCGCCCACCCCGAGCGGACGGTGAGCTCGGTCGACCTGCTGACACCCGAGGAACAGCGGCTGGTCCTCGGACAGTTCGCCGCCCCGGTTCGGCAGGTGACCGAGCTGCCGTTGACGGCGGCGTTCGAACGGCAGGTCCGATGGTCACCGGATGCCGTGGCGGTGGTCTGTGCGTCCGAGCAGCTGACCTACGCGGAGCTCGACGCGGCCGCCAACCGCCTCGCCCGGCTCCTGGTCGCCCGAGGGGTGCGGGATGGGGACATCGTGGCCGTCGCAATGCCCCGCTCGGTCGAGATGATCACAGCCGTGCTCGGTGTCCTGAAGGCCGGCGCCGCGTTCCTGCCGCTCGACCCGGACCACCCCGAGGAGCGGCTCGCCCTGATGGTGCACGACGCGCAGGCACGGGTCGCCGTCTCGGTGGGTGGGCTCGCGGGCGAGCTTCCCACGGTCGAAGGGCTCGAGCTGGTGCTGCTCGACGACGCCTCGACCATCGTCGAGCTGGCCGGGCTAGAGGACACGAGACCAGACGTCCGGATCGGCCTGGATCACGCCGCCTACGTGATCTACACGTCCGGGTCGACCGGCAGGCCGAAAGGCGTCGTCGTCTCCCACGACGGCATCGGGAGCCTGGTCGCCACGGCGGTCGACCGGCTGGATGTCGACGCGGGCAGCCGAGTGCTGGGGTTCGCCTCGCTCGGTTTCGACGTCGCGGTCTGGGAGCTGTGCATGGCGCTGTGCGTCGGCGCGCGGCTGGTCGTCGTCCCCGCCGACCGGCGAGTCGCCGCCGAGGCGCTGACCGACTACCTCGCCGAGCACCAGGTCACGCACATGATCCTGCCGCCCTCGCTGGTCGCGGCCCTGCCGGAAGGGTGCGAGCTGCCCGAGGGCGCGGTTCTCGTGGTGGGCACCGAGACCGTGCCCGCGGAGCTGGTGGCCCGCTGGTCGAAGCGGCTGCGGGTGGTCGTCGCCTACGGGCTCACCGAGGCGACGGTGAACTCCACGCTGTGGAGCGCCGAGCCGGGCTGGACAGGCCCGGTGCCGATCGGCCGACCGGACCCCAACACCCGCGCCTACGTGCTCGACGCGGCGTTGCGCCCGGTCGCCGTGGGCGTCCCGGGGGAGCTCTACGTGGCGGGACGGGGCCTGGCTCAGGGCTATCGGGGCCGGTCCGGCCGGACCGCGGAGCGCTTCGTCGCCGACCCCCATGCAACGGCGGGCAGCCGGATGTACCGCACCGGAGACCGGGCGCGTTGGCGGGCCGACGGCTGTCTGGACTTCCTCGGGCGCGCCGACGGCCAGGTGAAGATCCGGGGCCACCGGATCGAGCCCGGCGAGATCGAGAACGTGCTGATGCGACATCCCGGGGTCTCGCAGGCGGCGATCGTGGCGCGCGCGGACCGGCCCGGCCTTCGCCAGCTCGTCGGCTACGTCACGACCGTCGACGGGCCGCTCGACCCCGCCGCGCTGCGACAGCTCGTGGCCGACGTGCTACCGGACTACATGGTCCCCGCCACGGTCGTGGTGCTGACCGAGCCGCTGCCGGTGACACCGAACGGCAAGCTGGACACCGCGGCCCTACCCGCGCCCGACTGGACCGCGCTGGTCGGGCAGGCCGAGCCGACGACCGGAGCGGAGCGCACCCTTGCCGCCCTGTTCGCCGAGGTGCTCGGGCTGCCAGCCGTCGGCGTCCACGACAGCTTCTTCGAACTCGGCGGCGACAGCATCGTCGCGATCCAGTTGGCCAGCCGGGCCCGTCGCGCCGGGCTGGTACTCACACCCCGCGAGGTCTTCCGGCAGCGGACCGTCGCGGGCCTCGCGGCCGTCGCCCGGCGCACCGGCTCGGCGACGCCCGACGACGTGGACGACCGGGTCGGCCTCGTTACGGCAACGCCGATCATGCGCTGGCGGGGCGCCCTGGGCGGACCGTTTGACCGTTTCCATCAGGCGATGCTGCTGCAGGTCCCCGCCCGCCTCGGACAGGAACAGCTCACCGCCGCGGTGCGGACGCTCCTGGATCATCACGACCTGCTGCGGGCCCGGCTGCACGCCACCGGGGACGGCGAATGGGCACTGGAGGTGCCCCCACCCGGCTCGGTCACAGCCGACGCGTTGGTCACCCGGGAGGACGTCGCCGGTCTGCCCGGCGAGCAGGTCCGGGCCCTGCTCGCCGGGCGGAGGCAGGCGGCCGGCGCCCGGCTCGACCCTGAGGCCGGGGTGATGCTGGAGCTCACCTGGTTCGACGCCGGGCCGGACCACCCCGGTCACCTGCTGCTGGCCGTACACCACCTGGTGATCGACGGGGTGTCCTGGCGGGTGCTGGTCCCGGACCTGGTCTCGGCGTGGGAGACGATCGCCGCTGGCCACGATCCGGAACTGCAGCCGGTGGGCACCTCGTTCCGCCGCTGGTCGCAGCGGCTTGCGGAAGCGGCCCGCGACCCCCTGCGGGTGGCCGAGCTGGCGCTGTGGCGGCAGGTGCTGGACACGCCTGACCCCCTCCTGGGCACGCGCGCCCTGGACCCGGGTCGCGACACCGCCGGCAACCGGCGCCAGACGACGTCGCGGCTGCCGGTCGAGCTGACGACACCGCTGCTCACCACCGTGCCGGCCGCGTTCCACGCCGGTGTCAACGACGTCCTGCTGACCGCGTTGACCCTGGCCGTCGGTCACTGGCGACGCGGCCGCGAGAAGGGCGCGGGTACCGCCGTACTGGTCGAGCTCGAGGGCCACGGCCGCGTGGAGACCATCGGAAACGCGGATCTGTCCCGCACCGTCGGGTGGTTCACCACGATGTTCCCGGCGCGGCTCGACGCCGGAGACGTCCCCTGGGAGCAGGTGCAGGACGCCGGTCCTGCCCTCGGCCACGCGATGAAGCAGGTGAAAGAACAGCTGCGGGCGCTGCCGGACGACGGCGTCGGTTACGGGCTGTTGCGGTACCTGAACCCGGACACCGCCGCCCAGCTGGCGGACGCGCCCATGCCGCAGATCCTGTTCAACTACCTGGGCCGGCTCCCCGGCACCGAACACGCGCGGGACTGGTGGACGGCTCCCGGCGAGCGGCCGCTGAGCAGCGGGGCCGACCCTGCGACGCCGCTCGGGCACACCCTGGAGATCGACGCCGTGACCGAGGACGGCGACGGCGGCCCGCGGCTCGTCGCCACCTGGTCGTGGCCCGACGGGGTGCTCCCGGACGGCGACGTCCAGGCGCTGGCCGACCGGTGGGTCCAGGCGCTCGCCGCACTCGCCACGCATGCGGCCCAGCCGTCCGCGGGCGGGCACACGCCCACGGACTTCCCGCTGGTCTGCCTCACCCAGCCGGAGATCACCGAGCTCGAGGCCGCCTACCCGGACTTGGAGGACATCCTGCCGCTGACACCGCTGCAGGCGGGCCTGTTCTTCCACGCGACCTTCGACGAGCGGGCGCTGGACTTTTACATCGTCCAGCAACTCATCGACCTGTCTGGTCCGGTGGACGGGCAGGCACTGCGCCGGGCCGCGCAGGCGCTGTTCGAGCGCCACCCGAACCTGGGCGCCTGCTTTCCCGAGCGTGCCACCGGCGAGACGGTGCAGGTGGTGCCCCGCCACCCCAGGCTGCCGTGGCAGCACAGCGATCTTTCCGACCTCGACGACGCCGAGCGCGCGGAACGCGTCGAGCAGCTCCTGGCCCACGACCGGCTCCAGCGCTTCGACCTCGCCCAGCCCCCGCTGCTGCGAGCCACGCTGATCCGGTGCGGTCCCGACGAGCACCGTCTCGTGCTCACCGTCCATCACATCCTGCTGGACGGGTGGTCGGTACCCCTGGTGCTCCGGGAGCTGCTGGATCTGTACTCGGCGGGGGACCGGAGGCCCTGCCTTCCCCCAGTCACGCCCTACCGAGAGTACCTGACGTGGCTGACGCGGCAGGACCGCGACGCCGCGCGAGCCGCCTGGCAGGTTGCGTTGGCGGGTCTGGATCGACCTGGCCAGTTGACCCCACCTGTACCGTTGGATGCCCCGGCACCTCTCGATCGTCTGCGCGTGGAACTTCCTCCGGAGGTCATCACCGGGCTGCCCGCGCGAGCCCGTGCTCAAAGCTTGACCATGAACATGCTCGTGCAGGGCGCGTGGGCGCTGTTGCTCGGACGCATGACCAACCGGGCTGACGTGGTGTTCGGCACGACCGTGTCCGGCCGCTCGCCCGAGATCCCCGGCGTCGAGTCGATGGTCGGGTTGTTCATCAACACCATCCCGATCCGCGTGCGGTGGCGGTGGGACGAGCCGGTGGCCGATGTGATCGCCCGACTCCAGGACGAGCAGGCGAGCCTGTTCGAGCACCAGCATCTCGGCCTGGTGGACATCCAGCAGCTGGCGGGCCAGGGCGAGCTGTTCGACACCCTGATCGTCTTCGAGAACTACCCGCTCGACCCGGGCGGTCGGCGGGACGGCGCCGGAGAGGTCGAGATCACCGGCACGCAGATCCGGGACGCGACGCACTACCCGTTGACCCTGGTCGCGCTGCCCGATCAGCACAGCGTCCGTCTCGAGCTCTCCTACCGACCCGACGTACTCAGCCGGGAGACAGTCGAGGATCTGGGCCGGCGGCTGGTGCACCTGTTGACGGGGATGGTTGATGATCCTGGTGTGTCGGTGGGTGGGTTGGGGGTGTTGTTGGCGGGTGAGCGGCGGCGGGTGGTGGTGGAGTGCAACGACACGGTGCGGACGGTGTCGGGGCTGCCGTTGCCGGGGTTGTTCGAGGCGGTGGTGGCTCGGTGTGGGTCTGCGGTGGCGGTGGTGGCCGAGGATGCGCAGCTGTCGTATGGGCAGCTCGACGTGTGGGCGAACCGGTTGGCTCGGGTGTTGATGGCTCGGGGGTTGGGTCCGGAGCGGGTCGCGGCGTTGGCGTTGCCGCGATCGGTGGAGTCGGTGGTGGCGGTGTTGGCGGTGACCAAGGCCGGGGGTGCCTTCCTGCCGCTGGACCTGGATCATCCGGTCGAGCGGATCGGGTTCATGCTCGACGACGCCGACCCGGCGGTGGTGGTGACCATCAGCGCGGTAGCGGGGGTGGTGCCGGCAGGCTACGCCGATCGATTGGTGGTGCTCGACGACTCGAGGGTGGACGCTGCGGGCGCGGCGGGTTCCGGCGCGGAGGTGACCGACACCGAGCGTGGAGGGGCGGTACGGGCGGCCAACACCGCCTACGTCATCTACACCTCAGGCTCGACCGACCGACCCAAAGGGGTGGCCGTGACACACGAGGGCCTGGCCAGCCTGGTCGCCACCGCGGTCGATCGGCTCGGGGTCAGCGCGGACAGCCGGGTGCTGGGGTTCGCCTCGATCGGTTTCGACGTCGCAGTCTGGGAGCTGTGCATGGCGCTGTGCACCGGGGCACGGCTGGTGCTGGTTCCGACCGAGCGGCGGGTTCCCGGCCCGGAGCTGACCGACTACCTCGCCGAGCACCAGATCACGCACATGATGTTGCCTCCGGCGTTGGTCGGTGCGTTGCCCGCGGAGTGCGCTCTGCCGTCGGGGGCGACGTTGGTCACCGGTTCAGAGACCGTGCCGGCGGCTCTGGTCACGCGTTGGTGCGGGCGGCTACGAGTGGTCGCTGCTTATGGGCTCACCGAGGCCACCGTCAACTCGACTTTGTGGCCAGCTGGGCCGGAGTGGTCGGGTCACACCGTGCCGATCGGGGGGCCGGACCCCAACACCCAGGCCTATGTTCTGGATTCGGCGTTACAGCCCGCTCCGCCCAGGGCGGTTGGAGAGCTCTACGTCGCCGGTGATGGTCTTGCCCGTGGCTATCTGGGCCGTCGTGGGTTGACTGCAGGGCGTTTCTTGGCCAACCCCTTCGGCCCGCCGGGTAGCCGGATGTACCGCACCGGTGATGTGGTCCGCCGGGGTCAGGACGGGATGCTGGAGTATCTCGGCCGCTCCGACGACCAGGTGCAGATCCGTGGGTTCCGGGTCGAACCCGGCGAGGTCGAGGCCGCGTTGACCGCGCAGCCCGAGGTGGCACAAGCGGCCGTCATCGCCCGCACCGACCCACCCCATCCCACCCGCCTGATCGCCTACATCGTCCCCACACCACCCACCGACAGCGCCCCCACCGATAAGCAGGAACAAGAGCAGATCGGAGAATGGCAACAGATCTACGACACCGAGTACACCGAGCTCGGAACCGCGTTGTTCACCGACGACTTCTCAGGCTGGACCAGCAGCTACGATGGCGAACCCATCCCGCTGACACAGATGCGAGAATGGCGGGACACCACCGTCGAGCGCATCCGTGACCTGTGGTCGCACCGCGGCCGCGGCGCTCGGATCCTGGAGATCGGAGTCGGTACCGGGCTGATGCTGTCCCAACTCGCGCGCGACTGCGACAGCTACTGGGGAACCGACTTCTCAGCACCGGTCATCGACAAGCTACGCGCAGACCTACGCCGCGCCCCGGAGCTGCCGGTCGAGCTGCGCTGCCAACCTGCGCACGTCACCGACGGTCTACCGAACGCCTTCTTCGACATCGTCGTCGTCAACTCCGTCATCCAGTACTTCCCCAACGTCGACTACCTCACCAACGTCCTGTCGAAGGCACTGCAACTGACTGCTCCGGCAGGCGCCGTCTTCGTCGGAGACGTGCGCAACCTGCGATTAGCCCGCTGTTTCCACACCGCGACGCAGCTGACCCACATCGACCACACAACCGACCCGGAACAGGTACGCCGAGCCGTCGAGCGCAGCCTCCTACTCGAGAAGGAACTCCTGGTCGACCCGGACTACTTCGCCGAGCTACCCGAGCAGCTTCCGGAGATTGACGCTGTCGACCTGCGCATCAAGCGCGGCCGGCACCACAACGAACTCACCCGCCACCGCTATGACGTCACCCTGCACAAGGCACCGACCGAAGCCGCTCAGCTCGCCGACATCCCGCGACTGACCTGGGGCGACGAGGTCACGAACACCGAGGAGCTGGCCGACCACCTCAGACGGAACCGGCCGGCCCGGCTACGGGTGTCTCATATCCTCAGCCCACGGGTGAGCGGCGAGTCGGCCGCGACACATGACCTGGAGAACAACAACTCCGTCGCCGACGTCCACCGCCGGCTCCACACCACCGACGGCATCGAGCCGGAGGCCTTCCATGAGCTCGGCAGGGGTCTCGGCTATCGCGTCCTCTGCACCTGGGCCGAAACCGGCCACGAAAACTATGATGTCGTCTTCGTAACGCCGGACACGACGGCGGCGCCAGCCGTCATGTCCGGCGTCTATCGCGCTGATACCACCCGTCGCCCGGATCCGTCCAGCCACGCGAACAACCCGGGCGCAAACCGGGAGATGATAACCCTGGTACCACGACTGCGCGCCCATTTGCGGGAACGCCTCCCGGCTTACCTGGTTCCAGCTGGATTCGTGGTTCTCGAGCGTTTACCGGTGACGGCAAACGGCAAGTTGGATCGTGGTGCGCTTCCGGCGCCGGAGGTGCTGGGGACGTCGGGGCGGGCGCCGAGGTCTGCCCGGGAAGAGATGTTGTGTGGGTTGTTCGCCGAGGTCTTGGGGTTGGACCGAGTGAGTACGGATGACAACTTCTTCGGGCTCGGCGGTCACTCGCTCTCCGCAGCACGCCTGATGTTTCAGGTCCGCCGCTCCTTCGGTATCGACATCCCGCTTCGGGAGCTGTTCACGCACCAGACCGTCGCCGACCTCGCCGAGGTCGTCGCCACCCTGCAGCGGGGTGAAGCGCCGCTAAGCGCATCGCCGCGCGACGCGGAACGGGCACCGGCTGAGGACTGGGAGACCACCTCCTATGGGGAGCTCCCACCCCGAGCCCACCAGCAGGAGGCTCGGATCCTGCTCACCGGCTCGACCGGGTTCTTCGGGGCGTTCCTGCTCCGCGAGCTGCTGACGCAGACCGACGGTGAGGTCGCCTGTCTCGTGCGCGCCCGGGACACCTCGCAGGCCTGGGACCGGCTCCACGCGAACCTCGAGCAGTACGGCCTCGACGGCGACCTGTCGATGGGGCGCGTCTCGGTCGTGGTCGGTGACCTGGCGAAGCCGCGGCTGGGCCTGGACGAGCAGGAATACCGACGCCTGGCGGACGAGATCGACACCATCTACCACAACGGGGCCCACGTCGACGCGCTGTTCCCGTACGAGCGGCTCAAGAACGCCAACGTCGGGGGGACCCACGAGCTGCTCCAGCTCGCGACCATGCGGTGGCTCAAGCCGCTGCACTTCGTGTCGACGATGGCAGTGGAGGTGCTCGCCCGGCCCGGGACGACCACGCCGGTCTCGGGCTACGTCGAGAGCAAGTGGCGTGCCGAGAAGCTCGTTGCGGCCGCGCAGCGGCATGGCGTACCCGTCTCGATCCACCGGCTTCCCCGGCTCGCCAGCGACAGTCGGACCGGGCGTGGCAACGACCGGGACTGGATGTTCTGGATCCTTCGACGGATCCTCGAGCTCGGTGCTGCCCCGGACATCGAGCTCTCCGAGGTGTGGATCTCGGTGGACGAAGCGGCACGAACGCTCGTTCGCGCCGTCCGGGAGCAGCGGGACGAATGGTGCTTCGCCATGACCACCGAGGACAGGGTGCGCCTGACGGCGATGGTCCGCGCCATCCGCGAGACCGGTCGGGAAATCAAGATCAAGGCCGTCGACGAATGGGAGCGGGATCTCGCCGTCCGGTTCCCCGAGGAGCACGAGGTGCTGTCCTCCGTGCTCCACGAGGACGGGACCGCTCGCGACGTCCGGGGGGAGCCCGCGACCGGGCCCCCGGACGGTGGCCACGGGTCGGAGTTCGTCCCCCTCGTCACATCCGGTGTGGACGCTCGGACGCTACGGCGCTACGTATCCCTGTTGTGAGCCGCAAGCCGAGCCGACCAGCCGTCAGCGGACGGCAGAAGGTGCGAGGATCTCGGTGACGCGGGCAAGCAGGGTGTGCGGCGGTTCTCTCAGGTTCCCGACCGCTTCGTCTCAGGTGTGCGGGTATGAGCTCAGGTAGCCACCCATGTGCGTGAAGTACTCGGTCGCGTCGAGGTCGCGACCGTCGTCGGTGCGCACGCGCTCGATCACCAGCCCATGGTCGCGGCCCCGCCGTGCGTCGGCCCCGGCGACGACCACCACCCCGGTGCCGCGACGGATGACGATCCGGCCCGGGGTCCCGCCGATCGCGTCAGCGGTCACTGAGGCCCGCAGGATCCGCAACCGCCGAGCACCGTCGAAGCAGTAGGCGTTGGGGTACGGGTCGAGCTGGGCGCGGACGAGGTTGAAGATGTCACGGGCCGGCCAGTTCCAGTCGATCCGGTTGTCCTCGTCGCACCGGCGGTGGAAGTACGAAGCCGCCCTGCGGTCCTGGGAGGTGGTCTCGGCGCGGCCGGAGGCGAGCAGCGCCAGTGCGTCGACGGTGATCGGGCCGAACATCGCGAGCGTGCGGTCGAACAGGTCGACGATCGTGTCGTCGTCGGTGACGGCGGTGGCCCGCTGCAGAACGATGTCGCCCGCGTCAAACTCCGCGTCCATCAGGTGGGCGGTGACGCCGACCCGGGGCTCGTCGTTGATCAACGCCCAGTTCAGTGGGGCGAAGCCAGCGTAGGCGGGCAACAGCGAGTCGTGCACGTTGAGCGTGCCCCGCCGGGGGATCGAGAACACCTCCGGCGGCAACCAGGTCCGCCAGTTCACGACGACCATGATGTCGGCGTCGGCCGCGGCTATCGCCTCCTGGACTTCGACGTCCACGGCCCGGTTGCGCAGCAAAAGCGGGATGCCGTGGTTTGCGGCGAGCTCCTCGACTGACTCGTTGAAGATCTTCTCGTAGGCGCTGTCGCCGTCGGGGTGGGTCACGACGAGGGGGACCTCATGGCCCGCGTCCAGGACCGCCTCGATAGTCCGGCGACCCCACGTCATATATCCGAAGGCGACGACACGCACAGCGGACTCCTTCCACTGCCGGACCCCACTGCCAGCCGACTCAAAGTAAGGGTAACCTACCAAAGATGAGTACGACAGAGGTCACCGGGTTCTCGTGCCGCGGCGGTGTTCCTGGTCGGGCACCAAACCGGAGACCGGCACACCCACCCCGGTCGTGCCCCCACCGGTCACCGCACCAGCCGCAGATGTTCCGACGCCACCGACAGTGAAAGCCACCGAGCCGTCCGCAGCCACCCAACCTACTAGGCGCCAGCCAGCCACGCAGCCACCGGTGGCACCACGAGCCGTCCCGGCACCGGCACCTGTCCCCGCGGGCGCCGCCCCGATCCGCCGCGGCGAACCGGGCTACTCGTCCAAGCTGGACCGCGACGGCGACGGGGTCGGCTGCGAGAACTGAACCTCGCGCAGCGCAGCCGGGTGTCGGCTACGCTGTGAGACCCTCCAGATAGGTGCGGATCGTGGGAATGGCGGTCATTCGGTCGTAGAAGAAGTTGTTGACCAAGTTGAGCAACTCGGCCTGAGCGGCTTCGACATGAGGACTCAGCGGCAGTCCCTCTTCTTGGCGGGCAAGAGCCCGGTAGAGCCGCAGGAGATAACGCACCACCTCAAGCTCGTCCTCGCCTTCCAACACCTTGACCACGGCTAGGATCAGATCGTCGGTCTGGTCGAGGATACTCTCGATCGAGAAGACCTTACTCTTCGAGGTCGCCTCCTCGATGGTCCTGACCAGAGCGTGAACTTGATACAGCAACGCCACCGGCTCATCGAACAACTCACGCAGGAAGGCTGCCTCCTCGTACCGACCGTTCAGCCGGAAGACGTTGTACAGCCGCTTGGCAGCCTTTCCGTAGTTGGGACTGTCCCCGCCGAAGTACTTCTTGACTTCGTGCTCCAGCTGAGCCATGTACTCGTCCAGGGAGTCCGACGAGACCTGCTTCACCAGCTTGTCGAAGATCGGCGCGGAACTGGCATCCAGGTAGATCTCCTGAAAATAGCCGTCAAGGTACCCGTCCAGCGGGGTGATGGTGCCGTCCGGTGCCTCCCAGGTGACGTCGAGCATGTTGCTCGCGTTGGTCAGGTTGCCCCGTCCGGCATCGGCGACCAGCCAGTCCAGCTTGCACCAGCCGGGATCCTGCGCAACCTCGTCCCACGCGATCACCACAGGATTCCCGGCCTGGTCGGCCGCTTCAATCCGCCCGGCGGCGATCTCCGGCGGCAGCCACGCAATGGGCGAGCTCTTGCGTTTCGTCTGCCCATCCCGCACGACATCGCTCGGATAGCTGCCGAACTTCACCTCGATCAGCTGATAGTTGGGCCCCGAAAGGTAGTTCAGCGCCTTCTGCCGGATGAGATCAGCCAGCAGGTCGCAGGCCTGGGCCCGAGTAGGTGCGATGATGTTGACCCGCTCGAAGAAGTCGCAGTCCCCCGGATAGGTCTGGATCTTGGACTGGGCGGCCGAGCCGGAGAGCGCGAGCGCGGTCTCGATCACCCCCGGTGTGTCGTCGAACTCTACGATCTTGCCGATGGCACGGAACCGAGCTAGATCTTCGGGGCTGAAGTCCAGCATCGAGACCCGGTGACCGAAGACGCCGGTGGCCTCGTCCATCACGATGTCGGTACCTTCGGAGGTCGTGGTGACAGCGGTCATCCACTTCTCCAGCTCCACCTCGTCGAGCTCGACCCCCAGGCGGTTGGCTGACTCGATCAGGCGGGCCCGAGCGGTCTCGGCCTCGTTCGTCTGCTGGCTCACGTGGCACTCCTCTTTCCCGCATCGTTGACACGATGCTTATCGGCATTATCCAGGAGCATCCTGCACAAGATCTCACCTTGCTCGATGGCGTCGTCCAGCGCCACATGCGCATGCGCGGCGGTCCCCCGCCACCAGTGCGGCAGGTTCTCCCGACCCGACTCCAGGTAGGTCTTTCCCAGCCCCGCCATTGCGTAGGAGTGGATATCGAGGGCACGCCGGGCGAACGGACTCGTCCCTGTGAAGCTCATGAGATACCAATACACAAACATGAAGTCATATCCAGCCGGATAGCCGGCAAAGACCGGCGTGCCGGGCAGCTGCCGGACCCAACCGTCGTAGTCGCGCATCACCACCTGGGGTGGTTGCGCGTCGCGGCGGGCAGCTTCCCAGGCTTCGGGTTGCCCGGCCCACCAGGCCATCGTGTCGGGATGCGCGGTAGCTCCGGGCAACTCCAGAAGATTGGCGGCGAAGGTTGCCACCAGAACACCGTCCGCCGTGTAGGCCGCCGAGCCGATACTGAGCATCGAATGGGGACCGGGTATGGGTCCGTCGGCTTCGATGTCGGTGCTGACGTAAAATTCTGCGCTCATAACCTCTCTCACCGATGTTGCCCCGCACAGCGCTGTCGCGAGCTCCTCCTCGGCACCCGCTCTCATGACAGGAACCGAACCAGGACCAGCACGCTGTCACCGTAGCAGTTACTGCGGTACTGCTTGACATGCTCGCCGACGACATCCCCAGAACCATCCCACTGGGCGCCGGTGGTACAGCTCGTGACGATCAGCGGGTCCGGATGGTCGCCATCATCGCCATGTCCTCGTGCTCGAGGTTGTGGCAGTGCATCACGAACCGGCCGGCGTGGTCGGTGAACCGGACCGCGACGTCGACGATCTCCGCGGGTCGCACGTCGATGGTGTCCTTCCAGCCGCTGTCGAACGGCCCTGGCCCACCCGACCCGCGGCGCAGCGCCTGGAACGCGTCGAGGTGCACGTGCACGGGATGGTGCACGTCGGTGACGAACCGCCAGACCTCGGTCTCCCCGAGCGCGATGTCGGCCAGCGCGGTATCGGGGTCGAAGGCCCTGCCGTTGATCGTCCAGCCGCGGTGGTCGCCGACCGGGCCGCGGGCGAACTCGAAGGTCCGCGGGGTCGCGCCCGGCGGCGGCACAAGTGGCTCGACCTCGGCGAGGCGTTCGGGTACCCGGCTGTCGTCAGGTGCGGCACGGACCACGCGGAACCGCATGACGTCGCTGGTCGGGCCGGTGCCGAGCGTGTTGACCATCGTGACCTCGGTGCCGACCGGCAGCACCGAGAAGTCCACGACCACGTCGAACCGCTCCGCCTGGACGATAACGATCGCCGGGTGGTCCACGGGTGCGGTGAGCAGCCCGCCATCGGAGCCGATCTGGGTCAGCGGCAGGTCGGGCCCGCCCGGCACGGTGAGCGCGAGCCGGTAGCGACGGGCACTGGACGCGTTGAGCAGGCGCAGCCGGTAACGCGCGGCGTCGACCTCGTGTACCGGCCACGGCGCGCCATTGACCAGGATCACATCGCCGAGCACGCCCTCCATCCAGCTCTCCTCGACCCCGGGTAGCGACCTCATCCCCTGGTTCAACCCCGGGTAGCGAAACGAGCCGTCCGCGGCGAACGACCGGTCGCAGATCATCAGCGGTAGCTCGCGGTCGCCTCGGGGCAGCGGCAGCGCATCCTCGACGCCCGGCCAGCACCGGTTGCGCGAGCGCCGACACCAGGTGCACCGTGATCACTGCCCGAAGCAGCCAAAGGGAGAGCCGAGGTCGGCGGGCCACCGGCGGAGCGAGAGTGTCCACGACCAGCAACGTATAAGTAGCTGTCTACTAGTTCATCAGGGATGTCCCTGAACCGAAGCCTGATATGCCAGGTCAGTGCGTAGGTAGAATCCCTACCTGTGCGACCCGACGCCGTGCGCGGCCATCTCGAGCGCGCCGAGTGGAGCGAGTTCAGCGCCATCGTGGATGCAGTGCTGCTGAGCTGATCCAGGCCCTCGTGAGATGAACATGACGACGGTTGGGACAAGATCGAACAGCTGTGCTGTTCATCTCGCGGGTCAGCTCGGAGCGCCTCCTCCGATCACAGACCGTTGGCCGCCAACCACGCCGTGGCCACCGACTCGACGGTGTTTCCACCGGCGGCGTCGGCCAGCTGGCGGTTGAAGTCGACGAGCCCCGCGGTGGTGAGCTTCGCCGAGACGGCGTTCAGCGTCCGGCGCACGTCCTCGGTCGCCTTGGCCTCGTTGATCAGCGGGACGACGAGCTGCGCCGCGAAGTTGTCCTTCGGGTCCTCGAGCACGACCCAGCCCCGGTCGGCGATCGTCGGATCGGTGGTGAACAGGTCGGCGGCCGCAACGGTGCCGTCGGCCAGTGCGGTGACGGTGAGCGGGCCGCCCGCGTCGAGCGCGCGGAAGTCCGCGAACGTGCAGCCGTAGAGCCGTTCGAGCCCGGGCAGACCGTAGGGCCGCTCGGCGAACTCGGGCGGGCCTCCGAAGACCAGCTGGCCGCAGCTGGGCGCCAGGTCGGCGATGGAACGCGCGTTGAGCTGCTGGGCGGTCTCGGCGGTCACCACGACGGCGTCCTTGTTCTCCGCCGCCGACTGCTCGAGGACGATCAACCCGGCGGGCAGCTTCTGCTGCAGCTGGGCGTACACCTCGTCGGCCGCGGTGGCCGTGGTCTCTTGGTCGATCTCCTGGAGCAGGTTGCCGGTGTACTCCGGGATGAGGTCGATCGAGCCGTCCTCCAGCGCCGAGAAGTAGATCTCGCGGCTGCCGATGCCGAACTGCCGCTCGACGGTGACACCGTCGGCCTCCAGCGCCTGCGCATAGATCTCACCGAGCAACCGGTTCTCGGAGAAGTTGGCCGACCCGACGCGGATGGTGCCGGCAGCCGAACCACCGGACGAACCGCCCAGCGGGTCACTACCGCTGCACGCCGTTGTGATCAGGACGAGCGCGCCGGCCAGTACGGCGAGTGTGCGGTTCATGCTTCGGTTCCTCCTGCAACGGCGCGGGTGGGTCGGGGGGTTCGGGGACGCACGGGCACGGAGCGCAGGCCGGCGGAGACGACGAGACGCTGCAGGCCGGCGAGCAGCCCCTCGACGAGCAGCGCCAGCACCGCGATCAGCAGGGCGCCAGCGACCATTCGCGGGTAGTCGTTGAGCGCGAGACCGTCGATCAAGTACCGACCCAGGCCGCCGAGCGCGACGAAGGCACCGATCACCGCCGTGGCAATGACCTGCAGGGTCGCGGTACGCAGGCCACCGAAGATCAGCGGCAGCGCGACGGGCAGCTCGACCTTCCACAGCACCTCGCGCTCGCGCATGCCCATGCCGCGCGCCGCGTCGACCACGGCGGCGTCGACGTTGCGCACGCCGGCATAGGTGCCGGCGAGCAGCGCCGGGATCGCGAGCACCACCAGCGCGATCGTCAACGGCAGGAGGCCGATTCCGATCAGCAACACCAGCAGGATGAGCAACCCGAGGTCGGGCAACGCGCGCAGGCCGTTCGCCATCCCGATGACGAGGAACCCGCCGCGTCCGGTGTGCCCGATGACCGCACCGAGCGGGACCGCGACGAGGGCGGCGAGGACCACGGCCTGCACGGTGTAGCTCAGGTGCTCCGCGATGCGGGCCGGGACGCCCGTGCTGCCCTGCCAGTTGCCCGGGTCGGCAAACCAGGCGACGACCTCGACGACCAGGTTCACGACCGGCCCCCGACCCGGCTCCACGGTGTGGACGCGCGGCTGAGGCCGAGCAGCAGGGCGTCGCCCACGAGCGTCAGCAGCACGACGAGCGTGACACCCGTGACGATCTCCGTCGGGAAGTTCAGCTGGAACCCCTCGGTGAACAGCTCGCCCAGCCCGCCGACACCGATCAGCGCACCCACGGTGACGAGGTTGACGGTGGACGCCGTCGCGACGCGCAACCCGGCGACGAGCACCGGAACAGCGAGCGGCAGCTCGACGTCGAAGAACCGCCGCGCCGGTCGGTACCCCATCGCGGTGGCCGACGCCACGACCGTACCCGGCACCGCGGCCAGCGCGTCGGCGACGATCCGCACGAGCAGGGCGACGGTGTACAGCGTGAGCGCGACGACGATGTTGACCTCGGAGAGGATCTGCGTGCCGAGGATCCCGGGCAGCACCACGAACAGCGCCAGCGACGGGATCGTGTAGAGCACCCCTGCCGCCGGGATGAGTACCGCGCGCGCAGGCCGGTACCGGTTCGCCAGCCAGCCGAACGGGACGGCCAGCAGCAGCCCGGCCACCACCGGGATGAGCGACAGCCGCAGGTGCTCGAGGGTGAGCGCCAGGATGCGGTCGGCGTTGGCCGGGATCCAGCCCCAGATCACGCCACAGCCTCGTGCTCGCGCGCGGTGGCCAGCGCGTCGAGGACGTCGGTGGCCGCGACGGAGCCGATCACCACCCCGTCGGCGTCCACGGCCACCCCCAGCCCGGACGGCGAGGACAGGGCCGCGTCCAGCGCGCCGCGTAGCGAGCCCGAGGCCACGTCGTAGAGCGACTCACCGGGAACAAGGTCACCGGCCCCGAGCGGCCGGTCACCAGCGGGCAGCGATCCGTTGACCGGCAGCCACCCCAGCGGCCGGCGGTCGGCGTCGACCACGAGCACCCAGCCCCGGTCAGCCGCGACCCGCGCCTGTGCGGAGGTGGCACCGGCCGCCACGGTGGGAAGGTCCCCGAGCGGCAGCCCGTCGGCGGGCAGGAACCCGAGACCCCGGTAGCCGCGGTCGCGCCCGACGAAACCGTCGACGAAGTCGTTCGCGGGCCGGGCCAGCAGCGTGCCCGGCTCGTCGTACTGCGCCAGGTGACCACCGGAACCGAAGACCGCGACCCGGTCGCCGAGCTTGATGGCCTCGTCGATGTCGTGGGTGACGAACACGATCGTCTTGCCCAGCTCGGCCTGCAGCCGCAACAGCTCCTCCTGCAGGCCCTCGCGCACCACCGGGTCCACGGCGCTGAACGGCTCGTCCATCAGCAGGATCGGCGGGTCGGCGGCCAGTGCGCGGGCCACGCCGACGCGCTGCTGCTGCCCACCCGAGAGCTGCGACGGATACCGCCGCGCCATCTCCGGGGTGAGCCCCACCAGCTCCATCAGCTCGGCCGCCCGCTTGCGGGCGCGCGCCTTGGTCCAGCCGAGCAGCAGCGGCACGGTGGCGACGTTGTCGCGGATCGTGCGATGCGGGAACAACCCCGCATGCTGGATGACGTAACCCATACCGCGGCGCAACTCGGCGGCGTCGGTGGCCATGACGTCGCGGCCGTCGACGGTGATCACGCCGTCGCTCGGCTCGATCATCCGGTTCACCATGCGCAGCGACGTGGTCTTGCCACAGCCCGACGGACCGACGAAGACCGTGATCTTCCCGGCGTCCACGCTCAGGTCGAGCCGGTCGACCGCCACCGTGCCGTCGGGGAAGCGCTTGGTCACGCCCCGGAACTCGATCACCCGGGAGCCCCCCTCGTCACCGACGACTCCTACCAGCCGCCGCGTCGCAGAAGGCTACCCGATCGAGGCAGGGTCGCGACCACTGTGATCGAACCGCGATCACCTTACGGCGAGCCGGCGGCCATCGCCGGGGTGGCCAACCTGCCGCTCGCGAGCAACTCGCGCAGCTCCCAGGCGGGAATCGGGCGGGCGAACAGCCATCCCTGGTAGGCGTCCACCCCGATGCTCCGCAGCACGTGGAACTGCTCCTCGGTCTCGACGCCCTCCGCCACCGTGGTGCGGCCCATCGCCCTGGCCATGTCGACCACTGCGCGGACCACCGCGAAGTCCGCGAGATCGCTGCCGACGCCGGTGACGAACGCCCGGTCGATCTTGATCGTCTGCGCCGGCAGCTGCTTGAGTCGCGCGAGCGAGGAGTACCCGGTGCCGAAGTCGTCGATGGCGAACTCGACGCCGCGCTCCACCAGCTCGGCCATCACGGCCAGCGCGTGCGGTGGCAACGCGACAAGGCTGGTCTCCACCAGCTCCAGCACCAGCCGCTCCCAGGGCAGACCGCTCGCCGCAACGGCGTCGCTGACCGTGGACAGGAAGTCGGCGTCACCTGGCAGCAACCCGGCGAGGTTGACCGCGACGGCGGGGTGCCGCCCATGATGGTCCGGCCACCCCGCCGCCTCGTGCGTCGCTGTCCGCAGTACCCACCGGTCCAGATCGCGCATCAGCCCGCTGCGCTGGGCCAACGGCAGGAAGTCGGCAGGCGCGATCAGACCGCGTTCCGGGTGTGGCCAGCGGACCAGCGCCTCGACTGAGGCCACCGTGCCGTCCCGGCCGACGATGGGCTGGTAGTCCAGCACCAGCCCGTCACCAGCGATGGTGGCCCGCAACTCGGCCTCCAGTGCCAGCGCCTGCGTCGCCGAGCTCACGACGCCGTCGGTGGCCATCGCGATCCCGCCACGGCACTGGCGTCGTTTCGCGTCGTGCATAGCTGCCGCAGCGAACCGCAGCAGGTCGGTGGCGCACACCTCGCCCGTCGGGACGGGAGTGGCCAGGCCGACCGACGCCGTCACCGGAACCGGCCTGCCGTGCACCGTGATCGTGGTGCACAGCAGGTCGGCGACGGTGCGGGCGAGCTGATCCGGGCCGCCCACCTCAGCGTGATCGGCACAGACCACGACGAACTCGTCACCGAAGAACCGGGTCGCCGTGCACCCCACCGGCAGCTCGCGCTGCAGCTTGCCGGCCAGTCTCACCAGTAGATCGTCACCCGCCTCGTGGCCGAGGGAGGAGTTGACGCGCTGGAAGTCGTCGAGGTCGCCGTACACCACCGCGACCCGGTCCCGGCCCGGGCCGGCGAGCAGGAGGTCCACCAGCTCGAGGCTGGCCGCCCGGTTGGGCAGTTGGGTCAGCTCGTCCACGGTGTTGGCACTGCGCGCCAGCTCAGCGGCCCGGCGCCGCTCGGAGATGTCGGTGCACACGACCAGCCACAACCAGTCATCGTCGTCGGCGGAGGTGGCCGACACGGCCAGCTCGCACCACACCGTGGTGCCGTCGCCGCGCTGCAGGGGAACGGCATCCACTCGGTAACCGTGCCGGGCGCCGGGTGGCACCGGCCGCAGCCATCCAGGCAGCCCCGAAGCGGCGCCGAGGCCTGTCGGTAGCCGTTGCGGGTCACGGTGACCCTCGGCGGACAGGACCGTCGCTGCGGTCCCGCGCAGCCATTCCAGCGGAACGTCCAACAGCTCGCACAGGCCGGCGTTCGCATCGACCACGCGGCCCCTCGGGTCCAACAGGACGACGCCGTCGGGCACCAGCGCCATGAGATCGGCGAAACACTGCCTCGAGTGCTCCACCCGCCGCTGTGTGACCCGCTCGGCGCTGAGGTCGCGGACCACCCCGACCAACCGCACCGGCGTGCCGTCCCCAGCGCACTCCACCTCGGCCCGGCAGCTGAGCAGCTGGTTGCCGGGCAGTCGCAGCTCGAGGTGATGCTCAGCGGGAGCTCCTCCGGAGCTCAGGCGCTGGCACAGCAGCGCCACCTGCTCGCGCTCCACAAGCGTGGAACCGACCCGGTCGGGTACGACCCCGACAAAGCGGTACAGCTCGTCGAGGGTCTCGCTGCGCCACAGCTTGGCGGTGGACAGCTCGAAGCTCCACGTGCCGACGCGGGCCACCTGCTCGAGCTCGGCGGCCTCACGCCCGTCGGTCACCCAGCCGGGCCCGCCTGCTGCGAGCGTGCGGGCCGCGCGGCCGAACACAGCATCACGCAGCGCCGGAAGGTCGCCGTGCGCGTCCGAGTCGCTCACCAACCCATCGATCTCGCCCAGCCAGATGGCCAGCGGGTCGGTCCAGACGACCGCATCGGGCACCACCCGTCCGGAACCACTCGGCTCGGTGGCCGGTTCCCCAGCCGGAACCTCGCCGAAGCGGTGTCCGAGCTCACCCACAGGCGTCTCCCAGCGATACAGGATCCTTCACCATCCGGAATTAACGACACTCGCCGCTATACGATCTTGTAGTTCTGCTCGATCGGGTTACCTTACCCCAGATAGAGTGAACCACTCTAACACGTTGCGTGACAAAAAGGGTTACAACCACCTTGAGTGCACACGGATGCCAGCACCGTCGCCAAGATCGGGCGCTCCCGCACCCGACGCCGTGCCCGTACGGCGCAGGCGGGTGACGTCGTAGCGCACCCGCCGACAGTCACTCCGAACCGGCGTCGCCTCGGGCGGCGGCCGCCACGGCCGCCGCCACGGCCGGTGCGACACGCGGGTCGAACGGGCTCGGCACGATGCTGTCGGCGGCCAGGTCGTCGCTCGCCACGGAGAAGATGGCCGCCGCCGCGGCGAGCTTCATCGGCTCGGTGATCCGCCGGGCCCCCGCATCGAAGGCGCCGCGGAAGACCCCGGGGAACGCCAGCACGTTGTTGATCTGGTTGGGGAAGTCGCTGCGCCCGGTGGCGACGATCGCGGCGTGCCGTGCTGCGACCTCGGGTGTCACCTCGGGGTCCGGGTTGGACAGCGCGAACACCATCGCCTCCGGTGCCAGCAGCGCCAGCAGCTCCTCGGGCAGCCGCGCGCCGGACAGCCCCACGAACACGTCAGCACCGACAAGCGCCTCGGCCGGACCGCCGCTGATCCCACGCGGGTTCGTCACCGCGGCGAGCTGCGCCTTCTCCCCCGTGACGCCGGCGCGGCCCGGCACGAGCACGCCGCGGGAGTCGAGCACGGTGACGTCGGAGGCGCCAGCGAGGAGCACCATGCGGGCACACGCGATCCCGGCGGCACCGGAACCGGAGATGACGACGCGCAGGCCCGCGAGCGCACGGCCCTGCACCGCGCAGGCCCCGCGCAACGCCGCGAGCAGCACGATCGCGGTGCCGTGCTGGTCGTCGTGCATGACGGGGCAGTCCAGCGCCGCGACGAGCCTGCGCTCCAGCTCGAAGCAACGGGGCGCGGAGATGTCCTCGAGGTTGACCGCGCCGAAGCTCGGCCGCAGCCGCACCAACGTCTCGACGATCTCGTCGACGTCGGTGGTGTCCAGCACGATCGGGATCGAGTCCAACCCGGCGAACGCCTTGAACAGCGCCGACTTGCCCTCCATCACCGGCAGCGCGGCCCGCGGTCCGATGTCGCCGAGCCCGAGCACCGCGGTACCGTCGCTCACGACGGCGACCATCCGGTTCGCCCAGGTGTAGTGGGCGGCAAGGGCGGGATCGGTGGCGATGGCGCGACTGACCTCAGCGACCCCGGGGGTATAGACGATCGCCAGGTCGCGGTCGTTGTGCAGCGGGGCGGTGAGGCCGGTGGCGAGCTTGCCACCGCGATGCGCGGCGAAGATCTCCTCCAGCCTCGGGTCGGTGTCGGGCAGGGTGCGTTCTCCGGCGATCGTCATCGTTGACCACTTCCTCGGTGCTCAGGTGGGGGCGCCCCAAGGGGCCCTCGCTCGCCGTGCACCGGAGGTCGCGGGTATCGGCCGTATCGCGGTGCCGGACGGCCTCTCGCGGTCCGGCACCGCAGGATGACGCGGTGCGGACCGGCGAGGTTCGGCTGTCGGGTACGTATCGATCCTAACCACCGGAACGACCCGGCTGCCCGGCGCGTGTGCTACCCCACCTTCAGCCCCTCCAGCACCTTCAGCCCCGTGGCGCATGCAACCGGCCGGGCCGCGGCCACAACCGGTGCCCTACCACCGCGAGCACCTCGGCTGGCCCGAGAGTGCGGGAATCGGTGGAGCCGTCGGGATTGTCGCCGAGCACCCACCAGGCGGGGTCTTCCGGCCGCACCGCCCGCTTGACCGACAACTGCCCCGGGCGAGCCGACCAGCGCACCAGCACCACGTCACCGGGCCGGGCCCGCACCCCGAACCGGGCCAGCACGACGTCCCCGTCGCGCAGCGCCGGTGCCATCGACGGACCCCGGACACCCACCCTGCGCCAGCGCACACCCACCCTCGCCACCCTGCCTCTCCGGGCGCCCGAGAGTACTGTCAACCGCGCCAGAACGATCACCATCCAGGGAGGACCCATGCGGATTCTGTCCCGCATTCTCCGTCCGCAGCTGGAGGCCACCGCACACTGCGACCTCCCCTGCGGCGTGTACGACCCGGCCCAGGCTCGGATCGAGGCCGAGTCGGTCAAGGCGATCCAGGAGAAGTACCAGGGCAGCGACGATCCGGAGTTCCGAACCCGCGCGATCGACATCAAGGAGCAGCGGGCGGAGCTGGTCAAGCATCACCTGTGGGTGCTGTGGACCGACTACTTCAAGCCGCCGCACTTCGAGAAGTACCCGGACCTGCACGAGCTGTTCAACAAGGCCACCAAGAAGGCCGGCGGTGGCGAGGGCGGAACCAAGTCCTCGATGGACCCGGCCACCGGTCAGGAGCTGGTCGACCTGGTCGCCCAGATCGACAAGATCTTCTGGGAGACCAAGCAGGCCTCCTGATCTGATCTCCATCTCCTGGACGGCGCCGACCAGCGGGAGCCTCTCGTCGGTCGGCGCCGTCTCGCGATCGTGCAGTTGATCGCCCCAACCGGTCACCGATCGTGATCGTCCGCTCGACGGGTCACGCAATTGGACCGAAACTCCGCGAGGTGTCGGCCGTTGATCTGAGTGACCGGTGTCGGCGGAACAGGGGAGCCTCCGTCGGCACCGGTTAGTCCGTTCGGTATTCGACACCCGCCCCGACCCCTCACATCACCCGGTCGGGTGGCGTTCGCGCGGGTCGCGCGGTATTCGTCCGCAGGTCGCCCGGCCCCTCTACTGTCATGCGAGGTCGAGCTTCGGGAGCCGTCAGTGAACCGTCGCCTTGCATGCCGTGCCGTCGTCACGACGATGTTCGTCGCCGCCCTGGGTCTGGCGAGCCCCGCCACCGCAGCAGCCGCACCGGTCGCGCCGGGGTTCGCATCGGTAGCCGACGCGACGATCGCACCGGGCGCTCTCATGATCACCCCGTTCGACCAGAGCACCGTCACCGCGTGCACCGCCAACTTCGTGTTCTCCGGCGGTGGCGGTACCTACCTCGGTTACGCCGCCCACTGCGCGGGCGCGAGCGGTGCAATGGGGCTCAGCGGATGCGAGAACCCGACGCTGCCCCTCGGCACCACCGTCATGGTCGAGGGCAAGGACGGAGTACGGATCAGCACCACGCTCGCCTACAGCTCGTGGACCACGATGCAGGAGCGTGGCGAGACCGACGAGGCCCTGTGCCTCTTCAACGACTTCGCGCTCGTCAAGCTCGACCCGGGCGATGTCGACAAGGTCGACCCGAGCGTGCCCGAGCTCGGCGGGCCGACCGGGCTGGACACCAACGGCACGCAGAACGGTGAGCCGGTGTTCAGCTACCAGCCCAACGACGGCCGCGCCGCGGTGAAGGAAGGCAGCAGCCTCGGCGACACCGACGGTGGGCTGACGCACCAGGTGCGGACCGCGCCCCCCGGCAGACCCGGCGACTCCGGCGGTGGCTACCTCGACGGCGAGGGCAACGCGTTCGGCGTGTTGAGCACCCGGTTCGTCGATGGAACCAACGGCGTCACCGACCTCGCTCGCGCGCTCAGCTACGCCAACCGGTACGGCGACGTCAGCTCGGTCACGCTGGTGCGCGGGACGGAGCCGTTCGCTTCGCCGAGCGGACAAGCCCCATCAGAATTCCCGGAGCTAGAATTCCCGGAGCTCATACCTTAGGCTCACCTCTCATTAAGCGAGGCTCGCTTGGTGAGGAGACGCTGGATGATGCACCACCAGCGGCGGTACGCGATGGTGCCGCGACTCGTGGCGATGGCACTCGTGGCGCTCACCGGAAGCGCATGCGCCAGCGGGGCGAGTCCTTCCGACCGTGGGGCAACCGTTCCCGCGGAGACACGAACGGTCGCCCACGCGATGGGTACCGCCGAGATCAGCGGGCTCCCCGAGCGCGTCGTCGTGCTCGACACCGGCGAGCTGGACTCGGTCCTAGCGCTGGGCGTCACCCCCGTCGGGGCAGTCGCCGCCGACGCACCGTCCGGCCTGCAGTCCTACCTGGGCAAGCGCACCCGCGGCGTGGAAGTGGTCGGGACCGTCGCCGAACCGAACCTCGAGGCGATCGCCGCGCTGCAGCCCGACCTGATCCTGTCGAGCAAGTTCCGCCACGAGGACATCTACGGGCCGCTGAGCAGCATCGCCCCGACGGTGTTCGCCGAGCGCGTCGGCGTGGCGTGGAAGGAGAACTTCCGGCTGGCCGGGCAGGCCCTCGGGAGATCCGACGAAGCGGAGCGCGTCCTCGCCGACTATCAGCAGGCTGCCGAGGAGACCGGCAAGCGCTTCGGTGACCCGTCGACAACATCGGTGAGCATGGTCCGGTTCCTGCCCACCAGCATCCGGCTGTATGGCGCGGGCTCGTTCATCGGCACTGTCCTGGCCGACGCGGGCTTCGTGCGCCCGCCCGTCCAGCAGGTGGACAAGACGTTCGTGGAGATCAGCCGCGAGCAGGTGGGACAGGCCGACGGCGACCTGCTGTTCTACTCCGGATTCCGGGCGGAGGGTTCCACCGGGCTGGCCGCGGTGACGGCCGGACCGCTGTGGCAGAGCCTGCCGGCCGTCGCTGCCGGACGAGCCCACGAGGTCTCCGACGACCTCTGGTACCTCGGCATCGGGCCGCTGGCCGCCGGCATGGTGCTAGACGAGCTGGGCGGCTACGCACCACCCTGATCCGCGTTGTTCACGTGGCTTGCTCCGGAATCCTGGCCTCGACCCAGGCACGGGCCAGGATCTCATCCACGGTCTCGGCGGGTGTCTGCCCGCGACTTTGCCTCTTGCTGCCTCGCGGGCGGCAATCGTGTCGGTCTGTGGGGCAAGCACGACGATGAGCAGGGGTCGGCTACGGATCATCGCGGTCGTCTCGGCGAGGTGTTCGCCGAGGATGACGTCTTGGGTGATCACGGTGAATCCGGCGTCGAAGTACATGTCGCTGACCGTTGCGGTCAGTCGGTACCGCAACCGGAGGTGCCGCAGGGCTTCGTCGGATGGGGTGGGGGTCATGTCGGCGCGGCCGTTGACGATCATGTGCCGGAAGAGGTCACCCCGCACGTGCACCGATCGGGGCAGCCGTTCGGCCAGCACCTGGGCGACCGTCGATTTCTCGGCTGCCGGGATACCAGTAATGAGGACGACCGCGCGGCTGAAGCTCGGGCCCAACTGTTTCACCGCTCACCAGCGCGGAGCTCAGCTGTCCGCGAGCAGCTTCGCGGTGACGGCCGACTCGGTGTCCGGGATGCCCAGGTCGGCGGCGCGTTTGTCGGCCATGTGCAGCAGCCTGCGGATCCGCCCGGACATCGCGTCCTTGGTCATCGGCGGGTTGGCGAGCTGGCAAACCCGGGCTGTCTATATAGACCCGGACGGGTGATGATCTGAAGCATTCGGTGACAGGTCGGCACGAGGTTGCACTGTGGTCACAGTTCCATCACCGATCGGGTGGCTCAGGTCCAATCCCCGACCTGCGGGTAACGGAGGGTCAGCCGAAGATGTCCGCGGCGGTCACGGCGAGCACACCGTCGGGTACGTCGGTGACCCGTTCCCGTGCACAGATCGCCCACCGCGGCTCCCCGCTCACCCCGGGCAGAGCGGCCGCCTTCCGGTGCAGTTCGGCGACCAACCGGGGAGCGGAGACCTGACGAGCCCACTTCGCCTCGCCGACCAGGACCGGGCGGCGAGACCTGCCGGCCAGCGCCACCACGTCGATCTCATGGTGGCCGTCGGCGGTCCAGAACGGCCCGACCGCGACGACGCGGTCGCCGATCCCGCCCGCGGCAGCCAGCCGGCGTACGTGCTGGCGGAACGCCTCCTCCCAGCGCGCCCCGTGGTGATCGTCGAGCGAGTCGAGCAGCACCGGCACCACGGACCGTCCCAGCCCGGCCTCGATCTCACTGCGATACCGCCCGAGAACGTCAAGGTAGAAGGCGAGGAAGTTGTCGGCGATGCGGTAGATGCGCCGTCGGGTGCGCCCGGTCTCGGTGACGGGCTGGACGCGTTCGACCAACCTGAGCCCGACGAGCCGGCCGAGCACCCGGGTCGGGTCGGCCCGCACGATGTTCTGGATCTCGTTGTGTCGGGTGGCACCCCCGGCGATGGCGTGCAGCACCGCACGGGCGTAGTCCCCGCTCTCGGCCTCGGTGGCGAGGATCAGCTCGCCCTCGGTCAGCAACCGTGCCCCAGGTTCACCCGCCAGCGCCTGCAGGTTCTCCGCGAGCGAGGCCGTCTGGTCCCACCATCCGAGGTACATCGGCATCCCGCCGACAATGCCGTAGACTGCGGCGCGCTCCGCCGGCGTCAGTTCCGGCAACATCAGCGCGGCTTCCCACGGCGCGAACGGGTGCACCGGCAGCGTCAGGTCCATCCGCCCGTACAGCGGTTGGCGCTGATCGGTGAGATCTTCCATGTACCGGACCGCAGAGCCGCAGAGCAGGATCCGCAGCTCGGTGCGACCCGTGCCGCGATCGAGGAAGGCCCGCAGCAGGTTGGGCAGCTCGGGAGTGGTCGCGGCGAGCTCGGGGAACTCGTCGAGCACGAGCAGCAGCGGATCGTGCTCGGCCATGGCGGCGAGGTGGTCCAGCGCGTCGTCCCAGTCGGTGTACCCGCGCACGGCGAGATCACGCAGCCCCGCAGCTCCGGTGGCCACGACCTGGCGACCCAGCACGGCCAGCTCCGTACCAGCGCCTCGACCGGCCCCGGTGTGCCAGACCGTGCGACGCCCTTCGGCGAACCGCCGGATCAGCGCGGTCTTCCCCACCCGACGCCGACCCCAGACCATCGCCATACGCGGGCTGCGTCCGGCCCACCAGCGCTCGAGCGCGGCAAGCTCGGCCTCGCGGTTGACGAACACCCGACGAGCCTACGACGCGCACGCGGAAACCGACGCGCGACGTCGACGACGTCCGACGTCGGCGACATCACGTGCCGGTGTCGTGGCGGAACCCGTTTGCATCACCAACCGTGGAACGACGACAGACTCCTCCGCTCAGACGATCAGCTCGGGTGCAACGTCGTAGGGGCGGGGTGCGACATCATGGGGTGGGTCAGCAGGCGGGTCGGTTCGGTGACGGGGGGCGTAGTGGGCGGGCAGGGTGGCGGCAGCGCGGTGCGGGTGTTCGTCTCCTATGCCCATGAGTCGCCGGCGCATGCGGAGGCGGTGCGGGATCTGTGGGTGTTGCTGCGGGCGCACGGGATCGATGCGCAGCTGGATCGGGTGGCCGCGCAGGGGCGGCAGGACTGGTCGTTGTGGATGGCGGATCAGGTGCGCGACGCCTCGGCGGCGTACAAGCGGCGGGCCGAGGGCCGGGCTGGACCGGATGAGGGTCGGGGTGTGCAGTACGAGGCGCGGCTGATCCGGGACGCGTTCTACCGGGACCAGACGACGTTGGATCGGTACGTGCCGGTGGTGCTGCCCGGTGGTTCCACCGAGGATGTCCCCGATTTCCTGACACCGGCGACCTCGACGGTCTACCGCGTGAGCACCTTCACCGTGGCGGGCGCCGAGTCGCTGCTGCGGTTGTTGACCGGTCAGCCCGCGGAGGTGGAGCCGCCGCTGGGTCCGGTGCCGGTCCTGGTGCCGCGGGAGGCCGGTACGGCGGGCGTCGCCGGGGCGGCGGTGTTGCGGCACGAGGTCAGAGTGGAGGTCGAGCCCGCCGAGGCGGGGAGGGTGGCGACGCGCACGTTCCTGGCGGGGACCCTGCTCGGTGAGCAGCGGGCGACACTTCCGCGGGGGCTGGGCTACTGCTGGGATGGTCTGGATCTCCCGTCGGCGGCGGACCGGCAGGTTGAGCTGGGGCGGGGGTTGTGGCGGGCGTTGTTCGACGAGGCGACCACGCGGCGGTTGCTGGAGCTGATCGACCACTCCGGGTGGGGGACGGTGGTCGAGGTGGTTGTGCACCTGGCGCCGGAGCTAGCCGCGTTGCCGGTGGAGCTGCTGCGGTTGCCCGACGGCCGGCTGACGGCGGCGACCGCCGGGGTGCGGGTCACCCGCCGCCTCACCGGCGTCGACCGCCCACCCACCCCGGCGTTGCCGGGGCCGTTGAAGGTCCTCGCGGCGGTCGCCGCGCCGGAGGAGACCGCCACGACGAATACGCCGCTGGATGTCGAGGCGGAGATGCAGGCCCTGCTCGACGCCGTCACCGATATCGACATCGACGGTGCCGCGCAGGTCTGGATCCTGGAGGTGGCGTCGCTGGCCGAGGTGGGTGCCGCGTTGGCGGCCGATCAGTATCACGTGCTGCACCTGTCGGCGCACGGGTCGGCGACCGGGCTGGAACTGGAGGACGAGGACGGCAACCCCGAGCCAGCCACCGTAGACCAGCTGGTCGCCGCCCTACGCGGAGGTAAGAAGCCGTTGCCGCTGGTGGTGCTGTCCAGCTGCGCGGGTGCCGCAGCCGGTGCGGACGGGCCGGCCGGCACCCTGATCCGCCGCGGCGCGGACCGGGTGGTGGCGATGCAGACCGCGGTCACCGACACCTTCGCCACCGCCCTGGCGCACGTCTTCTACCGCACGCTGGCCCGCGACCCCGGCTGCACGGTCGGGGAGGCCCTCGCCGTGGCCCGACGCACCGTCGCCGACCAGCAGCTGGCCGCGGTCCGTCGCGGCGGACCCGTTCCCCGCCCGGAGCTGGCGGTGCCGACGCTGGTGGCCGCTGGGACGGATCCGCCGGTGCGCGACCCGCAGCTCCCAGCGGCACCGCTAAGCCGGGCGACCCAGGCGCCGAGCGGGTGGGGGGTGCGGGAACTCCCGATCGGTGACCTGATCGGGCGCCGCGCCCCGCTGCGGACCACGATCGCCGCCCTGCGCGGCACCCGGGCCGATCGGGAGAAGCTCGGAGCGTGGTCGGGTGTCGTCCTGAGCGGGGTCGGGGGGATCGGGAAGACCGCCCTGGCCGGGCGGGCGCTGTCGCGGATGCGCGCCGACGGGTGGCTCGTGGTCGAACACATCGGCGCGTGGAGCCCCCCGAACCTATTCGGCGCGCTCGCCACCACCCTCACCGGAACCACGCATGCACAGCTCGTCGACGACTTGCGCAACCGCGGTATCGACGACACCCAGAGACTCGGCGCCGTCCTGGAGCTGTTGCGCCGGGAGCGGCTGCTGGTGTTGTTCGACGACTTCGAGCAGAACCTTTCCCCGGACGGCCGGGAGTTCCTCGATCCCGGCTTCGGTGAGATCTTCGGGTTGATTGTCGACGCCGCCCAGACCGGACGGCTGCTGGTGACCTGCCGCTACCCCGTCCCAGGCGCGGACACGCTGCTGCGGGTCGAGCTGCCCGCCCTCTCACCCAGCGAGCTGCGCCGGATGATGCTGCGGCTACCCGCGCTTCGTGCCCTGCCCGTCGAGGACCGGCGACTGATCAGCCGCACCATCGGCGGTCACCCACGGCTGATCGAGTTCCTTGACGTACTGCTCCGCGACGGCACCACCGCGACCTTCCAGCACATCACCCGGAAGCTACGGATACTGGCCGAGGCAGAGCACCTCGACGTGAGCGCCCCACACCACATAGAGGAGGCCGTCGCGCGGACGGTCCTGCTGGGCAGCCGCGACATCGTCCTCGACGTCCTATTCGAAGGCCTCACCCCCGACCAACACGAGCTGCTGATGCAAGCCGCCGTCTGCAACGTCGGGTTCACACCGGAGGATCTCGCCTACGCCCGCCACGGCGACGACAGCACCCCGCAGCAGCGCCGGTCGGTATCCCACGCCCTGGAGCGGCTTCGTGACCTCACGCTCGTCTCGCCCACTCCCCACGATGAGCTGCTGGTGCACCCATGGATCGCCGCGGCACTACATGAACGGCACACCGACGACGACCTGGAGCAGTGCCACCGCCGCGGAGCCGCGATGCGCCTGCACCGGCTCACCACCGGCCGCGGAGGATTCGACGACCTCGTCGAGCTCATCCGCCACCACACCGGCTGCCACGAGTACGACAACGCTGTCGAGATCGCCTTCCAGGCATGTGATCTGCTCGACGGCGAGGTCGCGATCTCCGCGTTGCTCGCTGAGGTCGTCCCCCTCATCCCGACCGAGCACCCGGGGTTCCTTGCCCTGGCAGACAGGGAATGCGAGGCGCTGCAAAGCATCGGGTTATTCAACGCCACCACCGAGCGCCGCCACATGTTGCTGGCTATCGCCGAGAGCCGGTCCGCCGCCGACCCCGGCAACGCCGAATACCAGCGCGACCTCAGCATCAGCCACGACAAACTCGGGGACCTGGCGGTGGCGGCCGGGGACAGCACCACCGCCGAACAGCACTACCGCACCGGCCTGACCATCGCCGAGCGGCTGGCCGCCGCCGACCCCGGCAACGCCGAATACCAGCGCGACCTCAGCATCAGCCACAACAAGCTGCGACAGGTCACCAAACTCGGCGAGGACACAACGTCATAAGGCGGGAGGTTTCGGTGTGGGCTGTGGTCGGTCGGCGTGGCTCGACGCATTCAGCTGACGCTGATCGAGGTCACTACGCGCTCGCTCAGGTAACCAGCACGGCGAGGTGGTGGTCGAGTTCGCGGACTCTGGGCTCGCGGTCGTAGCGGACCATGTCTTCACGAGTCTGCCGGATCGAGTCGATGGCCATCGCCGAGCCGGTCTGCCGGGCCAGATCCGCCGCGGTGGTGAGCTCCCTGCAGGCCTGGTCGAGCTCATCGTCATGGACGTACGCTCGGGCACTACGCGCGTGGATGATCGAACGATCACGCACGTAGTCAGCCTCGATGATTGTCAACGCGTCATCGATGAGGTGACGTGCTCGGGCGGGCTGACGAAGGTCGATCCAGCAGGTACCCGCCCAGCCAGCGAGCGTGGACTCGTCGAAATAGTAGATCCAGTCCGGCTCGTCGTCGCCGGGCCGTGCCCGGTCGAGCTGGCTCTCGGCTTCGGCGAGCGCTCGTCCGCAGGCAGCGGCCTCCCCTGATTTGGCGTAAGCGAGCGCCTGACGGCTGGCGAGCATCGCTTTCAGCCGAGGGGAGCCGGACCCGCGGAGCTGCTCCTGCGCGCTGTCAATCAACGACACCGCCTCCTGAGGATGCCCGGTCATCGTGGCCTGGATGCTCATGCAGGACAGCACATTGGCGCCGGCCCACCGATCCTGCGCGCTGGCGGATGCGCGCAGCCCAGCCACCCAGAAGGACTGGGCCGCCGCGTGAAGGGTGGCGTCGAAATGACACCACCCGCACAACCGAGCCGCCTCGGTGATCAGCCCGAACAACCGACGCTCCGTCGCGCCCGTGCAGACCGACTTATCGGCCAGGTCAGTCAGCCAACGGAACTGCCCGACCGCCATCTGACACAGCTCGCCACCACCGAACTCGTCATCAAGGTGACGCAACCCGGCCAGCGTGGCGTCCACCCGGTCCAGGGCCTGGGTGGTCAACCATCCCGCACCCCGCCCGGCCGCAACCTGCTCGACCGAACCACCGGCGAGACCCGCGGCCCAACTGGCCCCCAGACCGGTCAACGCGGTCCCGGTGACCACCATGAACTTCCGCCGATCCACCGTGCCTCCCGCCACCTCCCGCAGCACCTGCCGGGTTCCCGCGACCGACCACGGCGGCTGCAGGAGATGCTTGGTGCCGGTCACAGCGTGCCACAGCCAGTCCGGCCACGCCTGCTCCACGAGCACGTCCAGCGGGACACCCAGAGCCTCGGCGAGGTACTGCTGCGACTCCGCCGTCGGTGTCTGCCGCCCGACCTTCCACTTCCACAGCAGGTTACGGTTGGCCGCCGACCGCAACCCGTGCGCGGCGACCGCCTCACGGTGCAGCTTGGCGAGTCCCTCGTGGCTCAACCCCCGCTCGGCCATGATCACTTCCATCGGATGCGGCCGCTTCTCGGCATTCATAGCGCTGCTTCCCTACTTTCCTGGAGCCGGTTTCGGCGCAGCGTACTCGACTCGATGTCCTCCGTTCACCGGACACTGATTCGCCACAGACACACACCCGACACACACCGTTACCTTCCCACTCCGCCCCAAGGTGTCGGTACTATGGAAAGCAGCTGGCCGACAAACGGTCCGAGCATTCAGTCATGCCCATGAGTCCGTATTCGTGAACTCCGTGCCGTCACGCGGAACCACGCTTGGGCCGTCGGGGAGAGTTCCGCTGGCTGACCAGGTCATCACGGCCGAGGCCAGCTGCCCGCAGCTGAAGGAACAGTGTCGGTGATCGGTTCGACGGGTCGTAACTGGTCAGGTCCTCGTGCTCGTGCACGGTGTGTCGGCTTGATCTTTTGGTCGGGGTGGGTGATGATCTCGCGGTGCCTGAGACGCCGTCGGTCGCCGAGCTGTGTGCACAGCTCGCGCAGCGTGATGAGCTGATCGAGGGGTTACGCGCGGAGCTGGACACGGTACGAGAGCTGCAGGCGGAGCTGGACGCGACGCGGGAGCTGCGCGTGGAGCTGGACGCGGCGCGGGCGCGGATCGCGGAGCTGGAGGC
>JBBSQN010000027.1:0-41587 GCA_038257875.1 Mycobacteriales bacterium
CAGCCCGGATGCCGCCCGCATTCTCACCACCAGCTGGGACGGGACCGCGCGGGGGGGGGATGCCGCTACCGGTGAGGCCCGCTACGTCCTCAGCGGGCCGCCCGGCCGGGTGGTCGGTGGGGTGTTCAGCCCGGATGCCGCCCGTATTCTCACCACCAGCTGGGACGGGACCGCGCGGGTGTGGGATGCCGCTACCGGTGAGACCCTCTACGTCCTCACCGGGCACACCGACCCGGTGGTCGGTGGGGTGTTCAGCCCGGATGCCGCCCGCATTCTCACCACCAGCTGGGACGGGACCGCGCGGGTGTGGGATGCCGCTACCGGCGAGCAGATCGGGTGGCAGCTAGAGCAGCTGCCCGAGCGACAGCTCGTGGTCTGGTCGGTTCCCGACCATCGAGTGCTCGGGGCCTCGCCAGACGCGTGGCGCTGGCTGGGCTGGTTGGCGCCCGTCGACGGCGTACTGACCCGGCTCCCGGCCGAGACCTTCGGTGCTCTTCCGCCCCTGGACGGCACATCATGGGCAACGGTCAACCAATGATCACCTGAAGGTCAGGGCGGCGTCGCAAGCAGCACGTCAGAGGTCCGGGTGCTGGCCACGGCCTCACGCGGCGTGGAGGGTGCGGGCTGCCGCGTCGAACTTCTCGCAAAACTCCGCCGTCACGGCGGTGCCGCTCGCGGCCGCGGCCTCCCGGACCGGCTGTAGCTCCCGCAGCATTCGGGCCGAGGCTAGTGGTGTGCCTGGCGCGGGCAGGATCATCGAGCCGTGGCTGACCGCTTGCTCGGTGTCCCCGGCCGCCATCAGGGTTCCGGCCAGCATCGCCCGGAAGTACGCCTGGTCGCGCGGGGATCGGGTGGTGTCGTCGAGGACGGCCTCGTGCAGCCGGATGGCCTGGTCGATCGCGCCGAGTCGGGCTGTGCCCAGTGCCTCGTAGACGGTGATCTCCGAGTGGCGGACAAACCTCGTGCGCACCATGTTGTCAGCCTCGTGCGGGCCGCGGTCGAGCGCACGGCGGGCCGTGAGGATGGCCGAGCGGAAGGCCGCCTCGTCACCCAGTTGGGCGTGCACGAGGGAGCGCCGCAGCGCGATCAACGCGTGCAACGCCGGGGAGGGCTCGGCACGGGCGGCGTCCTCAGCGCGCCCGGCGAACCGCAGCGCCTCCCGGGCGAGGTCCTTGCGGCCGGTGTGGCGCGCCAGGCAGGTGGACTGTTGCACCATGTTGGCGTAGAGGTAGGCGCGCTGCGCGCTGTCATCGGCGCTGTCGGCCAACAGCGCGGACTGCTCGTAGAGCCGGCGGGCCAGCCCCTGGTCGTCGGCGTCGTAGGCCGACCATGCGCTCTTGATGCCCAGATCCGTGGTGACGACCAGCAGCTGCTGGCCGACGGCCGCGGAGTAGTCGCTCTCATCGAGCATCCGGCGGGCCCGGGTGAACAGCCGCAGGCACTGCGGCAGCACACCACAGCCTCCGACGACGTCGTCCTGATCACGCACCCGGACCAGGGCCGCCTGCAGATACCGCACATGTGCCCGGTCCACCCGCTCCGGTACCGGCAAGACGGCAGGCACGACGGCCGCCGTGACCAGCCCGGCGCTCATCGTGGAGAACCCTCGTCGACTCAGCTCCACCGTATCCACTCCCCACAGGGCGGCGATCTCCTCGGCCTCCAGTGTGGCATCCGGATCGCCGAGAAGCAGCGGCACCAGCGCCGTGCGGGGCATGCCCACCGCGTCGACGAAGGCCAGCAGCTTGCGAAGGTCGTACAGGGTGTCGCGCGATCCCCGCTCGATCAGCGACATCAGCGACTTCGACCAGCCCTCTCCCACCAGGGCGCCCAGCTCCGCCAGCGACAGCCGCGAGGCGCGCCGCACGAAAGCGGCGAACGCCGCGAGGTCCACCCGGGCCAGTGCCGCCCGCAGCGGGGCCGAGTCCCACACCCAGGTCGGCACGATCCCGCTCGCCTCCCGGGCGGCCCGCACGCACCCCGAGCACACTGGATCGGGGTTGTAGCGGGACAACACCGTGACCCGACACCCCACACAGAACCGCTTCTCCACAGCCGCTTTCTCCATCCCAGGTCCTCTCCACCGGCTCCGCCCCTCAGCCGCTTCGCGCGGAAGCGCGCAGCGGCCGCACTTTAGTGCAGGCAGCTTTTCTCCTTGGTCAATGCGCGCAGCGATCATGCGCGACGGGGATTAGGCGCGTCCCCAGCGCCACCACGTCCTGCGTAGCCGGTGCCGCGGTTTCTCGGGTGTCTCGGTCAGGTGCTTGCGGCAGTCCGGGCAGACGAGTCCGGGTGTCTCGTACAGCGAGCAGACGATCACGGTGTGGCCACACACTGCGGGAAACTGGCCGAAACCGGCTGCCAAACCGGCTTCGAACCCCGCTTCGGTGACGACATGGTCGCGATAGTCGGTAGCCGAGATCATCCACCTCCAGCCCGGTCCTGCGGCTCTCGGCGCACGGGTCACTGTGCTCGTCCGCGTGAACTGACTACCGGAGTCACCGCTGGCCCTTGTCCGGCGCGGGTGTCACCGCGTCGGGGACCGCTCGTGCCCACACGCTGCCTTTATCGAGGTGCTCGGCGAGCACACGCTCGACCAGGTCACGCTGTCTGGCGAGGGATTCCGCCAGAGCCGGGGACGGGGCTGGGAGAGCCGTCATGCCGGCACCGCGACGACGACAAATGGGTATCCGATCACAAGTGGAGACGGTAGGACTGCCGCCGCATGCACAGTCGACAGATCGTCACCCGCCGAGGTTCAGCCGGGACGGGCATCTCATCGGACAGCGGCCGGGTCGCCGGCTCTGTCTCGATTGGTGCCGCTACGGGACGTCAGAGAGGCTGGCGCGCGCGGCGGGGGCCGTAGGTCAGCCGCCGCAGCAGCAGCTCGGCCGGGCCGCGGTAGCTGGCGCGGTCCGAGGCCGCGGCGACCACCAGGATCACCGCCCAGGCTCCGACGCCGACCAGCACCGCCTGCCACAGGCGTGCGTCGGCGCCCAGCCCGAGTGTCCACGCCGGGAGCAGTGGCACGAACGCCACTGACTGTGCGAGGTAGCACGACAAGGACCGCTGGCCGCATGCGGTCACCGCGCGGGTGATCGGTCCCGGGTTGCGGGCGAGCCGGATCGCCAGCAGTCCGAAGAGCGCGGCGTAGCCCAGACCGCCCGCGTAGCCGCTCAGGGCGTGCAGCGACCCGCTGAGCAGCGCCGCGACCAACGGCGGTGAGGTCCACACCTGAGCAGCTATCAGAGCGATCGGCAGCCCGCCCAGCACCGCTGTCGCGAGCCCAACTACGGCCACCCACCGCAGCAGCCGCCGGTGCCGCTGCGGCTCGTCGAGGAGCCGTCGTCGCGCGGCCCACGCGCCGAGCGCCACCGCCGCGAACACCCCGATCGTCTGCACGAGCAGGCCGAGGCCGGCCCACTCGACGGCTCTGGCCTGGGCGGCCGCCACAGGATCGGAGACGATCACTGATGTCAGGAAGGCCTGCGGGTCGTCCGGCAGCGTGACGCCGGAGCCGGAGTAGAGCAGCGTGATGAGCAACACTCCGCTGCCCGCCGTCACGAGCAGCCCGCGGTCGGACCCCCGCACCAGCAGCCCGGCCAGCAGCACCGCCAGCAGTCCGTACGCCCCGACAATGTCACCCGACCACAGCAGCAGACCGTGCACGAGGCCGATCGCGATCAGCCACATGCCGCGTCGCCGGACCAGCCTCGTAACGGCCGTCGCAGGTAGCTCGACCGCGGACCGCCGTCGCGTGAGCTGCACGATCCCGTACCCGAACAGCAGCCCGAACAGTGGGTACGCCCGCCCGTCGACGAGCGTCAGCTGCACCACGGCGACCACCCGGTCCACGCCCTCGACCTCGCGCGGGTAGCCGCGCACCCCGAGCGAGCGCCCGTACAGGTACAGGTGCACGTTGGCCAGCGCGATGAGCAGCAGCATGCCGCCGCGGGCGAGGTCGGGCGCGAGGGCGCGCGCGGCGGTCGGGGTGGCGCCGGGATCGACGGCTGCGGCCACGTGGATCAGCGTAGAGGGCTAGCCTGCCGCCTGTGTCTGCGTCGCCCCCACCCGTCACTGTCACCGTCACCGGAGCCGCCGGCCAGATCGGTTACGCGCTGTTGTTCCGGATCGCCTCCGGGCAGCTACTCGGCCCGGATACCCCGATCCGGCTGCGCCTGCTTGAGATCACCGCCGCGGTGCCGGCCGCCGAGGGCATCGCGATGGAGCTCGACGACTGCGCGTTCGAGCTCCTGTCGGGCATCGACATCACCGACGACGCCACCACGGCGTTCGACGGCGCCAACATCGCGCTGCTGGTCGGCGCCCGCCCGCGTACGAAGGGCATGGAGCGCAGCGACCTGCTGGAGGCCAACGGCGGCATCTTCGCCCCGCAGGGCCGGGCCATCAACGCCGGTGCCGCCGCCGACGTCCGCGTCCTCGTGGTCGGCAACCCGGCCAACACCAACGCGCTGATCGCCCAGGCTGCCGCTCCGGACGTGCCGGCTGAGCGCTTCACCGCGATGACGCGCCTGGACCACAACCGCGCGCTCTCCCAGCTGGCAGGCAAGCTCGGCGTCACCCTCGATGAGATCACGAGGATGACGATCTGGGGCAACCACTCCGCCACCCAGTACCCCGACCTCTACCACGCCGAGGTGGGCGGCAAGAGCGCCGCGGAGCAGGTGGAGGAGGCGTGGCTGCGCGGCACCTTCATCCCGACGGTGGCCACGCGCGGCGCGGCGGTCATCGAGGCGCGTGGGGCGTCGTCGGCGGCGTCGGCGGCCAACGCGGCGATCGACCACGTCTACGACTGGGTCAACGGCACCCCCGCCGGCGACTGGACCTCGGCTGCCGTCGTGTCCGACGGCTCCTACGGCGTGGTCGAGGGCGTCATCTCCTCGTTCCCGGTGACGTCGAGGGACGGGAAATGGGAGATCGTCCAGGGCTTGGAGATCAACGACTTCTCCCGGGAGCGGATCGACGCCTCGGTCGCCGAGCTGGTCGAGGAGCGCGCCGCGGTACAGGCCCTCGGCCTGCTCTGATCGGCTTCCTCGCGCCGGTAGTACGATCGGCTCGGCCGGGAGGAGGTAGTCCGTGACCGCAGTGCCCATGATCGGGCTGCGCACCGCCGCCGACCTCGACTACGAGCCGGACGACGGCCTGCGCCGCGAGCTGCATGACGGGGTGGTGCATGTGGTCCCACCGCCGGGCATCGACCACAGCTGGGAAGTCCGCCGCTGCGATCAGGTGCTGTCGGCCAGGGCACCGGACGAGGTGTACATCCTGCCGAACGTCGGCGTGCACGTCGGGCTCCGCCGGCTCTACGTGCCCGATCTGGTCGTCGTGTACCGCGACGCGTTCTTCCACGACAACGGCTACGACCCCGGTGGTGTCCTGCTGGTAGTGGAGGTGGTGTCGCCCGGCTCGGTCACCCTGGACCGCATCACCAAGCTCGCCGTCTACGCCGAGCAGGGCATCCCGTACTTCTGGCGCATCGACGACGGCCCGCGTCTGCTCGCCCACCGGCTCGACTCCGCGAACGGCAGCTACGTCCTCGACGTCGAGCTCGGCCCGGGCAAGGCGGGCGAGTTCACCGCTCCGTGGCCGGTCACGATCGACATGACCGAGTTCGTCCTGCCGCACAAGCGGTGACAGCCAGCAGCGCCACGGCTCGTCCGTGCCTTCCGACTGGTGCCGCACGGTGAGCTGAGCACCAGCGCCGCAGGCGAGCAGGCCGGGGAGCATCGCCACTGTTGCCGCTGCCGTCGGCCTCGCTCACCACAGCCTTGGCTGCTGACCGCCAGCGTGAGCAACGTCCCTGCGTCAGGAGACGTTGGTCCAAGGAGCGCCGGGGCGCTCATCGAGCAACCTCCGCAAGTGCTCTGCTGTGGCCTGCACGTCATGTTCCTAGCGTCGTGCATAGTCCTCGGGGCTGCGCGCCGCGTCGAGCTGAGCCAGCACCCAGGTACGGATCAGCGCGGTGGGTGGGACACCCCGGTCTTCCGCCAACCGGCGCAGTTCCTCGATCCGATCCACCGGAATGTGTACGCTGTAAACCGCCGCCGGGTTCTTCGCTGGGTCTTGGTGTCGCTTCCAGTCCAGCTCGTCATCCGAGGTCACCTCGGCATCTTCCACGGCCGCAGCGATCCTGTCGGCAAGCTCCTTGTCAGCCATCCTTGCTTTCCTTCCCGTCGTACACGTCACGAGTACGACTATCCGCTGGCCACGCCGTAGCGACGTGCCACAACCCGCCCGGTGGGTGGTCATCCGGCACGAACGCGGAGCACCTGACGGTACTTCGGTAGGGCTGGTGACCAGGTCGACCGGCTGCCCGCGGTTGAAGACCGTCAGATGGGATGGTCCGGGCGGTGGTCAGCGAGCCAGGATCATGTGGAGGGTCTGTTCGAGCTCGGCGGCGGCATCGGGCGATGCTGCGGCGCTGCGCCAGGCGACGAAGCCGTCGGGCCGGACCAGCAACGCCCAGAGACCGACGTGGGACCGTGGGCCGACTGTGCGGGGCGGTTGGTCGTCGTAGCGTAGGAGCGACGAGCGTCTTCGATGCCGTGCGCACCGCGGACATCGAGCGGCGCTGGGTAGCACTCGAGCCGGTCCTCGCGCCGACGTACAGATGAGGTATGTCCTCGCGAACTGGAAGATGTACCCGACGACCCCGCAGGCGGTGTCGATCGTCACGGCGGTGCAGCGGGGCTTGCTGGGGCGCGACAACGGTGCCCGCAGGCTGCCCACGGTGATCTGTGTCCGCCCTTCCCGTCGCTGCTGGCCTTTGCCGAGGTCATGGATCGGCGCCTGTTGCGGCTGGGCGCGCAGGACTGCCACTGGAAGGCCGCAGGACCCCACACCGGCGAGGTGTCGCCGACCATGCTCAGCGGCCTGGTCGACTACGTGCTCATCGGACACAGCGAACGGCGCACCACCGGGGAGACCGATGAACAGATCGCCAAGAAAGTACCTGCGGCGGCAGCCGCGGGACTGACACCGGTGCTGTTCGTGGGGGAGGACGAGCCCACGACGACGGCCGCCTCCGAGGCGCAGCAGCGCCTGACCCGCGGGCTGGCCGCCACAGATCTCGATACCCACCCGGTGCTGATCGTGTACGAACCCAGCTGGGCGGTCGGTGCCGACGCACCGGCGGATGCCGGACACGTGGCGGACGTCGTCACGCGGTTGAAGGAGCGCCTGAGCCAGCTCGGGGCCGGCCGGAGCGAGATCATCTACGGTGGGACGATCACCGCCGACAACGTCGAGCAGTTCACCACCATCGAGTCCCTGGACGGGGTCGGGGCAACCCGGGCCACCCTCGACGAGCGCCAGTTCCTACAGATCATCGACGCCGTCGCGCGCGACCAGGCCGGACCCGACAAACAGGAGAACTGACGAGCGGCGTGCTTACCGGCTCCTGCGGCTCAGCGTCACGATCGCGAACGCCTCCGCGGGCAGGCTCAGCTCGTCCTCGTGGCCCTGCACCGGCTCCGAGGCCAGCAGGATCCGATCGATCGGCAGGCCCAGTGCGAGCGTTACGGGTTCGCCGCCGAGGTTGCACACCACCCGGAGCCGCCCGCGATGCAGCACGACCGTCCGGGCGTCGTCGTCGACGTCGACCTCCACCTCGTCCAGCCACGGGTCCGACAGTTCCGGCCACGCCCGCCGTAGCGCGATCAGCTCCTGGTGTACGCGCAGCAGGGTGGCGTGCGGCTCCTGGGTCGGCTCGTCCCAGTCGAGTTTCGAGTCCAGGAACGTGGTCTCGGCGCTCGGATCGGGCACCTCGGCCTGCCCCCAGCCATGCTCGGCGAACTCCGCGATGCGCCCTTCCCGGATGACGGTGCGCAGTGTCTCGTCAGGGAAGTACGAGAAGAACTGCCACGGCGTGCGCGCACCCCACTCCTCGCCCATGAACAGCATCGGGGTGAACGGCGAGCCGAACACCAGCGCCGCGCCGCAGGCGAGCTGGCCGGGGGAGAGGGTCTGGGTGAGCCGGTCACCGGTGGCCCGGTTGCCGATCTGGTCGTGGTTCTGCAGGTAGGCCAGGAAACGGTGCCCGGGGATGCGCCTGTTGTCCACGGGGGCGCCGTGGTTGCGCTGTCGGAAGCTCGACCAGGTGCCCTCGTGTAGGAACGCCCGGCAGAACACGTGCGCGAGCCCGGTGAGCCCGGCGGCGGCGAAGTCGGCGTAGTAGCCCTGGGACTCCCCGGTGAGCGTGCTGTGCAGGGTGTGGTGGATGTCGTCACACCACTGTGCATGCAGGCCGTAGCCGCCGCCCTCGCGCGCGGTGACCAGCCGTGGATCGTTGAGGTCGGACTCGGCGATGAGGCTCAGCGGCCGTCCGACGTGCGTGGACAGCCCCTCCACCTCGATCGCGAGCTGCTCCAGCAGGTGCGTGGCACCCTCGTCGTGCAGGGCGTGCACGGCGTCGAGGCGCAGGCCGTCGACGTGGAACTCGCGCAGCCACCGGAGCGCGTTGTCGATCACGTAGCGGCGTACCGGCCCGGAGTGCGGCCCGTCGAGGTTCAGCGACGGGCCCCAGATGGTGCTGCCCGCGAAGTACGGGCCGAACCGGTCGAGGTACGCCCCGGAGGGTCCGAGATGGTTGTAGACGACGTCGAGCACCACTGCGAGGCCGTGGGCGTGGCAGGCGTCGACGAACCGCTTGAAGGCGTCCGGTCCGCCGTAGTTCTCCGTGACCGCATACCAGCCGACGCCGTCGTAACCCCAGTTGCGGGGGCTGTCCACGGCGTTGACCGGCAGCACCGCGACGAGATCGACGCCGAGGGCCGCGAGATGGTCGAGCCGCTCGACGGCGGCGTCGAACGTTCCACCGGGGGTGAACGTGCCGATGTGCAGCTCGTAGAGCACGCTGCCGGGCAGCTGCCGACCTGTCCAGGAACGGTCGGTCCATTCGAAGCCGTTCTCGTCGTAGACGCGCGACGCGCCGTGCACCCCGGTGGGCTGCCAGCGTGAGCGCGGATCGGGCAGCGGGGTCTCGTCGTCGTCGAGCAGGAAGGCATACGCGGTGCCGGGACCGGCCTCGGCGACGCTCGCGTGCCACCAGCCACCACCGTCGCGGCTCATCGGGTGCGCCGCCCCGTCGACCAGCACCCGGACCCGGTCCCGCAGAGGTGCCCACACAACGACGTCAGTCACAACGCGATCCTCCCGCGAGGACCCGTAATCGACTCCATCGACCTCCACAGCCGCGGGCTCGTACCCCGATGGGGATCATCAGGCGCTGCACTAGGCGGGACGCACCAGTAGGGCGACCGGGTAGCGGTGCAGCAACGTGGCCAGCCGGGGCGTGGCGCCGGACACCGGTTCGCCGGTGATCATGTCGCACCAGTCGGTGGCGCCGCCGGGCAGCGGGAGCACGGTGTCGCCCCAGCCGCCACTTGCCGCCAGCCCGACCGGCAGCCGGGTGGCCACCGCGACCAGCGCGGGCGAGACCGTCCGGCCGGGGCCCGACATCGACGCCCCTCGCGCGAACGCCACGGCGTGGCGCGCAGCGAAACCCTCGGCGGGTAGCGCCCGGTAGCCGGCGAACACCTCGGGACGGAAGCGGCGTAGCCGCAGTGCGCTCGCGGTGACCAGCAGCTTCGCCGCCCCCGAAGCGTCCACGTCCGGCAGCCACCCGTCGTCGAGCCGGGCCAGCAGGTCGCTGCGGGCCGCCCAGTCGACGGGCCGTCGGTTGTCCGGGTCGACCAGCGAGTACTCGAACAGCTCCGTGCCCTGGTACACGTCCGGCACCCCCGGACCGGCGATCTGCAGCAGCTTCTGGCCCAGCGAGTTCGACCAGCCCGGCCCACTTATCCGCGCCACGAACTCCTCGATCTCGTGCCGCACCGCGTCGTCGGCCAGCACCTGCCCGGACCATCCGGCGATCGCCGCGTCGACCTCGGGCGCCGCGTCCACGTGGCTGGTGACGAGCTTGGCCTCCTTGGCCGCCTTGCCCAGGTAGGCGGCGAACCGCTCGGCGGGGATCGGCCAGGCCCCGACCAGGCACTGCCAGGCCAGCAGCTCGAGGGACCGGTCGGGCAACGGGTGCGCTGCAGCCCATCGAGGCATGGTCCGGGCCCACTCGCCGGGGATCTCGGCCAGCACCGCGAGCCGGGCGCGGACGTCCTCGGAGCGCTTGGTGTCGTGGGTGGACAGGGTGGTCATGGTGGCGGGTCAGGACGCCTCGCGAGCGGCCAACGCGGCGTGGAACTCCGGCGGTGACACCCCGAAGCGCGACGGGTCACCACCCACCTCGTTGAGCGCCACGAAGCGGTTCCATCGGTAGAAGGCGGTGTCCTCCACGCCCTTGGCCATCACCATGCCCGAGGTCTGCTGGACGCGGGTGGCCAGTTCGCCGTGCGGCTCGGCGAGCATTGCGGCGTGGATCGCGGTGAGCACCTCGGCGAGGTCGGGGCGGTGGGTGCGGGCCACCGAGACGGCGGTGTCGAGCGCGGAGCGCCCCTCGGGGAGATACGAGCGGTACACCGGGAACCCGCACAGCAGCTCGACAACAGCGTCTTCGACACTCGTGCGCGGATAACGTTGTTCTGGCGACGGTTTCCACGCACGAGCTGCTCTGTTAACGTCGGCGGCCAGGATTGTGTGGGCTACTTCGCGCCGCGCCGCGTGCTCGACCGCGTGCAGCGCCTCCTTGCGACCGGTGTGCTCGGCGGCGAGCTGGGTGAGCAGCCCGGCCCCGTCCGGGTCGAGGAACACGCCCTGGATCTCGCGCAGCGCCTCGTAGCCGGACGTGCCGTCCACCGGCCACGAGGCGGGGAGGTCCTCGCCGACGCCGAGGATCTTCTCCACCAGCAGCCACCGGTCGGGGCCGATCGCCGCGCGCAGCCGGTGCAGGTAGCCGCCGGGATCGGACAGGCCGTCGGGGTGGTCGACGCGGATCCCGTCGACCTCGCCCTGCGCCACCCAACGCAGCAGCTCGCGGTGGGTGGCCGCGAAGATCGCTGGGTCTTCCACCCGCACCGCGGCGAGGGTGGATACGTCGAAGAACCGCCGGTAGGTCAGCTCCGCCGCGCCGCGTCTCCAGGACACGAGCCGGTAGTGCTGGCGGTCGTGCACCTCCTGCGGGGTGCCTGTGGCACCCGTTTCCGGCGCGACCGGGAAGGCGTGCTCGGCGTAGCGCAGCTCCGTGCGGTCCTCGGACACGACGAGCTCGGTGAGCGCCGTCGTCTCGTCGGCGTCGAGGATCGGGAGCAGTACCGGGCCCGCCTCCCAGTCGATGTCGAAGTACGAGGCGTACGGTGAGCCGCGGCCGTGGGTGAGTACGTCCCACCACCATGGATTGACCTTCGGCAGCGCGATGCCGACGTGGTTGGGCACGAGGTCCACCACGATCTGCAGATCCCGCTCGCGTAGCGCGGCCACCAGCGTGCGACGGCCCTGCTCGCCGCCCCGCTCAGATGACACCCGCGTGGGGTCGACCACGTCGTAGCCGTGGTTGGAGCCGGTGCCGGACTCCAGCAGCGGTGAGGCGTACAGCGCCCCGACGCCGAGCGCGTCGAGGTAGGGCAGCAGCCCGACGGTGTCGGCGAACGTCGTGTCCCGAGAGAGCTGCACGCGGTAGGTCGAGCTGGGCCGGCTCACGATCAGGTCATCTCCGTGCGCTGCAGCACCTGCAACGAGCGCGCCGGCACCGTGTGCACGGTGCCGGCCCCGACGGTGGGCGGCTCGGCCGCCACCATGCCCGGCGCGGTGGACAGGGTGAGCACCTCGCCGGCCGCCGTGTCGACGACGACCGCCCACCGCGAGCCGTACTCCGGTCCGGGCAGAGTGAGGTCGATGTCCTCGGCGTGGGCGTTGAGGCAGATCACGAAGGAGTCGTCGGTGACGCGCTCGCCGCGCGTGTCGATGTCGAGGATGCCCTCGCCGTTGAGGAACACCGTGACGCACTTGCCGAAGCTGGAGTCCCAGTCCTGCTCGGTCATCTCCACGCCCGACGGCGCGAACCAGGTGATGTCGGCCAGGCTGTCGCGGCGCCGTGGAGCGATCGGGCGGCCGACGAAGAAGCGGCGACGTCGGAACACCGGGTGTGCGTGCCGCAGTGCCACCACCCCGGCGGTGAACTCGACCAGCCCGGTGAACTTGGCGGCCAGCGACCAGTCCACCCAGGAGGTCGGGCTGTCCTGGCAGTACACGTTGTTGTTGCCGCCCTGGGTGCGGCCCAGCTCGTCGCCGTGCAGCAACATCGGCACGCCCTGGCTGACCAGCAGCGTGGCGATGACGTTGCGCTGTTGGCGGGCCCGCAGTGCCAGCACCGCGTCGTCGTCGGTGGGGCCCTCGACGCCGCAGTTCCACGACCGGTTGTGGTTCTCGCCGTCGTTGTTGCCCTCCCCGTTGTCCTCGTTGTGCTTCTCGTCGTAGGAGACCAGGTCGGCGAGGGTGAACCCGTCGTGCGCCGTGACGAAGTTGATCGACGCGTAGGGTCGGCGACCGTCGGTTTGGTAGAGGTCGGAGCTGCCGGTGAGGCGCGCGGCGAACTCGCCCAGCGTGCCGGGCTCACCGCGCCAGAAGTCGCGCACCGTGTCGCGGTACTTGCCGTTCCACTCCGACCACAGCGGCGGGAAGTTGCCCACCTGGTAGCCCCCGGGCCCGACGTCCCACGGCTCCGCGATGAGCTTGGCCTGGCTGATCACCGGGTCCTGCTGCACGAGGTCGAAGAACACCGACAGCCGGTCGACGTCGTAGAACTCGCGGGCCAAAGTGGAGGCGAGGTCGAAACGGAACCCGTCCACGTGCATCTCCGTGACCCAGTACCGCAACGAGTCCATGATCAGCTGCAGGGTGTGCGGGTTGCGCACGTTGAGCGAGTTGCCGGTGCCGGTGTAGTCCATGTAGTACCGCGGGTCGTCCTCCATGAGGCGGTAATAGGCGTGGTTGTCGATGCCGCGCAGGGACAGCGTCGGGCCCCGGTCGTTGCCCTCGGCGGTGTGGTTGTAGACGACGTCGAGGATCACCTCGATCCCGGCCTCGTGCAGGTCGCGGACCATCGCCTTGAACTCCTGCACCTGGCTGCCCGGCCGGCCTCCTGCCATCGCGTAGGCGTGGTGCGGGGCGAGGTAGGCGATGGTGTTGTAGCCCCAGTAGTTGGCGAGTCCGCGCTCGGCGAGGTGGTGGTCGGTGATGAACTCGTGGACCGGCATCAGCTCTACGGCCGTGACACCGAGGGTGCGCAGGTGCTCGATCATCAGCGGGTGCGCGAGCCCGGTATAGGTGCCGCGCAGCGGCTCGGGGATCTCCGGGTGCGCGATCGTGAGACCCCTGACATGCGCTTCGTAGATGACGCTCTCGTTGTAGGGGGTCTTGGGTGCGCGGTCGGAGTCCCAGTCGAAGAACGGGTTGATCACTACCGACTTCGGTACGAACGGCGCCGAGTCGGTGTCGCTGCGCCCTTCCGGATCGCCGAACGGATACCCGAACACGGCCTCGTCCCAGCGCACCGGACCGTCCACGGCCTTCGCGTACGGGTCGATGAGCAGCTTGTTCGGGTTGCAGCGCAGCCCCGAGGTCGGGTCGTGCGGTCCGTGCATGCGGTAGCCGTAGCGCTGGCCGGGCTCCACGGTCGGCAGGTAGCCGTGCCAGACGAAGCCGTCGACCTCGGTGAGTGGAACCCGGGTCTCCTTGCCGCGCTGGCTGAACAGGCACAGCTCCACCCGATCAGCGACCTCGGAGAAGATCGCGAAGTTCGTGCCGGAGCCGTCATAGGTGGCTCCCAGGGGATAGGCGTGCCCTGGCCACGGCCGCATGCGGTCCTCCCGTGCCTCGTCCCGTCGCTGCTCGGCCGCGGCGAGCTGATGCCCTGCGGTCCTGCGGGTTCGGCCCGCTCGGGAAGATTACCGGGGTATCTCGACCGCCTGCCGACTGCGACGGCGTTCCGTGGGGCCGCGAGGAACGTGGTGAGCCTCGCGGCCGGCGGTCGCGGCGAGCGATGGTGCTGGTCGGGATCGTCCGGCTGGGCGCTAGGGTCACCGGAAATGAGCACCGTGTTCACGAAGATCATCAGCGGCGAGCTGCCCGGGCGGTTCGTCTGGTCCGACGACCGCGCCGTCGCCTTCCTGTCGATCAACCCACTCGGCCCGGGCCACACGCTGGTCGTGCCGCGCGCGGAGCTTGACCAGTGGGTCGACGCCGACGTCGGCCTGATCGCGCATCTCACCGTCGTCTCGCACGCGGTCGGCGAGGCCGTGCGCGCTGTCTGGCAGCCGCCCCGGGTCGGCTTGCTCGTCGCCGGCTTCGAGGTGCCCCACCTGCACCTGCACGTCTTCCCGGCCTGGACGATGGCCGCCTTCGATTTCGCCAACGCCGCGACCAGCGTCGACGGCGCCGTGCAGGACGCGCACGCGGAGTCGCTCCGGGTGGCCCTGCGTGCGGCCGGGCACGGCGTGCACGTCGCCGGCTGACACGTGCTGTTGTCCGCTGCCGGGCACGCGCCGGCGGTCGGTCGCGTCGTCAGGCCGGAAGAGGCTCTAGTCGCCATGTGTCTCGTTCGAGGGACATCCCGATATCCATGATGACCCCGCGCGCACGGCTTCCTACGCTCGGTTCTCCACGGGTTCGGGCGGACGTACCGGTGGGGTCGAGAAGGGAACGACCAGATGGCGAGTAGTGAGTTGGGAGCGGTCTTCAGGGTCCCGGAGTTCCGGGTCATCTGGGCAGCGGAGCTGTTCTCCGTGGCCGGCGACCAGCTGGCGCGGGTCGCACTCGCCGTGCTGGTCTACGGGCGCACCGGGTCCGCGCTCTGGGCCGCCGTCACCTACGCCCTGACGTTCCTTCCCGCCCTGCTCGGTGGGGTGTTGCTCTCCGGGCTCGCCGACCGGTACCCCCGCCGGGAGGTCATGATCGCCTCCGACGTCACCAGAGCCGTCCTCGTCGGGGCCATGGCGATCCCGCAGCTGCCGCTCTGGGTGCTGTGCGCCCTGCTCGTCGTCGTCGTGCTCCTGAGCTCCCCGCATACTGCGGCCCAGGGCGCGCTCCTGCCCGAGGTGCTGCCTGGCGAGCTCTACGAGCGGGGACTCGCCGTCCGCCAGATCACCAACCAGATGGCGCAGCTGGTGGGGTTCGCCAGCGGTGGGTTGATCGTTGCCGCCATCACCCCCTCGCTCGCGTTGGTGGGAAACGCACTGACGTTCGTGCTGTCCGCCGCGCTCCTGCGGGGCGGGGTCAGCTGCCGGCCTCGACCCGGTGCGACCGACGGCGCGGACGCCCCGGTAGGAGGGGTCGGCGGCGTCATCGCCGCGCTGGCCGAGATCGCTGCCGATCCCCGACGGCGCGCGCTGGTGTTCCTCGCGTGGCTCGTCGGCGCCTACGTCGTGCCCGAAGCGCTCGCAGCTCCCTACGCCGACCAGCTCGGCGCCGGTCCCGCGGTCGTCGGGCTGCTGATGGCGGCCGACCCGCTCGGCAGTGTGATCGGAGCCTGGCTGTTCGTACGGTTCGTCCCCGCGCAGCTGCGGGCGCGCCTCGTCGGGGTGCTCGCTGTCGGTGCCGGCCTGCCGCTGATGGCGTGCATCTTTCGCCCGGGCATCCCGCTCACCCTCGTGCTGTGGGGGATCTCCGGGATGCTCGCGACCGCCTACCTGTTGCAGACCCAGGCGAGCTTCGTCCGGGCGACTCCGGACATCGGGCGCGGTCGGGCGATCGGTGTGGCGGCGTCCGGGATCATCGCGGCGCAGGGTGCGGCCGTGTTCCTCGGCGGACTGCTCGCCGACATGTGGAGCCCGGCCACCGCCGTCGCGATGAGCGGTGCGGCGGGGGCGTTGCTCTCGCTCGGCGGAGCCGTGGCGTGGCAGCGGGCGAACCAGGGAGCGCCGGCGGACTCGCTGATTCCCGCTGTCGTCATCGCGACGGAGGGCTGACGCACCGCCCTCCGGCTCGTCATGAGGGAAGTGCACTCGGGAGAGTTCCGAACATGACGGTAAGTGACCGGGTCGTCGCGCAGGTCTACACCGATGAGCGACCGTGTCCCCACTGACATGCCATGCCTGGCTCACTAATCTCGCCCTGAAGACTACAAACATGGCGCGGTTAAGGAGATTTCGGTGGTGAACGAGCCGTCACCCCCACCGGATGGCTGGGCACTGTGGCGGCTCCCGGCCCGCGCTATCGTCATGGCGCTCGCTGTAGAGATCGCGGCCGTCGCGCTCGTCGCCGCCAGGGCCACCGTCCCGGACTCGGGGCCCATCGTGCTTGCTGCGTTCCTGATCCTGCTCAGCGTCGTGCACACCGAGCTGGCCGCCGGCATCGAGCGGATCCGACGGCGCACCGCCGTGACCTACTTCGACCTCAGCTCTGTCTGGACCTTCGCAGCCGCCGTGCTGCTTCCCCCCGTGTTGGCCGCTGTCGTGATCGTCGCGGTGTACGTGCACCTGTGGCACCGGGTGTGGCGGCCGGCGAAGGTGCCACTGTTCCGGCACGTCTACACGACGGCCACCGTCATCCTCGCGGCCAGCGTCGCGCACGCGGTCGTGCAGCGCACCGGCGGCCCGCCCACCGGCACTGCCGACGTCGTGGGCGTCCTCGGCATCGGGCTCGCCGTGCTGCTCTACGCCACGGTCAACACCGTGCTCGTCGCGGTGGCGGTCGCGCTGAGCAAGCCGCACGCCGTCCCACACGAGCTCTTCGGCAGCTGGGACGACAACGCGCTCGAGGTCGCCACCCTCTGCATGGGTGCGCTCGCCGCCGTTGCACTGGGCTCCACTTCGGTATTCGTCGTGCTCGTGCTGCCGCCCGTGCTCGTGCTGCATCGCGCCGTGCAGGTCCGCGAGCTCGAGAAGGTGGCGAGAACCGATGCGAAGACCGGGTTGCTCAACGCCGCGGCATGGCAGCTCCAGGCCGTGCGCACGGCCCGGCGGGTGCAGCGCTCCGGCGGTGCCGCCGGCGTGCTGATCCTCGACCTCGACCACTTCAAGGCGGTCAATGACGCGCACGGTCATCTTGCCGGCGACGACGTGCTCGCCGCCGTCGCCACCGAGCTGCGGGCCGGGGTGCGCGAACAGGACCTCGTCGGACGGTTCGGCGGCGAGGAGTTCGTGATCCTCCTACCCGACCTGCCCGCAGGAGCCGCCGGTCGTCCCGAGCTGAGTGGGGTGGCCGAGCGGGTCCGCAAGCGCGTGTCGCGCCTCGAGGTGGCCATCGACACCCCCGATGGCGCCCTCACCATCGCCGGTCTGTCCGTCTCCGTCGGCGGCGCCACGATTCTAGCCGACGGAACCGGTCTGGAGCAGGTGCTGAAGGCCGCCGACACGGCGCTGTACGCCGCGAAGCGCGACGGCCGGAACCTGGTGCGCATCGCCGGACCGGTCGAGCTCCCGGTCCCGGACCGGTCGAGCTCCCGGTCACCGGACGACCCGCAGCTTAGAGCCGTGCGATGTTCCCAGCCCGCCCATGACGATGGGCGACTCCGAAGAGTGCTGTTCGGGGTGCTCGGGGTGAAGTCCCGAGAGTCCTGCTACTCTGCGGAATGCGACCACCCTGTCGCACGTTGGTCTGCGCGTCAGTCATGAGTCATGAGTCATGACCGTCGTGACGGGTGACAGGGCGTTGAAAGAGGAGCCCCGCTCCCACCCGCCGCACAGCGCTCCGGGTCCGGTCCATGTGACGAGCCTGCGGTTCGTCGTGTGTGGCCATGGGTCTCCGCTCTTCGTCGCACCCCACGATGTCGATACGAGGAGACCCCATCAGCACAGAGACACGTATCAACGACCGCATCCGCGTTCCCGAGGTCCGGCTGGTCGGACCGAACGGGGAGCAGGTCGGCATCGTACGTATCGAGGACGCCCTGCGGCTCGCGCAGGAGGCCGAGCTCGACCTCGTCGAGGTCGCAGCCCAGGCCCGCCCGCCGGTCTGCAAGCTCATGGACTACGGCAAGTTCAAGTACGAGAGTGCGCAGAAGGCCCGGGAGTCCCGCCGTAACCAGCAGCTCACCACGATCAAGGAACAGAAGCTCCGGCCGAAGATCGACACCCACGACTACGAGACCAAGAAGCGCAATGTCGTGCGCTTCCTCGAGGGTGGCAACAAGGTCAAGGTCACGATCATGTTCCGCGGCCGCGAGCAGTCCCGACCCGAGCTCGGGTTCCGGCTGCTGCAGCGCCTGGCCGACGACGTGGCGGAGCTGGGTACGGTCGAGGCCACCCCCAAGCAGGACGGCCGCAACATGACGATGGTGATCGCTCCGAACAAGAAGCCGCCGGCACGCCCACGGCCTGCTCCGGTGGACGCCCAGCAGAACTGACGGCCCCGTCAGCGCCAGCACGACCCAGTTCGACGCCCTCCCCGGGGCGTCACCGGTGAACGGAGCAGCCATGCCCAAGAACAAGGCGTCCAAGAACAGGACGCCCAAGCACAAGACGCACAGCGGGATCGCCAAGCGGGTCAAGGTGACCGGCGGCGACAAGCTCATGCGCCAGCAGGCCGGTCTGCGCCACCGCCTCGAGGTGAAGTCGAGCAAGGAGACCCGCGACCTGTCCGGCTACGTGCCCGTGAACTCCGCGGACGTCAAGCGGGTCAAGAAGATGCTTGGTCGCTGACCTCCCCCTACCCTGCTGCCCCGACAGACGTGAGGACACCCCCATGGCACGCGTGAAGCGCGCGGTCAACGCGCACAAGAAGCGCCGCACCACTCTGGAGTTGGCGAGCGGCTACCGCGGCCAGCGTTCGCGGCTCTACCGCAAGGCGAAGGAGCAGATGCTCCACTCGCTGAACTACGCCTACCGTGACCGTCGTGCGCGTAAGGGCGACTTCCGGCAGCTCTGGATCACCCGGATCAACGCCGCCGCACGCGCGAACGGCATGACCTACAACCGCTTCATCCAGGGCCTGAAGGCTGCCGGTGTCGAGGTCGACCGCAAGAACCTCGCCGAGCTCGCGGTCAGCGATCCGGCTGCGTTCGCCACGCTGGTCGAGCTCGCCCGGGCCAGCCTCCCGGCACCGACCGCCGCGCCGGGCGGGACGGCGGCCTGAGCACGATCGGTGCGGTAGACGCACCGCTCGGTACCGAGCGCACGCCGCGCGTCGTCGCGGCTCGCAAGCTGTTGCGCCGCGCCGGCCGCGAGCGGGCCGGGCGGTTTCTCGTGGAGGGCGCGGCGCCCGTCCGCGAGGCGCTGTCCTGGTCCGGGACGGGGCCCGGGCGCATGCACGAGCTGTTCGTCACCGAGGTGGCCGCGGCCCGGCACCCCGAGCTGCTCGCGACGGCCCGGGACGCCGGGGTGCGGATCGGCCCGGTCACCGACAAGGCCGCGCAGTCGCTGTCGGACACCGTCAGCCCGCAGGGCCTGGTGGCGGTGTGCGACGTGCTCGACGTGCCGGTCGCCGACGCGCTGCGTACCCGGCCGGGGCTGGTCGTCGTGTGCGCCGGGATCGCCGATCCCGGCAACGTCGGAACCGTGATCCGGGTCGCCGACGCCGCGGGTGCCGGGGCCGTGCTGCTGGCCGGCGACACCGTTGACCCGCACAACGGCAAGGCCGTGCGCGCCTCAACGGGCAGCGTGTTCCACCTGCCGCTCGCCCGCGCGCGCGACGCCGTGGCCGTCGTGGACGCCTGCCGGGAGGCCGGGCTCACGCTGCTGGTCGCCGACAGCCGCGGCGAGCTCGAGCTGTACGACCCGGTCATGGGCGGGCTGCTCGCCGGTCCGCTCGCGTGGATACTCGGTGGCGAGGCGCACGGGGTTCCGGCGACCGTATCCGAACGCGCCGACCACCGGGTGCGGGTGCCGATCCACGGTCGCGCGGAGAGCCTGAACCTGGCCACCGCCGCCGCGGTCTGCCTGTATGCGAGCGTCGCGGCGCGCCACTCTAGGATCTGACTCCCGTCCCTGATGCACCGACGATGCTGGGAAACCATGAGTGTGAGCACCGACCACCCGCTGGACGCCGCGACGCTGGACGCTGCCGCGGCCGCGGCCGCCGCGGCGTTCGACACGGCGGCCGACCTGGCCGCGCTGGCCGCCGTGAAGCCCGCGCACCTGGGTGACCGCGCTCCGCTGCTGCTGGCGCGCCGCGAGCTCGGGGCGCTGCCCGGCCTGGAGCGGGCCGACGCCGGCAAGCGGGTCAACGCCGCCCGCCAGCAGGTCCAGGAGGCGTTCGCCGCCCGCCGTGCGGTGCTGCTCGCCGAGCGGGACGCGCGCGTGCTCGCCGAGGAGGCCGTCGACGTCACGTTGCCGTGGGACCGCACGCCCCGCGGCGCGCGGCACCCGATCACGCAGATCGCCGAGCGGATCGCCGACGTGTTCGTCGCGATGGGCTGGGAGGTGGCCGAAGGGCCCGAGGTCGAGTCGTCGTGGCTGAACTTCGATGCGCTGAACTTCGCCAAGGACCATCCGGCGCGCACCATGCAGGACACGTTCTACCTGGGCGAGTCCGAGACCTCGGGCACCGTGCTGCGCACGCACACCTCCCCGGTGCAGATCCGGGCCCTGCTGGAGCGGGACCTGCCCGTCTACGTCGTGTGCCCGGGCCGGACGTTTCGCACCGACGCCCTCGACGCCACCCACACCCCGGTGTTCCACCAGGTCGAGGGCCTCGCGGTGGCCAAGGGCCTGACGATGGCGCACCTCAAGGGCACCCTCGACGCCTTCGCGCGCGCGATGTTCGGCACCGACTCGACGATCCGCATGCGCCCGTCGTACTTCCCGTTCACCGAGCCCTCGGCCGAGCCCGACGTGTGGTTCCCGGAGCGCAAGGGCGGTGCCGGCTGGGTCGAGTGGGGTGGCTGCGGCATGGTGCACCCCAACGTCCTGCGCGCCTGCGGCATCGATCCGGACGTCTACTCCGGCTTCGCGTTCGGCATGGGCCTGGAGCGCACGCTGATGTTCCGCAACGGCATCCCGGACATGCGCGACATGGTCGAGGGCGATGTCCGGTTCAGCCGCGCCTTCGGCGTCTGATCCCTTCTTCTCCAGGCAGGAGTGTGCTGTGCGGGTTCCGATGTCGTGGCTGGCCGAGCAGGTCGACGGGTTGCCGTCCGCCGCCGAGACCGCTGAGGCGTTCGTCCGCGTCGGCCTCGAGATCGAGGACGTGCACGCCGGCCCGGAACTGACCGGCCCGCTGGTCGTCGGCCAGGTCGCGGAGATCGAGGAGCTGGCCGGGCTCAAGAAGCCGATCCGGTGGTGCCAGGTCCGCGTCGGTCCCGACCGGACCCACGGCGTCATCTGCGGCGCCCGCAACTTCGCGGTCGGCGACCTCGTCGTCGTCGCGCTGCCCGGGGCGGTGCTGGCCGGCGGGTTCGCGATCTCGGCCCGCCCGACCTACGGCCACGTCTCCGACGGCATGATCGCGTCGTCGAAGGAGCTGGGCATCGGCTCCGACCACGCCGGGATCCTGGTGCTGCCCCCCGGCACCGCCGAGCCCGGCGACGACGCGCGCCCGCTGCTCGGCGCCGACGACACCGTCATCGAGCTGAACGTCACCCCCGACCGCGGTTACTGTCTGGCCGTGCGCGGGCTGGCCCGCGAGCTCGCCTGCGCACTCGACGTGGAGGTCGCCGACCCGGCCGCCCGCGTCGAGCTGCCCGCTGTGGCTGGAGACGCCTGGCCGGTCAGGCTGGACGATCCCGCGGGGGTGCGGTTCGTCGCCCGCCGGGTTGACGGGGTGGACCCGGCCGCGCCCGCGCCGTGGTGGATGCAGCGGCGGCTGCTCGCGGCCGGGATGCGACCGATCTCGCTGGTCGTGGACGTGACGAACTACGTGATGCTCGAGCTCGGCCAGCCGCTGCACGCCTACGATGCCGCGCGGGTGCGCGGCGGGATCGTGGTGCGGCGCGCGAAGGCGGGGGAGACGCTCACGACCCTCGACGGCGTCGAGCGCACCCTCGACCCCGACGACCTGCTGATCACCGACGACTCCGGCCCAATCGGGTTGGCCGGGGTGATGGGCGGGGCCTCGACCGAGATCGCCGGGCCCGGTGCCGACGGCCGGCTCGACGTGCTGATCGAGGCCGCGCACTTCGAACCCACCGTCATCGCCCGCGGGGCGCGGCGACACAAGCTGGCGAGCGAGGCGTCGAGGCGCTTCGAGCGCACCGTCGACGCGGCGCTGCCGCCGGTCGCCGCGGAGCGCGCCGCGCAGCTGCTCGTCGAGCACGGGGGTGGCACGATCGCCCCCGGCCGCACCGACGAGGGCGCCGCGCCCGCGCTGGCCCCGATCCGGATGCCGCTGGAGCTGCCCGACCGGGTCGCCGGGGTCACCTACCCGCGGGGGGCGACGGTGCGCAGGCTCGGCCAGATCGGGTGTGCGGTCGACCTGGTCTCCGGCGGTGGCCGCGGCCGCGTCGTGGCGACGCCGCCGTCGTGGCGGCCCGACCTCACCCAGCCCGCCGACCTCGTCGAGGAGGTGCTGCGGCTGGAGGGGCTCGACGTGATCGGCTCGGTGCTGCCCGCCGTGCCGCCCGGGCGCGGGCTGACCCCGGCGCAGCGCCGCCGCCGCGCCGTGTCCCGGGCGCTGGCCGAGGCCGGTTACGTCGAGGTGCTGCCGTTCCCGTTCGTCGCCCCGACCGTCTGGGACGCCTTCGGGCTGGCCGCCGACGACGTCCGCCGCCGCACGGTGCACGTGCTGAACCCGCTCGATGCTGAGCGTGCCGAGCTCGGCACCACGGTGCTGCCGGGGCTGCTCGAGATGCTGGTCCGCAACCGGTCGCGCGGGCTGGCCGACCTCGCCCTCTACACGATCGAGCAGGTGGTGCTGCCGCCCGCGGACCCGGTGCCGATGCCTGATCCCGGTGTCGAGGCCCGTCCCGGCGACGCCGAGATCGCGCAGATCCGCGTCGCGCTGCCCGCGCAGCCGGTGCACGTCGGCGCGGTGCTCGCCGGGGATCGGGACGCTCGCGGCTGGTGGGGTGCGGGGCGGGAGGCGGACTGGGCCGACGCCGTGCATGCCGCGCGGCTCACCGGGCTCGCGGCCGGGGTGGCGCTGCGGGTCACCGCCGCCGTGCTGGCGCCGTGGCACCCCGGGCGCTGCGCGGCGCTGCTCGTCGGGGACGAGGTCGTGGGACATGCGGGGGAGCTGCACCCCGCGGTCGTCGAGGCGCTGGGGCTGCCGCCGCGCACCTGCGCGATGGAGCTGGACCTCGACGCGCTGCCGCTCTCCGAGGTCCGGCCCGTGCCGCAGGTGTCGCCGTACCCGCCGGTCGCGGTGGACGTCGCGCTGGTGGCCGCCGCCGAGGTGCCGGCCGCCGACCTGGTCGACGCGCTCCTCGACGGTGGCGGGGACCTGCTCGAGGACGTGCGACTGTTCGACGTCTACACCGGCGAGCAGATCGGCGCGGGCCGGCGGTCGCTGGCCTTCACCCTCCGCTTCCGCGCCCCGGACCGCACTCTGACCAGCGAGGAAGCCAACACCGCCCGCGACGCCGCCATCGCCCTAGCCACCACCCGCCACGCCGCCACCCTGCGCGGCTGACGCCGCCCGTGCGCGGATAACGCTGTTCTGGCGACGATTTCCGCGCACGAGCGCCGGAGGCGCTATGTGGGCAGACGGGAGAGGGCGGCGGTGGCGGCGGTGCGCCAGGCGTCGTCGGTCGGGGTCCGGCCCGCGACGAGGATCGTCACCAGGTAGTCCGGGCTGGCGAGCTGCAGCGTCGGTCCGGTCTGTGTGTCGACCACTGCGGCGGCCTCCCCGACCCCGGAGAGCTCGCGGCGCCCGCCGGGCGCCCCGGCCCGGACGAAGTCGGCGGGTGTCCCGGAGCGCACCCGATAGACGTTGATGATGGCGACCGGTTCGTTGCTGGCCGTGGCCACGCAGCTCGAACCGCTGGACCCGTCACCGCGGTCCACGCTGTCCTGCGCGGGCGGCCGGACCGCCTCCCCGACGAGCGCGCCGAACTCCGAGGCGTTGAGCAGGCACTCGTCGGAGAGGACGTCGACGTCGAGGCCGCTGCGAGACGGGGCGGGGCTGGCTGGTGGAGCGGGGGACGAAGGAGCGGTGGTAGCCGGTACCGTCGGTGGCGCGGCCACTCCACGGCCCGTCACCACCGTGGTGCAGCCCGTCACGGCGATAGCCAACACCACCATCATCGCCGTTCTGAGCCACCCGCGTCGCACCGCTCGACCGTAGTCCGGCGGCCGTGTCTCCGTGGGGGTTCGGGCCTGTTGCCACCGGCACCGCCCAGACTGCCGCACCCATCCGGCCACCCCACCGGCAGATGTCTGTCCGGCCGGTCCTTGGCCCGTAGCTCGTACCGCTGTCCGGCGAGGGGGACGGGTCGGGGTACCCGCGTTGCGCGCCCTTGAGCCCTTCTTCACCCGGTGGGGCGGTATCTCATCCGACCAGGACTGGCTCTGCATAGGTGACGCGCTGTGCGGCGACCGACCATGGCGCGGGTGTGGGCGGTACTACTCTGAAGGCCCTTGAATCGGAGGGGACCATGGAACGTCACAGTCACGATCGGGCCTTTCCCCCTGACCTTGGGGGGCGATCATGCGTCATCTCGTAGTCTGTTGCGACGGCACCTGGAACACACCTGACCAGGAGAAGCAGGGTGTCCCGACGCCGACCAACGTCGTGCGGCTCCACCACGCGCTGGATGCGGGGCCCGACCAGCTGCGGTACTACCACCCCGGCGTGGGCACCGAAGCGGGCCTGATCAACAAGATGCGGGGCGGCGCTCTCGGCGAGGGTCTGGCCGACAACATCAAGAGCGCCTACTCCTGGCTCGCGACGCACTACCAGGACGGCGATGCCATCTGCATGTTCGGGTTCAGCCGGGGTGCCTACACCGTTCGCAGCCTGGCCGGGATGATGGCGGCCTGCGGGCTCGCGCGCATTCCGGCGGACACCCGCCCCGAGGAGCGCTGGGCCGAGATCGACCGTCTCTACCACGAGGTGTACCGCCCTCCCGATCGCGATCAGCCCACCCCGGCTGCGCCGCATCAGCAGGTACCGATCCGGTTCCTTGGGGTGTGGGACACCGTCGGTGCCCTGGGGATCCCCGACAGCTTCGGCGTGTTGAACCTGTTCGACGCCGGCGACCGGCACCGCTTCCACGACACGAAGCTGAACCCGTTCGTCGCGCACGCCCGACACGCCGTGGCACTCGACGAGCGCCGGGGCCCGTTCACGCCGACGCTCTGGGACGAGTCCGGGATGCCCGAGCCGAAAGTCGATCGGAGCGTGCGGCAGCGATGGTTCTCCGGGGACCACAGCGACGTCGGAGGGGGTCACCTGCAGACGGGGCTCTCCGACGGCGCCCTGCTCTGGATGATCGACGAGGCGCGCGCGTGCACCGGTTTGAGCTTCCGCAAGGAGATGCTCGAACAGGTGCACCCCGATCCCTGCGACGTGCTGCACGACAGCTGCACAGGCATCTACCTGCGGCTGAGCCCGACGCCGCGAGCGATTCCACTGATCGACGAACAGCGTTCCACCGACATCGTGGACGGCTCGGTGTTCATCCGGCAGGCCCGGCCACCGATCGCGGCCGGTGCGTACCGGCCCAGCCGGGTGCTGGCGGTCGGGGAGACGGTCAGCTGTGCAGTGTTCGCGAACGAGCCCTGGAACGCGCCCGGGTGGTACCTGGAGCCGGGGCAGTACGCGTTCGAGGCGACGGGGGAGTGGCTCGACCGTGGCGTCCCCGTCGGTCCACGCGGCACGCAGGATGGTCACTTCTATCCCACGGAGTTGTCCCAGCTCATCGGTTCCTTCGCCGCGTGGTGGCAGGAGCGTTTCCGCGAGTGGACCGGCAACACGGCGGCGACCTTCTTCGGAACACCCCGAACCGCCGACGTCCCCTGGACGGCCCTGATCGGTGTCGTCGCCGCGAAGGAGCTTGACGCCGACGGCGTGCAGCAGAAGTACCAGTCTTTCATGATCGGCGACGGCTGCGAGCAGCGGGTGGAGCAGCCCGGCTACTTCTATGCCTACGCCAACGACGCATGGGGTTTCTACGACAACAACAAGGGCTCCGTCACCCTGACGGTCACCCGGCTCGCCCCGTGACGGGTGCGGGTTCCGGGGACGGTGTGACCTGCGCCGCGGCCTACGCTGAGGGCGTCTCTGGTCGATCATCGTCTGTTCGAGGAGCCCCGATTGCCCGCGTTGCCGAGCCGTTCGTACCGGGTGGAGGTTCCCGTTCCGGCTCGGGTGGTCGTGCTGGTCTCCGGTTCGGGCACGTTGCTGCAGGCGTTGCTGGACGCCGCCGGGCCGGACTGCCCGGCGCGGGTCGTCGCCGTCGGTTCCGACCGTAGCGGGATCGAGGGCCTGGCTCGTGCCGAGCGTGCCGGGGTCCCGGCCTTCACCGTGCGTGTCGACGATCATGCCGACCGCGGGGCCTGGGACGCAGCCCTGGCCGAGGCCGTCCTCACGCACCGTCCCGACCTCGTGGTCAGTGCCGGCTTCAAGAAGATCTTCGGAACCGGTTTCCTGGCCGCCGTCGGCAGCCCGGTGCTCAACACCCATCCGGCGTTGTTGCCGGCGTTCCCGGGGACCCGCGGGGTCGCCGACGCGCTCGCCTACGGTGTGAAGATCACGGGGGCTACGGTGCATCTCGTCGACGGCGGTGTGGACACCGGTCCGGTGCTCGCCCAGCGCGCCGTCGAGGTCCGCCCCGGCGACAGCGTCGACACGCTCCACGAGCGCATCAAGATCGAGGAGCGACGGTTGCTCGTGGGCACCGTCGCCGCGCTGGCCCGCCACGGGGCCACCGTGACCGGACGAGAGGTGACCATCCCGTGACCAGTGGTGACGTCCAGGGGCGCCGGCCGGTGCGCCGGGCTCTGATCAGCGTCTACGACAAGGCGGGGCTGCCGGAGCTGGCCACCGGCCTGCACGCGCTCGGCGTCGAGATCTGCTCCACCGGCTCCACCGCGGCGCGCATCGCGGACGCGGGGGTGCCGGTCACGCCCGTCGAGGAGCTCACCGGCTTCCCGGAGTGCCTCGACGGCCGGGTCAAGACGCTGCACCCGAACGTGCACGCCGGCCTGCTCGCCGACACCCGCCGTCCCGAGCACCTCGCCCAGCTCGACCGGCTCGGGATCGCGCCGTTCGACCTGCTCGTGTCGAACCTGTACCCGTTCACCGCGACCGTCGCGTCCGGGGCCACCCCGGCCGAGTGCGTCGAGCAGATCGACATCGGCGGGCCGGCGATGGTGCGCGCGGCGGCGAAGAACCACGACAGCGTGGCCGTCGTCGTCGACCCGGCGCGCTACGAGTGGGTGGCAGAGCAGGTGAAGGGCGGTGGGTTCGCCGTCGCCGACCGGCGCCTGCTCGCCGCCGCGGCCTTTCGGCACACCGCCACCTATGACGTCGCCGTCGCGTCCTGGATGGGCAGCGTGCTGGCCCCCGACCCCGATGACGGGATCTTTCCGTCCTGGGTGGGCGCCTCCTGGCAGCGGACGGCGACGCTGCGCTACGGCGAGAACCCGCACCAGGCCGCCGCGCTGTACGTCTCCGGGGCGTCCGGCCTCGCCGCCGCCGAGCAGCTGCATGGCAAGGAGATGTCCTACAACAACTACGTCGACGCCGACGCCGCCTGGCGCGCCGCGCACGACCACGACGGCCCGTGCGTGGCGATCGTCAAGCACACCAACCCGTGCGGCATCGCCCTCGGCACCGACATCGCCGACGCGCATCGCAAGGCGCACGCCACCGACCCGGTCAGCGCGTTCGGCGGGGTGATCGCGGCCAACGGCGAGGTCAGCGTGGCGATGGCCGAGCAGGTCGCCGAGGTGTTCACCGAGGTGGTGCTGGCGCCGTCCTACGCCGACGGTGCGCTGGAGGTGCTCAGCCGCAAGCGCAACGTCCGCGTGCTGACGCTGCCCGGTGCGGTCCGGCGGGGAGGACCGGAGATGCGGGCGATCTCCGGGGGGCTGCTGTTGCAGCAGCGCGACGCGCTCGACGCCCCCGGTGACGACCCCGCGTCCTGGACGCTGGCCGCCGGGGACCCGGTTCCTGCCGACGTGCTCGCCGACCTCGTGTTCGCCTGGCGGACCTGCCGCTCGGTGAAGTCCAACGCGATCCTGCTGGCCGCCGACCGCGCGGCCGTGGGCGTCGGCATGGGGCAGGTCAACCGGGTGGACGCCGCGCGCCTCGCGGTCACCCGCGCCGGTGACCGCGCCCGCGGCGCGGTGGCGGCCTCGGATGCCTACTTCCCGTTCCCGGACGGCCTGGAGGTGCTGCTCGACGCCGGTGTCCGCGCCGTCGTGCAGCCCGGCGGCTCAGTCCGCGACCCCGAGGTAACCGCCACCGCTACCACCGCCAACCTCCCCCTCTACCTCACCGGAACCCGCCACTTCGCCCACTAACCCCACCCCCCCGCGAGTCGGTACGAACTGGCGCCCGAGTAGGACGAAAATGGCGGATGCCACCGGCTGGTGTGGGCGTCCTGGGGGTTGAGACGGCCGACCGAGCACGCTAGAATCGGTATCGAACATACGTTCGAACTCGCCGTCTCCCCGCGGCGCGAACGCTCGGGGAGGCATGTCATGACTGATGCTGCGGTGGCCGGTATAGCGACGGGAGGTGCCCGGGCCGACCCTGCGACCCGGTTGGAGCTGGCACGCGGACTGCTCCGCCGCATGGAGAACCGGTCGGCGAGTATGCGGCCGGTGGCCGCCCCTGAGGCCGACGGCCGGGTGCTGCCGGTGGTCGAGCCGCTGGCCCGGCTGCTGCCCGCAGGCGGGCTGCGTCGCGGCTCCACGATCGCCCTCCCCGACGTTTCGGGCGCCACCTCGCTGCTGCTCGCGCTGCTCGCCGAAGCCTCGGCCCGCGGGGCGTGGACCGGGGTGGTCGGCAGGCCCGGGCTCGGGCTGGTGGCCGCCGCCGAGGCCGGGGTGCGGCTGGAGCGGCTGGCGCTGGTCCCGCACCCCGGGTCCGATCTGATGGCGGTCACCGTCGCGCTGCTGGACGGGATGGACGTCGTCGCCGTGGCGGGCACCGAACGCGCGGGGGTGCGGGCCGTCGACCGGCAGCGGCTGGTGGCCAGGGCCCGGCAGCGCGGTGCGGTGCTGGTGGCGCTCGGGCCATGGCCGGGGTCCGACGTCGAGTTGAGCTGCACGGCCGTGCAGTGGCATGGGTTGGACGCCGGGGCCGGCCGGTTGTGCGCCCGCCGGGTCCGGGTGCAGCTGCGGGGGCGGGGTGTCGCCCCGAGCGGGTGCAGCGCGCGGCTGCTGCTGCCCGCGCCGGGCGGCAGGGCCGCCGCCGCGGGGGAGCGCGCCGATCCAGAAGGTGGGGGCGGTGGGCGGGCGCCGGTCGCGGCGGCCGGATGACGGGCGGGTCGCGCAGCGCACCGGACGACCCGCCGCCGTGGTCAACGGGTGCGCGCGGCGGCCGGGATGCCGGGTGCGGTGTCGGGTGCTGCGGTGTCGGATGCTGCGGTGAGTGCCGTACCGGTGCGGGTGCTCGCGCTGTGGTCACCCGACTGGCCGGTCACGGCGGCGGCCGTGGCCGCGCACGTTCCGCTCCACCGGCCGGCTGCGGTGTTCGTGGCCAACCGGGTGCTGGCCTGCTCGGCGCTCGCCCGCTCACGCGGCGTGCGTCGCGGCCTGCGTCGCCGGGAGGCCCAGGCCCGGTGCCCCGAGTTGGTGGTGCTCGCGCGCGACCCCGACCGCGACGCCCGCGTGTTCGAACCGGTCGTGGCCGCCGTCGAGGAGCTGGCCCCTGGGGTGGAGGTGGTGCGGCCGGGGTTGGTGGCGCTGGCCGCGCGGGGCCCGGTCGGCTGGTTCGGCGGGGAGCAGGCGGCCGCGGAGAAGCTGGTCGACCAGGTCGCCGTGCGCACCGGCGTGGAGTGCCAGGTGGGTCTGGCCGACGGGCTGTTCGCCGCGGTGCTTGCGGCGCGGCGCGGGGTGACCGTCGAACCCGGCGCCACCCCGGCGTTCCTCGCCCCGCTCGGGGTGGCCGAGCTCGACCGCGAGCCGGACGTCGACCGGTCCGAGCTGGTCGGGTTGCTGCGCAGGCTGGGGCTGCGCAGCCTCGGGGCGTTCGGCGCGCTCGATCCCGCCGACGTCGCCTCCCGGTTCGGGGCCGACGCGGTGCTCGGCCACCGGCTCGCCCGCGGCCTGGACCCCCGCCCGCCGGTGCGCCGCCACCCGCCCGAGGAGCTGGCCGTCGAGATCGAGCTGGACCCACCCGTGGATCGGGTCGACACTGCAGCCTTCGCTGCCCGCGGGCTGGCCGAGCGGTTGCACCGGACGCTGGCCGGGCACGGGCTCTCCTGTACCCGGCTCGGGGTCGGCGCGCGCACGGTGACGGGCGAACAGCTGTACCGGGTCTGGCGCTGCGCCGAGCCGCTCGCCCCGGCCGGCACCGTCGACCGGGTGCGCTGGCAGCTCGACGCCTGGCTCACCCGCGGCGGTTCGGGCGCGGTCTCGCGGCTGTGGCTGGTACCGGAGGAGACGGTCACCGCCGGCGCGCTGCAGCTCGGGCTGTGGGGCGAGGCCGGGGAGGCCGACGAGCGCGCCCGCCGGGTACTGGTGCGGGTGCAGGCGCTGCTCGGCCCGGAGTCGGTGGTCACCGCCGTGCTGGTGGGCGGGCGTGATCCTGCCGAGCAGGTCCGGCTGGTGCCGTGGGGTGAGGAGCGGGTGGACGGGCCACCGGCGGCCGAAGGTCGGGAAGGGGACGCCGTGCCGGATGCGTCTGCGGGACCGGCGGATGACGGGGCCGCCGCGATCCCATCCGTGGCTCCGGCCGGGTGGCCGCAGGACGTGGTGCGACGGACCGGCACGGTCTCCGCAGCCGAAGCGGGCAATCCGTCGGTGATCGGCGGTGTGGACCCGGGAACCGCGCCCGGCACGGTCCGCGGTCCCGACCCGGCGATCACCGGCGACGGCTGGCCCGTCCGGGGGCAGGGGCGTCCCACGAACCGGCGCCGCCGGGTTCCCTTCCCGCGCCGCTCCACCGGCCGGCTCGGCGGGCGCGAGCCGCCACCGCCCTGGCCCGGACGGCTGCCGGCACCGTCCCCGGCCACGGTGCCTCCGCAGCACCTTCCGGTGCAGCTGCTCGACTCCGCGGGCAACCCGGTGCGTCTCACCGCACCCGACCTGCTGTCCGCGCCCCCGCACCACGTCGTGGATGCCGGCGGACGCTCCCGCGCCGTGCACGGGTGGGCGGGTCCCTGGCCGCTGTGGCAGCGATGGTGGGTGTCTGACGGGGTCGAGGGCAGCAGGCTGCAGGTGGCCCTCGACGATGGCGTCGCGCTCCTGCTGCTCGCCCGCGAGGGGAGGTGGTGGATCACCGGGGTCTACGACTGATCGGTAGGTGGGCTGCGTCAGCCGTCAGCCGCTGGCCAGCTCCGCCGTGGACAGCGCGAACCGCGCCACCGCCGCCGCGACGGCGTCGGTGTTGCGGTCCAGTGCCGTGCGGTCGACCGTGTCGATCCGGTCGCACGCCTGGTGATAGCACGGGTCGTACGGGGCGTCCACCGTGCCGCCGAAGCGCTGCGCCTGCTCCGCGGTCTTGGTCTCCGATGCGCCTGTGAACAGTCCGCCGGACGGGATGCCGGCCTCGATGAACGGGCCGTAGTCCGAACGGCCGGTGAAGTCTGTGCCGGCGGCCGTCACACCCGTGGCGGACAGGCCATCGACCAGAACGCGTTCCACCGTGGCCGAGCCTGCGGGTCCGGGCCCGGCACCCTCGCGGTCGGAGTCGTCCCCGTCGTAGACGAGGTACGCGGTGTTGGGAGAGGCCACCATGTCGAGGTTCAGGTACAGCGCGATCCGGTCGCGGTCGGCATCGGTCAGCCCCTGGACATAGGAGGTGGAGCCGACCAGCCCAACCTCCTCGGCGCCCCAGAACGCGAACCGGACCGCGTTGGCGACGGGTGGGGAGCCGCCGAGGCGCACGGCCGTCTCCAGCAGGGCGGCCACTCCGGAACCGTTGTCGTTGATTCCCGGGCCCTCCGGTACCGAGTCCAGGTGACCGCCCGCCATCACCACCTCGTCCGGGTTCCCGGTGCGGGTCTGCGCCACCACGTTGCGGCTCATCAGCTCCTCGACCGTGGTGGCGAGCGTCAGGGTGACCGGGACGCCGGCCCGTTCCGCCAGCGTGTCCCCGTCGGCGCGGCTCAGCCCACCGGCCGGCACCACGTCCGTTGCGTCCTCCCCGAGGGTCGCCCGGTCCAGCGGCCCGTCCTCGTTGTTCACCACGAGTACCCCGGCGGCCCCGGCGTTGGCCGCGATCGTCACCTTCTGCGCGAACGGGCAGGTGCCCCGGCGCACGAGCGCCACCGCCCCGGCCGCCACCCCGGCCACGTCCGCGGGCTCGCAGCCCTCCCGCGCCACCACCGCCAGCGGCCCGGTCACCCCGCCGGGTGGGGTGGCGGGGGAGAAGCCGAGCGCTGAGACCGGGATCGCCGCGCCGTCGACGGTGAGCTGTTCGTCCTGCACCGAGAAGAGCCGGACGGTGAACACGGGTGTCTGTACGTCGTACCCGGCCGTCCGGAGCGCGTCTGCCACGTACTCGACGCTGGCGTCGTAGCCTGGCGTATCGAGCGCTCGGTTGCCGCCGGTGCCGTCGGCGATGCGCTGCAGCTCCGCCAGGTGCCGGTAGGCGCCCTCGCCGGTGACGTCGCCGACGAGCCGCGCAGGCAGCCCCGTGTCGGGCACCGGTGGCGGTGGAGTCGAGCTGCACGCTACGGCCATGGCGACGGCCCCCACCAGCACGGCCGCGCGGATCGGGGTCCTCATCCTCCGAGTGTGCCTGTTCCGCTGACCACACACGCGATCTGACCGCCGGTCACGGCAGCTCCGGCGTGCAGACGCGTGCTGCTCCGCGACGAAGCGGACGGCGCGGAGCGTTCTTGCAGATTCCCGTTCATCTGCATGTAATATTTCGGCCTCGTGAAGCGAGTTCAGGATGCGGTGGGTCGTGTCGCCGGCCGCTTCCTGGGTCGCTGCGTGCAGCGGGAATCGGGGTGCACCATGGACGAGGGAGACCCCGTCACCCGAGTGAGTGACACCACGGCTGGTCAACCATCAGCACAGCTGCGGCGAGTCGAGCGGCCGAGTGTGCACGAGCTGCTCGACATCGCCAGTCACCGCAGGGTCTGCACGGTGGTCGCGGCGGCGGGGTGGGGCAAGAGCTCCGCGGTTGGCGCGTGGGCGCGCAGTCATCGGACGGCGTGGGTCCGCACCGGTGGCCAGCAGGTGGACCCGGAACGGTTTGCCACGCGCCTGCGTGCGGCACTGCAGACGAGCCTGCCGCCGCATCGGGAGCTTCCCGAACCGTCGTCGCCTGCCGGGTACGGCGCGAGCTACTCGGCGGCGCTGTGCGCCCAGCTGTGTGAGGTGTTGCGCGAGGAGCTGGTCCTGGTCGTGGACGACCTCCACCAGCTCCCCCCGGAAAGTGATCCGATAGGCCTGCTCGAGGGTCTCTGCGAGGACGCACCGGACCACCTGCACATCGTGTTGGTCTCCCGCCGGGAGTGTCCGTTCTCGCTGACCCGGCTGCGCGGCCAAGGTCTGGTCGCCGAGATCCAGGCTTCTGAGCTGGCCTTCGACGTCGCGGAGATCGCGACGCTGATGCGCTCGGCGCTTGGCGAACAGCCGCCGGGCGCGCTGCCCGCGCAGGTGCGGGAGCGCACGGCGGGCTGGCCGGCTGTCGTGCACGGCGCGCTCGACACGCTGCAGGCCGCCCCGCCGGAGCGTCGCCTGGACGTCGTGGACCGGTTGATCCGGCCGGGCGAGTCGCTGTACACGTACCTGGCCGAGGAAGTGCTCGACCAGGAGCCCGCGTCGGTGCGCGAGCTGTTGGGTCGGCTCGCGGTCCTCGAGGAGTCGAGTGCTGCCTCGCTCGGCGTGCCGGGCAACGACGGTGCGCGGTTGCTCGTTCAGCTGGCTTGTCGAGGGCTCGTTCAACGAGACCCGGGATACGTCGATCGCTGGTCGCTGATCTGGCCGCTGCGCGACTTCTACGAGCACGAGCCGACGCCGGCGACCGACGAGCGGTTGAGCCTGCACAAGGTCGCTGCGCAGGAGTCCGTGGGTCGGGGTGCCCATGCTGACGCCCTCCGGCACCTGCTGGCCGCGGCTGATTACCCCGCCTGTGCCGCGCTGCTACTCGAACACGGCGCCGCGCTGGTGGACAGCTGCCAGCTCGACGGGGTGCTCGAGGTCGCGGAGGTGGCAGGGGAGTATCTGACCGATCCCCGGATCCAGCGGGTGATCGGACATGCTCGACAGGTACGCGGGCAGTGGGACGCCGCCCTGGAGTGTTTCCAGCGCGCCGGCAGCGATCAGGAGCCGTTGGAGCCGGTCCTCGCCTGGCAGGTCGGGCTGATCGCTTACGCCCGGGGCGAGTTCACCGCCGTCATCGCGCTGCGCGATCGGGCCAGGTTGGGTCACGGTGACCCCGCCGACGAGGCACGGCTGTTCACCCTCGCCGGCATCGCCTGCCGCATGGTCGGTGACTACTCGCGGTGCCGGGCCGAGGCGGAGCGGACACTGGCGGCGGCTCGTCGGGTGGGGGATCCGAGCCTGCACGCCGCAGGCTTCCTCGTGCGCATGGTGCTCGCGACCGCGACCGGTGACCGCCTGCGCGCTGACCTGCACCGGACGAACGCCCTGGAGGCGGCAACGGCCAGCGGAGACCTCCTGCAGCAGCTGCGGGTGCGGGTGATCTGGGCGCTCGGTCTCGTCGGGTTGGGGATGGCTTCGGAGGGCCTGGCTGAAGCCCAGGCCGCGTTGCAGCTCGGCGAGAGCTGCGGCGACCCGTTCCTCACCGCGATGGCTCTCGTCGCGCGGGGCCGTGCGCACATCAACGTGGGTGCGGTCGAACAGGCGTTCGGTGACTTCGGTGCGGCTCGGGACTACCTGCAACGCATCGGCTCCCGGTTCCTCGCCTGGGCGTTGTGCGGGCTCGGCGACCTGTATCGGATGCAGGGCCAGCCGGCTCGGGGCCGTGCGGCCTACGAGGAGGCGCTCGCCCTCGCCGAACCGTGCCACGACGTTCTCGGTCTCTCCACGGCGCTGATCGGGCTGGCCCGCATCCGGGCCACCGACGACGTCCTCGCTGCCCGCGAGCTCGCGGAGCGGGCAGTAACTCTCGACGAGGGGCTGAACCGCGTGCAGGCGCTCCTGGCCCGCGGCTGGGTCGCGCTGACCAGCGGTGACCGCGAAGCCGCAGCTGCCGACGCGACTCGGGCGGCGGACGTGGCCCGGAGCCGTCGCGACGGTCCGGGGCTCGCGGATGCGCTGGTGCTCAGCGTGCTGTCCGCGCCCGATCCCGCCCGCCACGGTGACCAGCTCGCCGAGGCGATCGAGATCTGGGACGAGGCCGGCTACCGGATCGAGGCGGCCACGGGCCGGGTGGTGGCCGGCCGGGTCGGTGCGTCCGTCCCGGACCTGTGGGCCGAGCACGCGGAGCGGACGCTGCTCGAGTGCGGTGTGGACGTCACGTCGCGCCGGGTGGCCGGGCCGCTGTCCGTCACGGTGGCCGCGGTACCCGCGCTGTCGATCCGCACGCTCGGCGCGTTCCAGGTGCTCCGCGACGGTGACCCGGTCCCGCCGAGCGAGTGGCAGTCGCGCAAGGCCAGGGATCTGCTGAAGGTGCTCGTCGCGTGGCGTCGGGTGGTCACCCGGAAACAGCTGATGGAGCTGTTGTGGCCGGAGACGGATCCGGTGAAGTCGGGCAAGCGGCTCTCGGTGCTGCTGTCCGGCCTGCGCGACGTGCTGCGGTCCCCGCGGCACGGGGAGGCGGGGTCGCTGGTCACCGAGGGAAACGTGGTGCGGCTGGACCTCACCCAGGTCGCCGTGGACGTCGAGCAGTTCCTCGCGCATGCCACGTCGGCGCTCCATGCGCATCGGGGGGAGGCCCCGAACGCGGTGGAGCTGCTGAGGGCGGCTGAGGCCGAGTACACGGGAGGGTTCCTCGAGGAGGATCCGCAGGAATGGGCGGCGCCGGTGGCGGAGGAGGTCAGGGCCGTCCACATCGCGCTGCTCCGGGCCCTGATGGTGCGTCTGGGTGAGACGGGCGACGTCGACGGGGTGGTGCGCTGCGCACTCAAGCTGCTCGAGCAGGACAGATACGACGAGCAGGCCCACCTCGCCCTGATCTGGATCCATGTCGACGCCGGTCACCACGGTGAGGCGCGGCGCCGTTACCAGATCTACGTGTCACGGATGACCGAGCTCGATGTGCGGCCGCGTGCGTTTCGCGACCACCGGTCGGGGTAGATCGCGCGACGAGGTCATGCTGCGGGTGCCGTCCGCAGGCCGAGTTGAAAGGATCATCGATGATTTTCCGTCCCTGTCTCGACGCCGTGCCCACCCGGCATCCGCAGCCTCATCAGACGAGTTCGCAGGCGCTGTCACCGGCCGATCCGACCCACCGTCCGGAGGCCGGCTGTTCCTCGTTCACCGGTCGTTCTTAAGGATTCCCGAAGCCAACCCGAAGATCACTGAAGCGGTCGTCGCGTAAGTTCTTCGCTAGCCAAGAATCTAGCCACCCGAGAAATCGTGAGGGAAGTGCCGCTCGATGCCGGAGCCTACCGTCAGCGTCTTCACCCCGGCGCCGGGGTCCGCACCCGAGGACACGGTGCTGGTCGACGTGCTCGCCGACGCTCTGGACGCCACCGGTGAGGGCGCTCGCTGGGAGCAGACGACCGACGGCTTCTGGTGCTCCCTGACCCCGTCGGAGGGTTCCGGCCGCACCCAGGGCTGGAAGCTGCACGTGTCGGCGACCCTGGCCTCGGCGGAGACCGTGCTGGCCCGTGCACTCCCCGTGCTGCTCACGGAGCGATCCGCCTTCAAGTTCGCCAGCACCATCGCCAGCGTCGCGCGGCTGAACTCACGCAGCACCTCGCGCGGACAGTCCGGGAAGTTCCTCACCGTCTACCCGCGCAGTGACGCCGACGCGGTCCGGCTCGCCGAGGCGTTGCACCAGACCACCGCGGGCCTGCCCGGCCCCCGGATCCTCTCCGATCGTCCCTATGCACCGGGCAGCCTCGTCCATTACCGGTATGGCGCGTTCGTCGAGCAGCGGGCCCTGTCCAACGACGGCCTGTACTCCTTGGTCATCCTCGACCCGGACGGGAACCCGGTGGAGGACTCCCGGGTGGGGCGCTACTTGCCGCCGTCGTGGGCCACCTGCCCGTTTCCCGCCCCTGAGCCGAGCGCGCCTTCCGGTGCCACAACCGGCGACGCGAGCGTGCTGGTCGGCGACCGCTTCCTGGTACGAGAGGCGATCCGACACGCCAACAAGGGCGGTGTCTACCGCGCGACCGACACGCAGACCCAGGAAGACGCGATCATCAAGGAAGCCCGGCCGCACGTCGAGGCCGACGCGTCCGGGCGGGACGTGCAGGACCAGTTGCGTGCGGAAGCCCGAGCGCTGGACGTGATCGGACCCCTCGGGATCGCGCCCCGGCTGCTCGGCCTGTTCGAGCAGAGCACGCACCTGTTCCTGGCCGAGGAGCTCGTGCCGGGGGTCGCGCTTCGGCGGTGGGTCCTCGACCGGATCCGTGCCGGCGGGTGGCGCCGCGACGTCCCGGAGGCTGCGGAGATGGCCGCCCGCCTGGTGAAGCTGATGGCGGCGGCGCATCGGGGCGGCGTGATCCTGCGAGACTTCAACCCCAACAACATCATGGTCCGTCCCGACGGCGCGCTGCGGCTTATCGATCTGGAGCTGGCAGCGGTCGCAGGCGAGGACGAGGACGAGCTGATCCGTGCCGGGACGCCCGGTTACGTCGCTCCGGAACAGATGAACGGGGCCCCTCCCACGGTCGAGGCCGACTATTACAGCCTGGGCGCGACCCTCTGCTTCGTCATCACCGGCAGCACGCCCATCCTGCTGGCCGACGAGGTCGAGCCCCGGGCATGGCGCGAGCGCCTGGACGACTGGCTGGCGGTCCGCGCCGGCGGACCAGGAGGAGCCGACATCCACGCGTTGATCCTCGGTCTGATGGAGACCGAGCCCGAGAACCGCCTCACCACGGCCGAGGCGGGGACGATGCTCGCGTCGGCGCACCGCCATCCGGAGCGGGTCCGGCGGGGCCGCGAGGACGTCGCCCCCGACCTCACGCGGCTTGATGACGAGCAGTGGCGCGACGCCGTCGACGGGATGTTGGACTACCTGCTCACCGCGATGGACCCGAGCGACAACGAGCGGTTGTGGCCCGCGTCCTGCGCTCACGGGTCGTCCGATCCCTGCGTGCTCCAGCTGGGTGCCGCCGGCGTCATCGGGGTGCTCACCCGATGCCTCGAGCTCACCGGCGACGAGCGGTTGCCCGCGGCCATCGCCACGGCCGGTGCCTGGGTCATCCGGCGGCTGGGCGCGGACGCGAAGCGGCCACCCGGGCTGCACTTCGGTGAGGCGGGCATCGCGTGGTCGCTGTATGAGGCCGGGCGGGTGCTCGGCGACGACAGGCTGGCCGAGCACGGCCTGGACCTGGCCAGTGCAATGCCGGTCTCCTGGGACACCCCCGACATCACCCACGGCACGGCCGGCATCGGCCTGACCTTTCTGCACCTGTGGACGCGCACCGGCAACGCGGAGTTCGTCGCGCGTGCGGGCGAGTCGGCCGACGTCCTCGTGGCCGGTGCCGACGCCGGACCGGACGGGCTCATCTGGGGGACGCCTGCGGCGTTCGACTCGCGGCTGGCCGGTGGACGCTACTACGGCTTCGCCCACGGCACCGCGGGCGTGGGTTACTTCTTGCTCTGCTTGGCGCTCGCCACGGGCCGCACCGACTGCATGGAGCTGGCCTCCCAGGCCGGTGAGACCCTTCTCGACACCGCCATCGCCGCGGACGGGGCGGCCCAGTGGGGCGCTGGTCCCGGTAACGAGGCGACCGCGCCCTACTGGTGTCACGGCTCCGCAGGCATCGGCGGCTTCCTCACCCGGCTGCATCGCGCGACCGGCGACGACCGCTTCGGCAAGCTCGCCCAGATGTCCGCTCAGGCGGTCATGGAGAACTCGTGGCGGGGAGTGCTCGGACAGTGCCACGGGCTGGCCGGCAACGGCGAGTTTCTGCTCGACCTGGCCGAGACCGGCGACCGCCAGCGCTACGAGGCTATGGCTCACCAGCTGGCTCGCGTGATCTTCGCGAACAACGCTCGCCGGGAGGGCGGTGTGGTCTTCCCCGACGAGAACGGTGGTCTTAGCGCCTCCTGGGCCGACGGGGTCGGCGGGATCCTGGCGTTCCTGCTGCGGTTGCACTACGCCTCCCCCCGCCTGTGGACGGTCGACTCGCTGCTCGAACGGGGTGACCAGTCATGATCGCCTCAGCTGTCGCGACCGCTCCCCCCGAGACCGAGACGGTGGTCTCCGACCGCACCGACTTCGTCTTCTCGCGCAACGGCCTCCACGGCGTGTGCCGCGCGACCATCGGCGCGGAACCGGTCCTGGAGCGCTGGGCGCTCGCCTCGGAGCAGCCGTCCCACCTGCCGATCAGCGGCGTGCCGGTCACCCCGAAGACGAGTGCGCTACCCCTCGACGACGGGCGGATCGTCCTCGTGCACAGGGGCGAGACCGGCACCGAGCCGCACGAGCTCGTGGTGCTCCAGCCCTGCGGGGACGGCGAGCTCCGGGCTGCGCGGCTGGGAGAGATCCCGGCAGTGCCGGGGGGTTACCTCCTACCGAGCCCCAGTTCTGCCTCCCTCGCGTTCTTCGTCGCGCTGGAGGGTCCGACGCGCTCGACGATCTGGCGACTGTCCACCTCGGCGCCCCGGGTCGAGCCGATCGCGCAGGTGCCGGGCTCGGTGTCCGGGGGTGTGTGGCTCGACGACCACGGCGACCTCCTGGCGGTCAACCAGATCACGGAGAGCCACCGTTCGAGCGGCGTCGTGATCGACCTGGACGACGGCTCGTGGCGGCGCATCTGGTCGATGTCCGCCCGGAGCACCGATCGCATCGCGCTGTACAGCCCCCAGTCGAAGGTGCTGGTGGTGACCACCAACACCGGCGGCGAGGAACGGCTCGGCTGGGTTCACCTCGGCAGCGCGGACGTGCACTTCCCCGAGAACCTGCAGCGGCCGGGCTACCCGCGTCGGGCACTGGCCTTCGACAGCCGTGGCGAGCGGCTGCTGGTGGACGAGGTCGACGGAGCGGTCTCGCGACTGTTCATCTATACGCCGACGGCCCAGCGTGTGACGGCACTCGCTGGGTCGCCGGGTACCATCTCGTCTCCGGCATCGTGGGTCGGTGACCTCGTCCGGTTCCGGTTCTCGGCTCCGTCCCAGCCGCCGACACTCGCCACCGTGCGGGTCGCGCCCGAGCCACGATGGTCGGTGAGCCGGGACGGTGAGCGCGAGAACGAGTCGGGCTGGGCCGACGCCGAGCTCGTCGAGTTCCCCGGTCCGGCCGGGCCGATCGAGGCGATCGTCTACGGCGGTCCCGGTTGGCGCCGGAGCCAGCACCTCGTGCTGGCACTGCACGGCGGACCTCTCGCCTCGTGGCGCTTCGAGTTCGACCCGCTCTTCCAGTGCCTGGCGGCGGCCGGCGTCGCCGTGGTGGCGCCCAACTACCGGGGCAGTACCGGCTACGGCGACGAGTATCAACGGGCAGCCATCGGCAACTGGGGCGGACCGGACCTGGACGACGTGCTGCACCTCGGTCGGGATCTCTCCAGCGAGCGAGCCCGCCACGGGCTGGCGCAGCCCGTTGTGCTGGGCGTGAGCTATGGGGCCTACCTGGCGTTGCTGGCGGCGGGCACGTCGCCGGAGCTGTGGTCGGCGTGCGTCGCCCTCGCCCCCTTTCTCTCCGGACCGAGCCTGCATGAGAACGGCGATGCCGAGGTGCGCCGCCGGATCGAGACGTTGGGTGGGCTGAAGAACGGTAATGGCGCGGCCGGGCCTCGAGATGTGCTACGGGTCTGCCCGTCGCTCTCGGCCCCGCTGCTGCTGGTCCACGGTACGAACGACCTGACGATTCCCGTGCACCAGTCCCGAATGCTTGTTCGTCGCCTGCTCGAGCTCGGCAGGACCGAAGGCGTCGACTTCGACTACGTCGAGGTCGCCTGTGACCACCGGGAAGTGGCTTTGGCTCAGCGTGCTGCGCTGCGCCAGAGGATCGTCCGCTTCTGCCGCACCCAGCCCCGGCTAAGAGGTGTCGGCAGAACAACAGGCGGACGGTCGAAACAACATCAATCACTCGCAACGGAAGGATGAACGCATGAATCTCGAGAACTTTGACCTGGTGGCCTCCCTGCAGGGGTTGCCCGAGACGGACCCGGTCGAGATCGACGGTGTCCAGTTCGGTGGCAACACCTGCCAGGGTGAGTGCACCGGCGCCCTCACGGTCAACGTCCCGACCGTGTGCGCGGTCGTCGCCACCTGCTCCTGACAGGCGGAGGTCACTCGCAACCCAACGGAAGGATGAACGCATGAATCTGGAGAACTTTGACCTGGTGGCCTCCCTGCAGGGGTTGCCCGAGACGGACCCGGTCGAGATCGACGGTGTCCAGTTCGGCGGCAACACCTGCCAGGGTGAGTGCACCGGCGTCCTCACGGTCAACGTCCCGACCGTGTGCGCGGTCGTCGCCACCTGCTCCTGACAGGTCGGAGACGGCTCTAAGGTAGACGCGAGCTGGGCCTCGAGGCGGGGGATGACCGCCGCGGTGCCCCCCTCGCCATCCCGGAAACAACCCGGAGTCGAGACCAGACGCGCGTCGATGCCCCCCGCCCCGCGCCGGCGCAGTCGGACGCGAGCC
>JBBSQN010000028.1:0-41271 GCA_038257875.1 Mycobacteriales bacterium
GCGCGCCGCGCCCGGGGCGGGCCCCGGGGCGCGGCCGCCCCCGCCCCCCCCCCGGGGGGGGTCCGCGCAGCGCGGCGTGTGCGAGGGGGTGGTCGGTGACGGCCAGCGTCCCGTCCAGGGCGGCGATGACGGCGACGGCCACGTCCTCCCGCACGTCGGCCACCGACACCGGCTCGTCGAGTTCGGTCGACAGCGAGCTCACCCCGGCGTCGGCGATCCCGCACGGCACGATCCGGTCGAACGCGCCGAGGTCGGGATCGCAGTTGAGCGCGAAGCCATGCAGGGTGACGCCGCCCTGCACGCGCACCCCGATGGCACCGATCTTGCGTTCGGGGCGGCGGTCGTCGGCGGGCAGCCACACACCACTGCGGCCCTGGACGCGTCCCGCGGCGGTGACACCGAAGGCGTGCGCGACCGTTATCAGCGCCTCCTCGAGCCGCCGGACGAAGTCGACCACGTCCAGCGGCTGGGCCAGCGCGACGATCGGGTAGCCGACGAGCTGGCCGGGGCCGTGCCAGGTGATCCGGCCGCCGCGGTCCACGTCGACGACCGGGGTGCCGTCGGTCGGGCGGTCCTCGAACCGGGTGCGTTTGCCCGCGGTGTAGACCGAGGGGTGCTCGAGCAGCATGAGCACGTCGGGACCGGTGCCTCCGTGGCGGGCGGTGGCGTGTGCGCGCTGGGTGTCCCATGCGGCCAGATAGTCGACGGTGCCCAGCTGGGCGATCCGGATGGGTGCGGTGCTGCGGCGACAGGACCGGACGGCGGCAGGCGTGCCCATGACCGGCACGCTACGCCGAGCGCGCCAGAGGCGACCCACTCAGCCGCCACTTCGTACCGACTCGCGGGTTGTTAGGGCGTGGGCGGCGCGGCGGCCGCTGACGAGGGCGCCTTGGGTGGAGGGGGTGTCGCGGTGGTCGCCTGCGACGAAGACGCCGTCGCCGAGGTCGACGTCGCGGCGCAGCGGTCGGCCCGCCGGGAACGCGGGCAGGGCGCGGCGCACCTCGGCGGTGTGCAGGTGCTCCCAGCGGTCGGTCGGCACCCCGTAGATCCGGGCCAGCTCCCGGCGCACGACGGGCTCGGGCACCCGATCGGCGCCGCCGAGCACCGTCGAGGACACCAGCGCCCGACCGTCGGGGGAGTAGCCGGGTGCGGCGGCGGTGAGGACCACGGTGTTGGCCACCGGGCCGCCCGCCGCGTCCAGGTGCAGCAGCGGCTCGCGCGCCGGCGGTGCGGGCGGGACGTGGTAATAGGTGGTCAGCGCGTGCATCGGCGGCACGTCCAGCCCGGGCAGCAGCTCGCCCGCCGTCACCGGGTCGGTGGCCACCAGCACGGCGCGCCCGGTCAGCTCGCCGTCGTCGGTCCGCACGGTGCGCCCGCGCACCGCCGACACCCGACACCCCAGCCGCAGCACGCCCGCGGGCAGCCCGGCCGCGAGCCGCGCCGGGAGCGCGCCCATCCCAGCGTCGGGCACCGCGATGGTGCCCAACGCGAAGCTGCGCCACACCAGCCGCACGAACGCCGCCGAGGTGCTCAGGTCCGCCTCACCCAGCACCCCGGACAGGAACGGCCGCAGGAACCGCTCCACGACGGGCCCGTCCAGGCCCGCCGCCGCGAGGTCCTGGGCGGCCGAACGGTCGAGGTAGCGCACGGTGCGCGCCGGCGGCGCGGCGAGCACCCGCGCCGTCCACGCCACCAGCTTGACCTTGTCGACGAGGGGGAGCAGCCCGTCGGTCGCCGTCGCCCAGGCCAGCTCCGGGCGGCGGCGCGGGTCGGTGAACACGTGCCGCCGGCCGTCGCGGCCGCGGATCACCGCACCCGGCTCGAACGCCCGCAGGTCGAGCGAGGACAGCTCGACCGTGGCCCGCAGCGCCGGGTAGGAGGTGTTGAGCACCTGGAACCCGCGGTCGCAGCGAAAGCCGTCGATGACGTCGGTGGCCATCCGCCCGCCGGGCCGGTCGCCGGCCTCCAGGACGGCCACGTCGAGGCCGCGCCGACACAGCAGCTGCGCGGCGCGCAGCCCCGCCAGGCCCGCGCCGACGACGATCACATCGTGATCGCTCACCCGCCGTCCGGGCACGGTGGTCATCGATCTACGGCGGTCGCGAGCGCCTCGCCGACCCCGTGATGGTGAAACCGGTAGCCGGCCGCCTGCAGCTTCGCCGGCACGGCCCGCTGACCGAACAGCAGCATCTCCTCGCCCATCGCGCCCAGTGCGCCCTTGATCGCGAAAGCCGGCACGGCGACGAACGGCGCCGGCCGCCCGACCGCGGCGGCCAGCGCCGTGGTGAACTCCGCGTTCGTCACCGGGGTCGGCCCGGTGAGGTTGACCGGCCCGGCGATGTCGGGGTGCTCCAGGACGAAGCGGATGGCGCCGACCTCGTCGTCGAGGGAGACCCACGACATGTACTGCCGCCCGCTGCCCAGCCGCCCGCCCAGGAACCCCTTGAACAGCGGCCGCAGCCTCCCGAGCAGGCCACCGGCCGGGGCGAGCACGAGGCCGGTCCGCAGCAGCGCCACCCGCGCGCCCCCGTCCCGGGCCGCCGCCGTGGCGGCCTCCCAGTCCCGGCAGACCTCGGCGAGGAACCCCGCACCGGACGGCGCGTCCTCGTCGACGGCGCGTCCACCGGTGTGGCCGTAGTAGCCGACCGCGGAACCGGACAGGAACGCGGGGACGCCGTGCTCGGCGACGGCCGCGGCCAGGACCTCCGTGGGCACGTTGCGGCTGTCGCGCACCAGCTGCTTGCGGGCTCCGCTCCAGGGCCGGTCGGCGATGCCGGCCCCGCCCAGGCTCACCACCGCGTCGACGCCGTCGAACGTCCCGGCGTCGACGCGGCCGGCGGGTGGGTCCCAGCCGCGCTCGTCGGGGGCCGCCCGGGCCCGGCGGACCAGCCGGAGCACGTCGTGGCCGGCCTCGCGCAGGTGGGCGACGAGAGCGGTTCCGATCAGACCCGACGATCCGGCGATGACGACGCGCACGCCGTGATCCTTGCCGACCCGGACGGGGCGCGCGACTCGGGCGCGGAGCTGGTGTCGCGCCGGGAGACCGCTGCTAGAGACCGAGGTCGGCCTCGAACGCGCCCTCCTCGAGCCGGGTCTTGATCGCATGGACGAATCGACCGGCATCGGCGCCGTCGACCAGGCGGTGGTCGTAGGTGAGCGGCAGGTAGCAGACCGAGCGGATGGCGATGGCGTCCTCGCCGTCCGGGCCGGTGACCACGACCGGCTGCTTGGTGATCATCCCCGTACCGAGGATCGCGACCTGTGGCTGGTTGATGATCGGGGTGTCGAACAGCGCACCGGCGCTGCCGATGTTGGTGATGGTGAACGTGCCACCGGAGAGCTCGTCGGGCCCGATCCTGCCCTCCCGGGTGCGGGCGGCCACGTCGGCGATCCGCTTCGCCAGCCCGGCGATGTTGAGATCCTCGGTTCCCCGGATCACGGGGACGAGCAGTCCGCGAGGGGTGTCCACCGCGATCGCCAGGTGCACGGCGCCGTGATAGGTCACCTCCCCGGTCTCATCGTTGATCGACGCGTTGAGCTGCGGGAACGCCTTCAGCGCCTCCACAGTGGCCTTCACGAAGAACGGCAGGTACGTCAGCTTGACGCCCTCGCGGCGCTCGAACTCCGCCCGGGCGCGGGCCCGCAGCGTCGCGACCCGGGTGACGTCGACCTCCTGCACGGTGGTGAGCTGCGCCGAGACCCGCAGCGACTCGCTCATCCGCTGCGCGATCACCTGCCGCAGCCGCGGTAGCTTCACCGTCGAGCCCGGCTGCGGGCCATCGCCGGCCGGCCTGGCGACGGCGGTGTGCGGCGCGGGTGCAGCGGGTGCCGACGGGGCGCCGGCTGACGCTGCGGCGGCCTGCGTCTCAGCGGTCTCCTTCGCGGCGGCCTGCTGCTGGGCGGCCTCGGACACGGCCAGCACGTCCTGCTTGCGGACGCGGCCGCCGATGCCCGAACCGGTGATCGTGGTGAGGTCGACGCCGTGCTCGCTCGCGAGCTTGCGGACCAGCGGTGTGACGTAGGGGGTGCCGCTCCGGACGGTGACGTTGTCGCGTCCGGCCTGCTCCTCGCCCCCGGAGTCTGGGGCTTCCGTCGCGTCCTCCGTCGTGTCGACGGCACCGTTGGTCGTGCCGGTGCCGGTGCCGGTGCCGGTGGTCGGGTCGGTCCAGACCTGCTCGGGTGCGGGCTCAGGTCGGGGTGTGGGTCTGCGTCGGGGTTCCGCCGCCGGTGCCGCCGGGGCGTCACCGATCACGGCGAGATGCCCGCCGATTTCGACCGTCTCGTTCTCGGCGGCGATGATCTCCAGCAGGGTGCCGACGAGGGGCGAGGGGATCTCGGTGTCGACCTTGTCGGTGGACACCTCGAGCAGCGGCTCGTCCATCGCCACGCTGTCGCCGACCTGCTTGAGCCAGCGGGTCACCGTGCCCTCGGTGACACTCTCGCCCAGCTCCGGCATGGTGATCGTGGTGCCGCTGCCTGCCGTCGCCGTGGGGGCGGCGGCCGGCGCGGGCGCCGGTTCGTCGGAGGAGCTCGGGGTGGACGCCCGACTCGGCGGTGCGGGCGGAACCTCTGCGGGGGCCTGCTCGGCGGGCGCCGCGTCGCCGTCGTTGTCGCTGATCACGGCGAGCTCACCACCGACCTCGACCGTCTCGTCCGCACCGGCGACGATCCGCTGCAGCACGCCCGCGGTGGGCGAGGGGATCTCGGTGTCGACCTTGTCGGTGGAGACCTCGAGCAGCGGCTCGTCGACCTCGACCCGGTCACCCACTTGCTTGAGCCACCGGGTGACGGTGCCCTCGGTGACGCTCTCACCGAGGGCGGGCATCTGGATGGAGAAGGCCATGGCGGGTCGGAGCTCCTCTGGCTACGCGGGCGGGTTCGGGCGGCGAACCGGGTCAGTTGTGGCTGTGCAGCGGCTTGCCGGCCAGCGCGAGGTGCGCCTCGCCGAACGCCTCGTTCTGGGTGGGATGCGCATGGATGAGCGCGGCCACGTCCTCGGCCTGGGCGTCCCAGTTGTAGACGAGCTGTGCCTCCCCGATGAGCTCCCCGACGCGGGCACCGACCATGTGGATACCGACGACGGGGCCCGGCGTGCCCTCGGCGCCGGCCTTGATCAGCTTGAGCGCGCCCTGGGTCTGCAGGATCTGGCTCTTGCCGTTGCCTCCGAGGTCGTAGGTCAGCGTCTGGATCTCGCCGTGACGCTGCCTGGCCTGCGCTTCGGTGAGCCCGACGGAGGCGACCTCGGGCTCGCAGTAGGTGACGCGCGGGATGCCGGCCTCGTCGAGCACCGGCGGGTTGAGCCCGGCGAGGTCCTCGGCGAGGAAGATGCCCTGGGCGAAGCCGCGGTGCGCGAGCTGCAGGCCTGCGACGATGTCGCCGAGCGCGTAGACGTGGTCCAGGTTCGTGCGGAGCCGCTCGTCGGTGCGGACGAACCCGCGGTCCATCGCGACGCCGGCCTCCTCGTAGCCGTGGCCCGTGGTGTTGGGGCCGCGGCCGACGGCGACGAGCAGCAGGTCGGCCTCGATCTCCTCACCGGACTCCAGCGAGACGGTGACCGCGTCGTCGGTCTGCGTGGCGCCGGTGAACCGCACGCCGGTCTTGAAAGCGATCTTGCGGCGGCGGAACGCCCGCTCCAGCAACGTGGAGGCGAACTCATCCTCGTTGGGCACGAGATGGGGCAACGCCTCGACGATCGTGACCTCGGAGCCGAAGCTGGTGAACACCGACGCGAACTCCACGCCGATCACGCCGCCGCCGAGCACCACGACCCGGTTCGGCACCTCGTCGAGGCGGATCGCCTCGTTGCTGGTGATGATGCGCCCACCGATGTCCAGACCCGGCAGCGACTTGGCGTAGCTGCCGGTGGCGAGCACGACGTTCGTGCCGACGTAGCGCTGTCCGTCCACCTCGACGGCGTTCGGGGCGACGAACTTGCCGGACCCCTCCACAAAGTCGATCTTCCGGGAGGCCACCAGCCCCCGCAGGCCCTTGTACAGCTTGGCGACGACCCGGTCCTTGTAGGCGTTGACCCCGGCCATGTCGATGCCGGCCAGCGAGCTCTTCACGCCGATCTTGTCACCCTCGCGGGCCGCGTCGGCGACCTCGGCGGCGTGCAGCAACGCCTTGGTGGGGATGCAGCCCCAGTGCAGGCAGGTGCCGCCGAGCTTGTCGCGCTCCACCAGCACGACGGACATGCCCAGCTCCGCCGCGCGCAGCGCACAGGCGTACCCGCCCGATCCGCCGCCGAGAACGACCAGGTCCGCGTTGTGCTCGGACACGCGAGTACTCCCTCACCGAAGATTTCGTTCGCGGCAGGTCGCGCCGCTGATCCCATCTTGTCATCCGTCGGGTCGGCGTGTGGGGCTGGTCCGAACGGGGGAGAAAATCGCTACCCTGGCACGTTGAACGGGCGGGAGGTGGATCGCGATGGGGCTGCTGGGAAGGCTGCGTCGGCGTCGTGCCGGCACGTTGCGCGCGGCCGACGGCGGTGACGAGGCACACCTGCGCTCCTGGGCGGCAGCGCACGAGGGCGTGGAGGCGTTCGTGGAGCCGCGCACCGCGGTGACCGACACGACGATGCTGCTGGTGGCGAAGGACGGGGAATGGACCCGGCGCCGGATCGCCGGCCCCGACGGCGCGCGCAAGCTCGCGCGCTCGCTGAAGATGCCCGTCTACGACGTGCAGCTGGTCGGCTACCCACAGCGGATGCGCGACCACGATGCCCGGCAGCGGATCCTGCGCGAGCGGGAGCGCCGTCGCGACCTGGGGTGAAACGGCCTCGGTAGGAGGATCCCGGCGTTACCCTGAAGGGCATGTCACCGGACATCTCGCCGCCCTACGTGCTGACCAAGCCTGTCGCGGACGAGCAGGAGTACTACGCCCTCGGGGAGGACTCGCCGTTCGAGTTCCTCGACGGGCGGCTGGTGATGAGTCCCTCCTCCTACCGGCAGGAGGACCTGGGTGGATTCCTCATCGCTCTTGCCCGGATCTGGCTGGAGGAGCGCGGCGGCGGTGTCGTGCTCGGTTCCCGGTACCCGATGCGACTGGATCCGCGGTGGTCGCCCGAGCCCGATCTGCTCGTCGTGACCGACGCGCTGCGGGACCGGCTGCTGCCGACCCGCCTGGAGGGCCCGGCCGCCTTCGTCGTCGAGATCGCCCCCGACGGCGATCCGCGCCTCGACGAGCGCGAGAAGCGGCCCCGCTATCACCAGGCGCGCATCCCGGAGATGTGGTGGATCTCCCCGCAGACCGGCACCGTGCTGGTCGACCAGCTCGACGGCGACACCTACCGCACCCGGCGGCTCACCGACGGCCGGCTCCCGTCGGTGGTGCTGCCCGGGTTCTGGATCGAGGTCGGCTGGCTCTGGCAGGACCCACTGCCGTCCACGATGGCCTGCCTGCGCGAGCTGTTGGACTAAAGCGGGTCGGGTCGCGCGTCAGCCGTTCTCGGCGATGTCGGAGAGCACCGCGAACAGGGTGCGTACCGGCACCCCGGTGCCCCCCTTGGTCGTGTAGCCGTACGGACCTCCGGGGTGGAACGACGGCCCGGCGATGTCGATGTGGGCCCACGGCAGGTCCTCGGGCACGAACTCGCGCAGGAACGTCGCGGCCACGAGCATGCCGCCCCAGCGGCTGTCGGTGATGTTGGCCAGGTCGGCCACCCGCGAGTCCAGCTCGGCGCGCAGATGCTCGGGTAGCGGCATCGCCCACCCGTCCTCGCCGGTGGCGCGGGCGTGGGCGGCCACGCGGTCGCGGAGCTCGTCGCTGCCCATGACCCCGGCCGTGCGCAGGCCGAGCGCCACCTGCTGGGCGCCGGTGAGCGTGGAGGTCTCGATCAGGTAGTCGGGGGTGTCCTGGGCGGCGCGGACGATCGCGTCGGCCAGGACCAGGCGGCCCTCGGCGTCGGTGTTGAGCACCTCGACGGTCCGGCCGCCGTACATCCGCAGCACGTCACCGGGCCGGTAGGCGGTGTCGCTGGGCATGTTCTCGGCCATCGGCACGGTCGCGGTGACGGCCACCGGCAGCTGCAGCTGCGCGGCCAGCACCGTCGTGGCGATCACCGCCGCGGCGCCGCCCATGTCCGAGGTCATGTAGTCCATGTGCGCTGCGGGTTTGATCGAGATGCCGCCGGTGTCGAACGTGATGCCCTTGCCGACGAGCGCGACCTTCGCGCGGGGTTGCGCGCCGCCCGGGTAGTGCAGCCGCACGAGCCGCGGTCCCCGGGACGAGCCGCGCCCGACGCCCAGCAGCCCGCCGAACCCACCCTCGGCGAGCGCGGCGTCGTCGAGCACCTCGACCTCGACACCCGCCGCCTCGGCCAGCTCTCGGGCCCGCGCCGCGAACGACTCCGGGAACAGGTCGTTGGGTGGGGTGTTGACCAGGTCCCGGGTGGTTCGCACGGCGTTCGCGACGGCCACCGCGGTGCGCAGCGTCGCGTCGGCGTCGACGTCCGCGGTCATCAGGTCGACGTGCTCGACCGGCGCGCGCCCGTTCTCCGTGCTGCGGTAGGTGGTGAACGCGTAGGCGCCGAGCAGCGTGCCCTCCGCCGCGGCGGCGAGATCGAGCCGACCCAGCGTGCTCACCGCATGCCCGGTGCCGGCCAGCGCGCGGGCCGCGGCCCCCGAGGCCCGCCGGACCTGCTCGGCGCTCGACGTCCCGTCCTGGCCCGGCGCGCCGAGGCCGACCGCGACGAGCAGCGGCGCGGTGATCGCCCCCCGGGTGAGCACCTTCACGACGTCCTCGGCCTTGCCGGTGGCGCCTGCCATCGCGAGCAGCGCGGCGAGCTCGGAGTCGAAGGCGGCGTCGAGCTCGTCGGCGCCCGGTGCGAGTCGCGGTGTCGAGTCCGCATCGGTGGCGGGCAACAGCCCGATCACCACGGCGTCGGCCTCGGCGGTGGCGGGGGAGCTGCTCCCGATATGCAGATCGGTGGACACGTTCGGTTCCTCTCCGGTGTCGCGGCGTCGATGGTTGTCCCGGCGATACCGCTTCGAGATGGTAATGACACCAGTGTGCGTCCGGCGAAGGCCGGGGAAGATGCAAGGGTGTTCGCCGTGTCTTCGAGCGTGCATCGCCGCCTCGGTACGGTCGACGCGGCCGTGCTCGGGCTGGCCACCGTGCTCGGCGCCGGCGTGTTCGTCGTCTGGACCCCCGCAGCGGCCGCCGCGGGACCGTGGTTGCTGCTGGCCGTCGTGCTGGCCGGGATCGTCGCGGCCTGCAACGTCACTTCCATGGCCGATCTCGCGGCCGCCCACCCGGGCAGCGGGGACGGTTTCGGCTACGGGCGCGAGCGGCTCTCCGCCGGCGCCGAGCGGCTCGCGGGTCTCGCGCTTGTCGTGGGCAAGACGGCGGCGGCCGCCGCGGCGGCCGGGGTCTTCGGCAGCTACGTGCTCCCGTCGCAGCCGCTGCCCGCGGCGATACTGGTGATCGTCGCGGTCGCGGTGCTGAACACCGCGGGCGTGCGGTGGACGGTCCGCGGGGCGTACGCGCTGGTCGGCGGCACGCTCACGGTGCTGCTCATCGTGATCGTCGTCGGGCTGCTGGGCTCTGGGGGAGTCGAGGTCGCCTCGGCCGCGGCGCAGGAGCCGGAGCCGGTGGCGGTGCGCGGGGGGGTGCGCGGGTGGCTGTGCGCCACCGGGCTGGTGTTCTTCGCGTTCGCCGGGTACACCCGGGTCGCCACGCTCGGCGAGGAGGTCCGCGACCCGGCCCGGACGCTGCGCCGGGCCGTCGTCGTGACACTGGGCGTCGCGCTCGTCGCGTACCTGCTGGTCGCGAGCGCGTTGCTGGTCGGGCTCGGGGTCGAGCGGCTCGCCACCGAGCCCGCGCCGCTGGTGGCGCTCGTGGACACCGGGCGGGCGCCGGCGCTCGGCGTGCTCGTGCGGGTCGGTGCCGCGGTCACGGCCGGGTCGGCGCTGCTGTCGGTGCTGGTCGATCTCAGTGCCACCGCACGGGCGATGGCGCGGAACGGCGAGCTGCCCGGCGCGTTCGCGGTGCTCGGTACTCGGGGCACCCCGCGTTGGGCCGACCTCACCGGTGGGCTCGCCGCGATCATCGTCGCCGTGCTGGCCGGGCCGGTCGCGGCCATCGCACTGTCGGCGTGCAGCCTGCTGGTGCACTACGGGCTGGTCAACCTGGCCGCGCTGCGACTGCCCCCGGCCCAGCGGCGCTGGCCGCCGTGGACGTCGTGGCTGGGCCTGGCCCTCTGCGCCAGCCTCGCGGTCCTGCTGCCACTACCCCAAGTCCTGACCACCGCCGCCGCCCTAGCCGCGGCATGGACCACCGCCACCCTCCTCTCCCACCGCCCCCACTAATCTCGCGAGTCGGTACGAGTTGGCGCCCGAGTCGCGACGAACTGGCTGAGCCCTTGGGTGCGGATGTGAGGAGGACGCATGGAGTTCGAGCATGTCGTGACGATCGACGCGCCGCCCGCGCTCGTGTGGTCGGTGCTCGCCGACGTGGAGCGCTGGGCGGAGTGGACCGCGTCGATAACCACCGTGCAGCGCCTGGACGCGGGCCCGCTGGCGGTCGGCAGCCGCGCGCTGGTGCGGCAACCGCGGCTGCCGCTCGCCCGCTGGCAGGTCACCGACCTCGATCCCGCCTGCGGCTTCACCTGGGTGGCGACCGGTCCCGGGGTGCGGACGATCGCCGAGCACCACATCGAGCCCGGTCCGGCGGGAACCCGGGTGCGGCTACGGGTGGTCCAGCACAGAGCGGTGGGCCGGCTGATCGGTCTGCTCACCCGCGGGCGCACCCGCCGCTACCTGGAGCTGGAGTGCGAGGGGCTGAAGCGCCGGTGCGAGCAGTAGCGTGCCTGCTCGTGGGTGATCTGCTGACCAGTCCGCTGCACGACCGGCACACCGCGCTCGGGGCCACCCTCGGAGCGTTCGGTGGCTGGTCGATGCCGCTGTCCTACCCGTCGGGCACGGTGGCCGAGCACGCGAGCGCGCGCGAGACCGTCGGCGTCTTCGACGTCAGCCACCTGGGCAAGCTCACGATCACCGGTCCGGATGCGGCGGAGTTCGTCAACCGCTGCTTCACCGCGGACCTCGGGAAGATCACCGCCGGGCACGCCCAGTACACGCTGTGCTGCACGCCGGAAGGCGGCGTCGTCGACGACCTCGTCGCCTACCTCGTCGGGCGCGACGAGGTGCTCGCCATGCCCAACGCCGCCAACGCCGCACGGGTGGCGGAGCTGCTGCGCGCCGCCGCCCCGAGCGGGGTCGAGATCATTGACCGGCACCGCGACCTGGCCGTGCTCGCCGTGCAGGGGCCACGCTCGCCGGAGGTACTCGCGACGGTCCTGCCCGAGGCGGGCCTCGCGGAGCTGGACTACATGGCCTTCGTCGACGTCGCCGCGCGTAACGCCGGCGCCGACGTCCGCGTCGGCCGCACCGGCTACACCGGCGAGCACGGCTACGAGCTGCTCGTGCCCGCCGACGACGCGCCGCGGGTCTGGGACGCCCTGCTCGCCGCGGCCGAGCCGCTCGGCGGGCGGGCGGCCGGACTCGGTGCCCGCGACACCCTGCGTACCGAGATGGGCTACCCGTTGCACGGCCAGGACCTCTCGACCGACATCTCGCCGGTGCAGGCCCGCAGCGGATGGGCCGTCGGCTGGCGCAAACCCGAGTTCTGGGGACGCGACGCGCTCCTCGCCGAGAAGGAGGCCGGGCCGGCACGGCGGCTGCGCGGACTGCGGGCCACCGGCCGGGGGATCCCGCGCGCCGGGATGGACGTGCTCGCGGACGGCCACAAGGTCGGCGTCACGACGTCGGGCACCTTCTCCCCGACGCTGAAGGTCGGCATCGCCCTCGCCCTGATCGACACGGCCGCGGGTGTCGGGCCGGAGGACACCGTCGACGTGGACGTCCGCGGGCGGACCCTGCCGTGCGTTGTGGTCGCGCCGCCGTTCGTGCCGTCCCACGTGCGCTGAGCGCGACACTCGGACGTCCGATCGTTGCCCGACCCAGTACCGTCTGCGTCATGAGCACGCAGTTCACCCGGACCCCCCACCCAGCGCCGACGCCGGAGTCGCGGCGCGCGGAGATCCTCGCGAACCCCGGATTCGGTCGGTACTCCACCGACCACATGGTTACGATCCGGTGGGCGGCGGCCGAGGGCTGGCACGACGCCGCGGTGGTGCCCTACGGGCCGCTGTCGCTGGACCCGGCGACCACGGTCCTGCACTACGGGCAGGAGATCTTCGAGGGGCTCAAGGCCTACCGGCAGACCGACGGTTCGGTGGCCTCGTTCCGGCCGGAGGCCAACGCCGCGCGCTTCCGCGGCTCGGCGGCCCGGATGGCGATGCCCGAGCTTCCTGACGAGCTGTTCTTCGCCTCGCTCACCGAGCTGCTCACCGCCGACCACGCGTGGGTGCCCTCCGTGGACGGCGAGAAGTCGCTGTACCTGCGACCGTTCATGATCGCGACGGAGGTCGGGCTGGGGGTGCGGCCGTCGTCGGAGTACCTCTACGTACTCATCGCCTCGCCCGCCGGTGCGTACTTCCCGGGTGGGGTCAAGCCCGTCGACGTGTGGTTGTGCACCGACTACACGCGCGCCGCGGTGGGCGGCACCGGTGCCGCGAAGTGCGGCGGCAACTACGCCGCGTCGCTGCTCCCGCAGGCCCAGGGTACGGAGAACGGCTGTGCCCAGGTGGCCTACCTCGACGCCGCTGAGCGTAAGTGGGTCGAGGAGATGGGTGGGATGAACCTGTTCTACGTGTTCGGCAGTGCCGACTCCGCTGATAGTGACTCCATCGAGGTGGTGACGCCCGAGCTGAGCGGCAGCATCCTGCCCGGCATCACCCGCGACTCGCTGCTCGTGCTGGCCAAGGAGCTCGGTTGCCAGGTCAACGAGCGACGTATCTCGGCGCAGGAGTGGCTCGACGGCTGTGCCGACGGGCGGATCAGTGAGGTGTTCGCCTGCGGTACCGCCGCGGTGATCACCCCGGTGGGCCGGGTGAAGCACTACGACGGCGAGGTCACGGTGGCCGACGGTGAACCGGGACCGATCACCATGACGCTGCGCTCGATGCTGACCAACATCCAGCACGGCGACGCCCGGGACACGCATTGCTGGATGCGCACCCTCGTCCCCGCCTGACGCGGCGAGTTCCCCGTTCTGCCCCGGCGAGTTCCCCGTTCTGCCACGGCGAGTCCGCGTTGTGACACGGCGAGTTCCTCCCTTCATGCGTGGCGTGTGGTGGGAGACTCACCGTGCTGGAACGGGGGACTCGCCGGGCTCGGAAGGGGGACTCGCCGGATTAGGATGGGAGACTCGCGGGGTGGGGGCCGTGGCGTTGTTGCGGCGGTTGAAGGTGAACTGGAGGATGGTGTCGGCCCAGTGGGCGTGGGCGGACAGGTCGGTCTTCGCCCAGTCGGGGTGGGCGTCGAGCCAGGCCGTCAGCCGGGCGCGCTGCTCCGCGGCGGGATCGGTGAGCGATCCGGCCGTCGGGACGGCGGACCCCAGGGTCAGCGGTGCGGTGTCGGCGTGCAGCGCCGGGACGAGTGCCTCGGTCAGCTCGGGCATCGTCGTGGCGAGGGCGAGCAGCAACGCGACCTGCCCGCCGTCGGGTACCGGCCATCCCCGGCCCCGGCCCAGGGCCTTCACCAGCAGGTAGACGTTCACGTACCGCTTGAGGGTGCGCGGGGTGGCGCCCAGGAGGTCGGCGAGCTCGTCGATCTGTGCCACCTCGGCCGTGGTCACGGTGAGGTCGGCGGCGGTGGACCAGCGTCGATCCGGAAGCTGCGTCCGGCCCATCTCGGCGAGCACCTCGTCGAAGTACGGCCTGTCGGCCACCGAGACACCCAGGCGGCCGGGTGCGTCGAGAGCCTCGGCGCCCTGCTCGGGGCTCTCGACTGCGGCGCGGAGGCTGGGGGTGAGCAGGGCCCGCACCATCTGCCGCCGAACGCCGCTGTCGAGGGACCGGACGCGGAAGGGCACCTGGAAAATCTTCTCGAGGTAGTCGGCCGGCGCCGCGCCCTGGTCGCGCAGCTGCGCGTAGTGCTCCCGCAGCGACGACTCCAGCCAGCGCGAGTCGACGGCCACCACGACCACGAACAGCGGGAACGCCAGCAGCAGGTGCACCGCCTCCAGTACCTTGATCACCAGCTCGGTCGGGCAGCGGTCGAGGTCGTCGATGTAGAGGACGACGCGCTCGACGGCGTGCGGGGCGTCGCAGCCGGTACCGGCCCGCTGCTGGCCGATGAGCCGGGACAGCCGCTCCAGGTCCTGGCGCACGACCGCGGGGATGCCGAGGTGGCTGCGGTAGTCGTTGCTGCCGGTGCGCTCGGCGATGAAGTCGTTGAGCACCTTGGCTGGGGTCACGTCGGCGAGCTGTTCGGTCAGCTTCCCGGCCCGCTCGTCGAGCGAGCGCTCCTGCTCGATCGCCGTGGCCAGGGAGCTCGTGACCTCCGTCAGGTGCTGCTCGGCCTTGGCGACCTTCGCGTCCAGCTCGGTGCGCGCCTCCTTCGTGTCCTCGGCGAGCTGGCGTTCCGCCTCGGCGACCTTGTCCAGCCCGGAGCGCAGGAGGCTATTGCCGATCTTGAGGTAGCCGGCGACGGTGGCGAGCACCCACGCCGCGCTGCCCGCCGCGCTCGTGACGGCGGAGAGGTCGAAGAAGTCCAGCGCGATCGTGATGCCCGGGGTGACCAGCAGGGCGACGATCAACAAGGTCGCGTATTTCCATCCCCGCTCCCGTAGCGGGGCGAGCAGCGCGCCGACCTCCCGTAGCGCCTCGCCGGAGCGTGCCAGCTCGGCCGCGACGCCCGCCGCCTCGGTCGCGACGTTGTCGAAGCCGGTGCGCTGCGCGACCTCTTCGCGCAGGCCCTCCAGTTCTGGTGACGGCTCCCAGCGCGGGCGCTCGCGCTGGCGGCGTTCCAGCTCGGCGATCGCGATGTCGCGCTCGGCCAGCCGACGGCCCACGTCGGCCGCCGCGACGTGGCGCTTCTCCTCGAGCGCGACCCGGTCGGTGCGGGCCTTCACCCGGTCGGCCGTGGCCTCGTCGATCTGCCGGAGCCAGTAGTTGCGACGCTCCTTGAGCAGGTCGTCGGATTCGTCGGGGGAGATGCGTAGGTTGCGGAAGAGGTGTTCGAGCAGGCTGGCCCACAGGTCGCCCTCGACGTACTGCCAGGCGTTGAACTCGATCTGGGCGATGGCCGTGTGGAACGGCGTGGGCTGCTCGGTCGCGGCCGCTGCGGTGGCGGCGACCTGGTCGATACGGCGCTGGAGGCTGCGCAGGAAGTAGCTCTTGCCCGACCCCCAGTTGCCGAACAGGCCCACGGCCAGTGGCGGGGTGAGCCGGCGGGAGGCGATGAGGTAGGCGAACGCGTCCACCTCCGGACCGATCCCGACCAGGTCGGACGCGTCCGGCTCGGCGGTGTCCGGGAGGCGTGCGAGCGGCTCGTCCGCCGCGTAGGGCGGGAGCTCGATCGGGCGGCGGGGATGGCGCCGGCGCAGGAACTCCCGGTAGGGCTCGCGGCCTCCGAGGAACTCGCGGTAGGAGCGGACCACGACCTCTGCGTCCTCGCCGCGCTCGGCCAGCCGGCGCCGGATGGCGGCCGAGGCCGGGTTGGTGGTCTCCAGCAGTGCGCCGAACAGCATCGACAGCGTCGTGAGGCCATCGTCGCTCGGCGGGAACGCGGTGCCCGCGTGACGGATGATCTCGTCGAGGTCGGTGTCCGGCACGGCGAGGGCGTCGGGTGCATTGGCGGCCGCCTGCAACAGCGCCTCGGTCTCGTAGCGGCGCCTCCCGTCGGCGGAGAGCACCGCGCCGAGCGGGATGTCGAAGTGCTCGAGCAGCTCCCGGGCCGGGCTGTCGCGCAGGTGGGCCAGCGCGATGCCAGCGAGCAGGTCGAGGGTGTCGGGAGGCAGCTCCTTCCCGGTCCGGGCCGTCGCAGCGGCCCACGCCCAGCGCAGCGCCAGCCGGGACGACGCGGTCAGCGACTCCGGCTCGTCAGCCACGGAGCACCACCGCGTCGTCGGCCAGCGGGCGCAGGTGCGGCTGGTAGGGGAGCAGCGCCGGGAGGTCGTGGGCCTCGAACCGGCAGAGCCCCGCCGCCCACCAGAGCCCGGCCGGCTGACCGTGGACCTTATAAGAGCCGTCGGGCAGCAGGGCGGCCCAGCCGTCCTCCGAGGCGACGAGGGTGACCAGCAGCTCGCCGGTGGTGGGGTCCCAGATGCGGACGGTGGCGTCGGCGCCGGCGGAGGCCAGCCAGCGGCCCTGGGGGTCGGCGACCAACGCCAGGACCGAGCCGGTGTGGTCGGTGAGGGTGTGGCGGTGCTCGCCGGTGGTGGGGTCCCAGATGCGGACGGTGGCGTCGGTGCCGGCGGAGGCCAGCCAGCGGCCCTGGGGGTCGGCGACCAACGCCCGGACCGAGCCGGTGTGGTCGGTGAGGGTGTGGCGGTGCTCGCCGGTGGTGGGGTCCCAGATGCGGACGGTGGCGTCGTCGCCGGCGGAGGCCAGCCAGCGGCCCTGGGGGTCGGCGACCAACGCCCGAACCGGTGCGTGATGACCCCGGAGTACCCGGAGTGCGGTTCCAGTGGACGGATCAGACAACCGCACAGATCCGTCGTCATGGCCGGTGGCCAGCAGATCGGCCACTGCAATCGCAGTGAGAGTCGGTGACGCCATTCCCAGTTGGTTGACCACCGACGATCCGGGCAGCGCCGCGCCGGCGCTCCCCGCGGCGCGGGTGAGAGCGTCGTTCGTCAGGCCGGTGCCGAGTAACACCGTGCGGTCGAGTCGGGCGTCCTCGAGCTGGACGCCGGTTAGGTCCGCGCCGAGTAGGCGAGCTCCGGTCAAGTCGGCATCCGAGAGGTCGGCGTTGGTCAGATTGATACCGTCGAGCAGGCTGCCGATCAGTCGGGCCTCCCGCAGGTCGGTGCCGCGCAATGACCGGGGCAGCGTCGCGCCGGACAGATCGGCGCCGCGCAGGTCCGCTCCGGCAAGATCTTGGCTGGACAGGTCGTGTCCTCGCAGGTCCTGCCCCGCGTAGCTGACCGCGGACACCGTGACGTCGCGTCGTTGCAGCACCAGTGCGGCGTTCGCCTTCGCCGCGAGGCCCTCGGCGCGACGGGCACGGGCGACCCCTCGTGCCCAGTCGACTACGGCGGCGTCCCCGGCAAGGTCGCACAGGAAGTCGACTGTGAGCGGGCTCAGTGACCGGTCCCGCAGCCGCCCGTCCAGATCCTTGGCGATCCACCGTGCCACGAACCACTCCTGCACTGACTGGTGGATGAAGCCGAACGCGTCGTCGTCGCGGCGGACCAGCACGGTGCCCGATCCGACGGCGTGCGCGGCCTCACCGGTACGCATCTGCAATGCGGCCAGGTCGCTCACCTGTTCGGCGAGCTGTCCGAGCTCGACCGTCCGCACGCCTGCCTCGCCGCTGTTCCACAGGTGCAGCGCGACGTGCGTGAGGGCCTCGAATCGCTGTGCGACGGAGAAGACCCGCGGTCCGCCCGCCGTCGCCTGTCGATCCTGCTCATGCTGGAGCCATGTGGTCATGAGCTGCTCGTATAATTGGCCCGCGGTGATCGTCTCGTCGGAACGCATCTCCGCGGCCCAGTCGAGGAGCCCCTCGCGGTACCAGCGGATCATGAAAGACAGCATCCGCGGGTTGTTGGCCAGATCGAGCAGGTCGCGGACGTCACCGAGGATCTCCAGGAACCGGTCGGCCGCACTCTCGTCGTCGAAGGCCTCCACCACCAGCCGGCGCCGCTGCCCCGCATCGAGGGGTAACAGCCGCATGGTGCGCGAGCCCGGCAGGGCTCGGACCTCACCGCCGAGCGCGGTGCGGGCGTCGCTGTCGGTGGCGAAGTGCTGGTGGCGGCTGGTGACGATCACCTTGGCGTCGCCGCCCGCGGCCTCCCGCAGCGTCGCGAAGTGGTCCTTGACCCGGTCGTAGTCGGTGCGCGCCACCAGCTCGTCGAAGCCGTCGAAGAGCAGCGCGATGCGGCCGTGGCGCAGCAGGTAGCGGAACGACGCGTGGTGGTAGCTCTCGTGCCCGCTCATGTGCTGGGCCAGCAGCTTCTCCAGGGTCAAACCTTTGCTCAGCTCGCGCATCGTCACCAGCACGGGCACCAGGTCCGACTCGCGGGCCAGCCGCGCGGCCAGCGACCGCAGCAGGAAAGTCTTGCCAGTGCCGAAGTCGCCGAGCACCAGCACGAACCGGGGGCCGGTGGCGGTGAGCCAGTCCATGATCTGCTCGGACGCCGTGGTGGCCCGTGCGGACGTCTCGCCGAGGTCGGACCAGCGCTTGTCGACGTGCCGCTGCAGCGGGTACTCGGGATTGTCGGCCAGCAGCCGGGCGGTCTGCTGTTGTACGTAGCCGGAGTGCTCCCAGACCTGCTGGTACTCGGCGACCTCGCGCAGCCAGATGCCGCTGTCCCTGGCCAGCTTCGTCAGTTCCTCGCCGGCGGGCGGACCGTTGTGCACCAGCTCCGGCTCGCGTTCGGTGGTCGCACCGGCGCACACGCCGTCGCGAAACCGGCTCACTACCTCGGCGCTGACGGGACCGTCGTACGCGCCGACCAGCAGCTCCTTCGGCCACATCCACCCACGGGTGTAGCGGACCACGAGGTGGTCGAACGCGGTCCCGTCGGGTCCGTGGGAGCGCTCGGTGATCTCCGCGTTGACGGTCGAACGGTCGTGGTCCATCCGGAGCCGGCAGACCTCCCGGACGCGGCTCAGGAAGTCAGCACGACGGCGATCGAGGCCAACCTCGTCGAGCCACCGGTCGCGCTGTTCCATCGCTGCGCATCGTAGCGATCTGTTCCCCGGTCGGGGTACAGCGTGTCAGCCGGTGGCCAGGGCTGTCAGCTTGGGGATACCTCGGGCGGGGCGATGAGCTCGTCACGGCACGTGATTTTCCGGACCTGACCAGCTGTCTCGTGACAGGCGATGACCAAAAGCTGATCAGTTGCAAATTCCAGGTTGTGATCGTCGTCTGCCAGGATGAGTCGTCAGACTGTTGCGAGGATGGGAGCGTTAACGGTGGTGCGAAAAGGAACCACGGTCCGGAGGGTGCAGCTTGCTCGGCGGCTGCGGGCGCTGCGGGAAAAGGCCGGACTGACCCTGGAGGCGGCGGCGCCGCTGCTCGACTGGTCACCCAGCAAGCTCAGCCGGATCGAGAACGCCCACCAGCGCGTGGACGTGCACAGCGTGCGCGGCATGCTGGATCTCTACGACGTCGGCGGCGAGCAATGGACCGAGCTTGTCGCTCTCACCCGGGCGGCGAGCCAACGCGGCTGGTGGCGTGCCTACGGGCTGAATGACCACGGCTACGTGCCGCTGGAGGCCGAGGCCAGCATGGTGCGCATCTTCACCCTCGCCTACATGCCTGGATTGCTGCAGACCGCCGAGTACGCCCGAGCGATGTTCCGGGCGGGCCAGCCGCATCGGTCGGAAGCTGGGCTGGAGAACGACGTCGTGGTGCGGATGATCCGCCAGGAACGGCTGACCTCCGACGAGCAGCCGCTGCAGCTGGTGGCCATCGTCGACGAGTCGGCGCTGCACCGCCCGGTCGGCGGGCCGGACGTGATGTGCGCCCAGCTCGTCCGGCTCGTCGACGCCGCAGCGCTGGACTCGGTCACGCTGCAGGTGCTCCCGATCAGCGTCGGAGCCCATCCGAGCCTCGCCAGTGGGTTTGCCCTGCTCAGCTTCGACACGCTCGCCGTGCCCGACATGGCCTACGTGGAGCACTCGCGGGGCGCGGTGCACCTGGAGAAGGAGGATGACGTCGCCCCTGCTAGCCTCGTGTTTGACCATCTCCGTTCGGAGGCCCTGAGTCCTGGCGACTCCGTCGCCCTCATCGAGCGGGTGGCAGCCCAGATGTAGAGTCCAAGGCCGCGAAGAAGGTGTCGATGCCCGCCCCGATCCCCGCCGACGCTACGTGGCGGACGAGCAGCTTCAGCGGCAGCCGGGGCGAAGGTACCGGTTGCGTCGAGGTGGCGTTCCTCCCCGGCGGCGTCGCGGTCCGGGACACCAAGGACCGCGAGCTGCTCCCGCACCGCTACACCCCTACCGAGTGGGACGCGTTCGTCGCGGGTGTCCGCGCTGGCGAGTTCGACCAACGCCACTGAGCTAAGTCGACCAAACGCCCTGAACTGCACTTTCTTGTCATCGCTTGGCCAGCCCGGGGCGCCGCAACGCTCACCGCCGGCCAGCGGGTCCCGGTTCGACTGCGGCAATGCCGTCGTGGCCATCGCCGCGGCAGCCGAGCTCGGCAGCGACCCCGACACCGCCGCGGACGCCATGACCAACATCGAGCAGGTAGTAGTGCACTACCGGATCCTGTACGACGGCCAGCACGAGGTGCGGCTCAGCCACGCCGATATCCCGCCACTCACCGTTGCACCACGTCGCCGCCTCCGGCCGTCCGCGCCGGCCGAGGATCGACCGCCCCTCGACGGCGCACGAACGGATCGGCCACCTCAGCGAACCGTCGCGGATCACTCCTTCCGCCCGTGATCGTCCTTCGGCCCTGCGCGAGGACTCGTGCACTTTCGGTGCCGTCCGCTCACCGTCTTCTGGCCGAGGGTTTACCTGACGCTCTCTAACGTTGCCGGAGTCGCGGTCTCGGCTCCCGCTCCTCCAGATCGTCTGTCGCGGGGCCCTGTTCGCGTCAGGTCGGGCACCAGCGTGTCCGCGTTCACCGTCACCTGCCGTCTCGGCGATCGGGCCGTGACAGAGGAGTCTCATGACCACATACCGCGCTCTCGCCCCGAGTCGTCCGCTTCTGAGCAAGGTCCCAGAAGTCACGCTGTACTTCTGGATCATCAAGGTGCTCTGCACGACCGTCGGTGAATCAGCCGCCGACTTCCTCAACGTCAACCTGAACTTCGGCCTGACCGGTGTGTCCGTCGTCACCGGCATTCTGCTCGTCATCGCGCTGATCGTCCAGTTCCGCACCGACCGCTACATACCGGCGACGTACTGGCTCACTGTCGCGCTCGTCAGCGTCTTCGGCACCCTGGTCACCGACAACCTGGCCGACAACCTCGGACTGCCCCTCGAGACGAGCACGCTGATCTTCAGCGTGCTCCTGGCCCTCACCTTCCTCGCGTGGTACCGCAGCGAGAAGACGCTCTCCATCCACGCTATCCACACCAGCAGGCGTGAGGCGTTCTACTGGCTGGCCATCCTCGTCACCTTCGCCCTCGGGACCGCGACCGGTGACCTCATGGCCGAGGTCCTCGGGCTCGGATACCTGGTGACGGGAACCATCGTGGCCGCGCTGATCGCCATCACCGCGATCGCCTGGCGACTGGGTCTGCACCCGGTTCTCGCATTCTGGATCATCTACATCCTCACGCGACCGCTCGGGGCATCGATCGGCGACTACCTCTCCCAACCGTCCAACCTGGGCGGACTCGGCCTCGGGGCGACGGTGACAAGTCTGATCTTCGTGGTCGGCATCCTTACCATCGTCACCTACCTCTCGATGACGAAAGCTGACGTCATCGCCGGTGCGGCCACGACCGGCACTGCCGAGCCTGCTGCGCGAGGAGGCTGGGTGCAGACCGTCGTTGTCGTGACGTTGGTTCTCGTCGGCGCCACCACGGGCTACCTCGTGCGCGAATCCGCGCTGGCGCAGGACGCCTCGGCCGCGGCCGAGCCGTCGGTTCCTGGCGGAACCCCGGCAACGCATCGCTCACCACTCGGGGACCTCTCGACATTTCGCGGGATCACCCAGGACACGTTGACCCTGCTGAACACCGGCGACCAGTCCGGCGCGACGGCCCGCATCGACGATCTCGAGATCGAGTGGGACAACGCCGAAGCGCGCTTGAAGCCCAAGGACACCGCCGCCTGGACAGAGATCGACGGCAAGATTGACACCGTGCTGCGCGAGCTCCGAGCGACAAGCCCGGACCCCGTCAGTGAGAAGACCGCACTCACCGCATTGCTCACCGCGCTCGGCTGAGCTGTCGCGCCTGACGTGGCGACCCCACCAGCGCGGCGCCGCTTGCGAAGCAGTGTTCAGCCGGTCGCGAGGGCTACCAGTGCGGCGGTGCTGGCCAGCTCGCTCGCGGCGCCGAGGACGTCACCGGTCATGCCTCCGAAGCGGCGGGCGGTGTGCCACGACAGCGCCATGACCAGCGTGGCGCCGAGCCCGACCGCGAGCACCCCCCGCCAGCGCAGCGCGAGCATCCCGGCGACGGCCAGCACCACCCACCACGCCGCGGCGGCCCACCACGGCTGCGAGCCGGCCACCGTCGCCCCCAGCCCACCGGGCCGGGCCGCTGCGACCCCGCGCCGGCAGACCCAGGCGAACCCGGCCCGTCCGGCGGCCGCGGCGAGCGTGACGGCCGCCAGCGCGATCAGCGGCGGGCCGGACGCGAGGGTGGCCATCGCGGCGGCCTGCACCCCGAGCGCGAGGACCAGCGTCACGACCGCGAACGGCCCCGCCCCGCCCTCGCGCATCACGGTCAGCGCGCGCTCGGGCGGGCCGTAGCAGCCGAGGCCGTCGGCGGTGTCGGCCAGGCCGTCGAGGTGCATGCCGCGAGTGGCCAGCGCCAGGAACGCGACGGTGAGCAGGCCTGCCACCAGCGCAGGGACCCCGAGCGTGCCGAGGCCCAGCAGCACCCCGCCCGCCGCCGCCCCGAGCAGCGCCCCCACCAGCGGCGCCCATCGGATCGCCGCCGCCGCTGCCCGCGCGTCGGGGGCACCGGCGCGCACCGGCAGCACGGTCAGCCAGCTCAGCGCCAGCGCGAGACCTTTCACCCGAGTCCGAGGTCAGCCGCCGTCGCGGTCTCGGCCAGCAGCCGGGCGGCCATCTGCAGCAGTGGGATCACAGCCGTCGCACCCGTCCCGTCGCCGAGCCGGACGCCGAGGTCGAGCATCGGTGACAGGTCCAGGTTCTCCACGGCCAGCGTCATCGCCGGCTCCGGCGACTGCTGCGTGACCAGCCACCAGTCGCGGGCACCGGGAGCGAGATCGTCGGCGACCAGCGCCGCGGCGGCGACCACCAGGCCGTCGAGCAGCATCGGGGTGCGGCGCAGCGCAGCCTGCACGCAGAACCCGGCGAGCACGGCCAGGTCGGCCCCGCCGACGACGCGCAGCAGCGCCATCGGGTCCTCGCGGTGCGGGCGGGCCCGGCGCAGCGCGTCGCGCACCGCGGCGGCCTTGCGCATCCATGCGTTGTCGTCGATGCCGCTGCCCCGACCGATCACCGCCACCGGCTCGATCCCGGTCAGCGCGGCCACCAGTACCGACGCGGGCGTGGTGGCACCGACGCCGAGCGAGGCCGGCACGAGCAGGTCGGCGCCCGCGTCCACCTCCTCGTCGGCCAGCGCGCGTCCGACGGCGAACCCGCGCTCGACCTCGTAGTCGGTCAGCGCGTCCTCGCGGTCGATGCGGCCGCTCGAGCGCCGCAGGTGGTGGGTGTCGCCGCTGTCGTGATCGAGGCCGACGTCCACCACCCGGATCGACGCCCCGGCGACCGGGGCGAGCACGGCGACGGGGGCGGTGTGCTCACGCACCGCGGCAAACTGTTGCAGTGTCGCCCCGCTCGCGTACCGCGACACACCGGCCGCGGCGATGCCGTGGTCGGCGGCCACGATGATCACTCGGGGCCGGGCGGGTGGGCGCGGTGGGCACATGCCCTGGACTGCGGCGAGCCAGACGCCCAGCTCGGCGAGGCGGCCGAGCCCGCCCGTCGGGACGGCCAGCTCGTCATGGCGAGCTACCGCCGCGCGGCGGGAGTCGATGTCCGGGGCGGTGACGGCGGGGAGATCCACGGAGCCTTCTTACCGCGCCGGACCCTGGACCCGCGTAGCGGGCCCGCGTTCGCGGCGGTGGTGCGGTGACGGCGGCGATGAGCTCGGCCACCGGGTGGGTCGGTGTCAGGTGCTGGACTCGGCGCGGAGCAGGGCGTAGCGCTCCTTGAGGGCCTGGTCCTTGTTGATCGTGTCGTGGGCCTCGTCGGGTGCTACGTCACCGGCGATCGCACAGGTGTTGAGCACGGCGAACATGCCGATGAGGTGGGTGATCCGGGTGTCGTCGTGATCTGCGGGCTGGCGGTCGTGCGAGGCGAGCGCGATGAGCCGGTCGACCCACGGCACCTCGGCGGACAGGTCGGCTTCGTGCAGGGCTGCTACCAGTCGCTCCCGTGTCTCAGCGCGCTCGTGAAGGTGCAGTGCAGTGATGGCGTGCTCATCGAGCGGGAACAGTGTGTCGTGCTCTTTCAGGTAGATCAGCTGCAGTGCATAGGCGGTGCCGAAGGTGCAGTACGCGCAGCTGTTGATGAGCGAGATGGTGATGCCGAGCAGGTGGGTACGCAGCCGACCGAAGACCGTGAGCGTGCGCTGATACCGGGGCATGTTCCACAGGAACCAGGCGATTGCTCGCCTGCCGCCGAGCTGTGCGACGAGCACCGGCATCAGATGCGGTGGGAAACCCCACAAGCGTTGGGTGACGCCTTGAAGCACCGCGACCGCAAACCGGTCCAATTTCTGGTGCGGAATCATATTGCGGCGCTGGCGCGCAGTCCAGCGTAACGGAGCTTCAGGGCATCGTCCCTGTTGACGCGGTCATGTGCCTCGTCCGGAGGCGTCTGGCTGGCGATGCCGACCGAGTTCAGCACTCCGATCATGCGGACGAGGTGTGCCAGCCGGATGTCGTCGGCTTCGGTCGGCCGCCGGTCCTCGGCGAGGGTCAGCTCGATCGTTCGGTTCAACCACCATACCTCGCTGTACAGGTCGGCCTGCTTCAGGGCTTTGATGAGGTGGTTGCGAATAACCGCAGGCGCTTGTCCACACAGCTGTCCGACCTCGTGCTCATCGAGCGGGAACACGGCGCCGCGCTCTCGAAGATAGATCAACTGAAATGCGTAGACGTCAGCATAGGTGCAGTGGGAACAGCCGTTGATCAGCGAAATGGCGGTGCCGAGGAGATGGGTGCGCAGCCCGCCAAGAATCTTGAGTGTTCGTTCGTAGCGAGGCATGTTCCCAGGGACCTGACCAAAGTCCCTGAATCTGGGTGTTGACCTGGTCTGATACGCCGGCTGGACAGATGGGCGTGGTTCTGTTACACAGGTGGCTGTGGTGGCGTCGTGGCGGGCTTCGTTGGTGGTTCGGCCGGTCGTGGCAGGTGAGCTGGAGCGTTTCCACGCGGAGCTGGATGCCCATCACTGGTTGGGTCGGCGGCTCTCGGGTCGGGTGCTGCGCTACGTGGCGACACTCGAAGGGCGGTGGGTGGCGGTGGCCGGGTTCGGGTCCGCGGCGCTGGCCTGCACGGCGCGGGAGGCGTTGCTGGGCTGGGACCGTGAGCTGCGGCTGCGTCGGCTGGGGTGGATCACCTCCAACCAGCGGTTCTGCGTGCTGCCGGGCGGGCGGGTCCCAGGGCTGGCCTCGGCGGTGCTGGGCGGGTGCCTGCGCCGGCTCTCGGCCGACCATGAGTCGGTGTGGGGCCGGCCGGTGCTGGCGGTGGAGACCTTCACCGACCCCGCCCGACACGCCGGGTCCTGCTACGCCGCGGCCGGGTTCACCCCGATCGGGCCCAGCGCCGGCTACGCCCGCACCCGCGGCACGAAGATCCGACACGACCGACCGAAGCTGTACTGGCTGCGCCCGCTGCACCGCCACGGCCTGACCGCGTTGACCGCCGCGTTCGACTCCCCCCTGCTGTATCCCCGTCACGACAGGCCACCTGTGGACCTCACCACCCTCGACATCACCGGGCCCACCGGGCTGCTGACCGCACTGAACGCGGTACCCGAGCACCGCTGCGCCCGCGGGATCCGCCACGGACTCGCCGCGCTGCTCGCGGTCGCCACCGCGGCGATCCTGTCCGGCGCGGACTCGCCGGCCGCGATCGCCCAGTACGCCCGCGCCCTACCCCAACCCGCCCTGGCCATCCTGGGTATCCGCCGCAACACCCGCACCGGCACCCACGTGCCCCCGGCCTACCAGACCCTGCGCCGCGCGATCGGTTCCGTGGACGCCCACGTCCTCGACACCGCCGTCACCGGCTGGCTCCACACCCAGCTCCGCGCCGGAGCGCTGTCCCCCACCCAGCTCACCCGACTGGTGATCGCCCTGGACGGCAAGACCGTCCGCGGCGCCCTCGACACCGACGGCAACCAACTCCACCTGTTCGCCGCACTGGTCCACGACGAAGCCACCGTCATCGCTCAACACCCCGTCGACTCCAAGACCAACGAGATCAGCGGATTCGTCCCCCTCCTGGACCAGATCGCCGAACACCACACACCACCCCACCACGACGGAGACGACGGAGACGACGGAGACGACGGAGACGACGGAGACGACGGAGACGACGGAGACGACGGAGACGATGTCAGCAGTGGTGGTGGTGAGCTCAACCGCCCCGATGTCCCGACAGGGAAGCTCCACGGCGTCGTCGTCACCGCCGACGCTCTCCACACGCAACGCGCCCACGCCCGCTACCTGCGCGAACACGACGGCCATTACGTGCTCATCGCGAAAGGGAACCAACCCACGCTCTACGCCGCGCTCGACGAACCGCCCTGGACCACCACCGAGGTCGGCCACACCGAACACGACACCGGACACGGCCGCCGTGACGTGCGCGTCCTGAAGGTCATCGACCTCGACGACCCCGCCCACCGACACCACCGGGTCCGCTTCCCCGGCGCCCGACAGGCCTTCCTGATCGAACGCTACCGACACCTCCCCGACGGCACCATGACCGCCGCCGCCATCCTCGGAATCACCAGCCTGCCCCCCGACCAGGCCGGACCCGCCGAACTCGCCGACACCATCCGCGGCCACCGGCACATCGAGGTGCTCCACCACATCCGCGACGTGACCTTCAAAGAGGACGCATCCAGAATCCGCGCCGGAGCCGGAGCCCGCGTCATGGCAGTCATCCGCAACCTGGTCATCAGCCTGCTCCACCGCGCCGGATACCACAACATCGCCGAAGGCCGCCGCGCCGCCGCCTGGGACCGCAACCGCCTCACACTCGACATCCTCGGACTATGACCTAGAACACCCTATATGAACGACATCACATAATCGGGACTTTGGTCAAGTCCCTGGGCATGTTCCAGACGAACCAGCACAGCGCTCGCAGCGGCCCGAGCTGTCGAACGATCGGTGCCATCAACCGTGGTCGGAAACCCCACAGCCGGTTGGCAATGCCTTCCAGTACGACAGTGGCGCCCCACTCCAACGGATGAGCAGCCACTGCAACACCTCCCATAGATCGCCCGGCAACAGTACGTCAGGACGAGAGCACCTGACATGGTTAGCCCGGCCTGAGGACCTTTGCGTAACCATATAGTGACTCTGAGTGGCTACGGACGCCGCATCGCGGTGGACCGTCTCCTGGAGGTGGCGTGCCCAGGATGACGACGCCCTCAGATGGTCGTGCGCGGAAATCGTCGCTGGAACAGCGTTATCCGCGCACGGGGTGGGGGAGTTTGGTGGCGGCGGGGCGGTCTAGGAGCCAGCGGGTGCTGCGGCGACCTTGGGCGCCGGCTACCGGGATCGCGACCTCGCCGGCTCCGCCGAGGGCCATCGCGACCGCCGGGGCCTTCGCCTCGCCGGTCGTGATGATCCACACCTCGGCGGCCCGGCGGATCGTCGGCAGCGTGAGCGTGACCCGGGTGGGCGGGGGTTTGGGGCAGCCGTGCACGGCCACGACCGAGCGCTCGGTCTCGTAGACGGCGGGGGAGCGCGGGAAGATCGAGGCGGTGTGCCCCTCGTCGCCCATGCCCAGCAGGACCACGTCGAACGAGGGCACCTCGCCGTGGTCCTCCGGGCGCGCCGCGCTCGCGAGCAGCGCGGCGTACTCCTCGGCCGCGGCGTCGGCTCCCGACGGGCCGGTGCCGGTGTCGGCGCCTATCGGGAAGACCTTGTCCGGGTCGACGGGGACGTGGTCGAGCAGCGCCTCGCGGGCCTGGGTCTCGTTGCGCTCGGGGTCGCCGGGTGCCAGGAACCGCTCGTCGCCCCAGTAGAACGCCACGCGCTCCCAGTCGACCGCGTCGCGCGCGACGGTGCCGCGGATCTGTTCGAGCACCGCGATGCCGATGCCACCGCCGGTGAGCACGATCTTCGGCGTGGTACCGGCCGCCTGCAGGTCGACCAGCCGCGTCACGAGCCGGGCCGCCACCGCCGCGGCGAGGATGTCGGGACGGGCATGGACGGCGATGGCGGGGGAGGGCATCAGGAACCCGCAGCGGGAGACGGCGTCCGCACCGGGGCGCGGCCACGGGTCACCAGGGCGACGCCGGCGAGCGCCGCTCCGTAGATCTCGTCCGGATCCAACCGGCGCAGCTCCTCGGCGAGGCAGTCGCGCACCTCACGGCGGGCGAGCGCCACGAGGCGGTCGGGTTGCCCCGGCTGGGACAGGGTGCCCACCCGCCCGTCCGGGCGGACCAGCTCGACCGGGCCCGACGGCCGATCCAGGCGCACCGACACCAGGCCCGGGCCGCTCTTCGCCGGCGAGCGCTTCACCCGCGCGTTGAGCCGGACCGCGAGCCAGCCGGCCAGCAGGTCGGTGGATGGCGACACCGCCTCGCCCACCACCGTGGCGGCGGTGACCGCTTCGTGCGGGGGCGCGTCCAGGGCGGTGGCGAGCAGCGCTCGCCAGGAGGTGAGTCGCGTCCAGGTGAGGTCGGTGTCCCCGGCCACGTGGTTCGCGCGGCGCTGCTCGAAGGCTCGCAGCGGGTTGCGCGCCGACAGCGCGTCGGTGATCCGGCGCTGCGCCAGCAGCCCGACGGCGTCGCGCGAGGGCACGGCCGGTGCCTCGCCGGGCCACCAGGCGACGATCGGGGCGTCGGGCAGCAGCAACGGTATCACCATGGCGGCGCCGGCCTCGTCGTCGGCGAGCTGGCCGTAGCCGCGCAGCACGATCACCTCGCTCGCGCCTGCGTCACCGCCCACCCGGATCTGCGCGTCCAGGCGCGGGGCGGCCCGGCGCTGCCCGCGGGCCAGCACGATCACCCGGCACGGGTGCTCGCGGCTCGCCGAGTTGGCGGCCTCGATGGCACCCTCGATCGAGCCCCCGTCGTCGGTGACGATCACGAGCGTGAGCACCCGGCCCAGGGCCAGCACACCACCGCTCTCCCGCAGCTCGACGAGTTTGCGGTTCACCGCCGAGGTGGTGCTCGAGGGCAGGTCGACGATCATGGACGCCTCCAGGAGCGGCCGGTCCGGGCCAGCATCGCGTTGGACGATGCCGGCCCCCAGCTGCCGGCCGGGTAGGGGTTGGGCCCGCTCTCCCGGGCGGCCCAGTCCTCGAGCACCGGATCGAGGATCTCCCAGGACCGCTCGACCTCCTCGTTCACCGGGAACAGCGACGGCTCGCCGAGCAGCACGTCGAGGATGAGCCGCTCGTAGGCCTCCGGCGAGGCCTCGGTGAACGAGGTGCCGTAGCCGAAGTCCATCGTGACGTCGCGGACCTCCATCTGGCTGCCCGGCACCTTCGACCCGAAGCGCATCGTGACGCCCTCGTCGGGCTGTACCCGGATGACGAACGCGTTCTGCCCGAGCTCCTCGGTCATCGTCGCGTCGAACGGCAGGTGCGGGGCCCGCTTGAAGATCACCGCTATCTCCGTGACGCGACGGCCGAGGCGCTTGCCGGTGCGCAGGTAGAACGGCACCCCGGCCCAGCGACGGGTGTCCACCTCGCAGGTGATGGCGGCGAAGGTCTCGGTCGTCGAGGCCGGGTCGAAACCCTCCTCCTGCGTGAGACCGCACACCAGCTCGCCGCCCTGCCAGCCGCCGGCGTACTGCCCGCGGGCGGTGGTCTCCTCGAGTGGCCCGACGAGCTTGGTGGCGTTGAGGATCTTGACCTTCTCGGTGCGCAGCTCGGCGGAGGAGAACGAGACCGGCTCCTCCATCGCGGTGAAGGCGAGCAGCTGCAGCAGGTGGTTCTGGATGACGTCGCGGGCGGCACCGATGCCGTCGTAGTAGCCGGCGCGCCCGCCCAGCCCGATGTCCTCGGCCATCGTGATCTGCACGTGGTCGACGTAGTGGCTGTTCCAGATCGGCTCGAACAGCTGGTTGGCGAAGCGCATCGCCAGGATGTTCTGCACCGTCTCCTTGCCGAGGTAGTGGTCGATGCGGAACACCGAGTCCTCGGGGAAGACGTCGTTGACGATGGCGTTGAGCTCCCGTGCCGAGACCAGGTCGTGTCCGAACGGCTTCTCGATGACGACGCGGCGCCATTGGTCGCCGTTCTGGGCCGACAGCCCCGAGCGGGCGAGCTGCTTGCACACCACGGGGAACGCCGAGGGTGGGATCGACAGGTAGAACGCGTGGTTGCCGCCCGTCCCGCGGACCCGGTCGAGGTCGCGGACCGTCTCCTCGAGCCGGTCGAACGCGTCGTCGTCGTCGAAGCTGCCCGGCACGAACCGGAACCCCTCAGCGAGCCGGTCCCACACCGTCTGCCGGAACGGCGTGCGGGCGTGCTGCTGGACGGCCTCGTAGACGACCTGGCCGAAGTCCTGGGTCGCCCAGTCGCGGCGGGCGAAACCGGTCAGCGCGAAGCCCGGCGGCAGCAGGCCGCGGTTGGCCAGGTCGTAGATGGCGGGCATGAGCTTCTTGCGGGACAGGTCCCCGGTGACCCCGAAGATCACCAGGCCGCACGGCCCCGCGATCCGCGGGAGCCGCTTGTCCCGAGGATCCCGCAGCGGGTTGATCCACGGCGCAGTCCTCATCGTGTCGACACCCCCCACCGGCGTCACCCGCGTGCAGCGTCGAGCTGGTCCTGCACGGTGTCCCCGAGCTCGACCCAGGACGTCGTGAACTTCTCGACGCCCTCGTCCTCCAAGACGAGATACACGTCGGTGAGGTCGACGCCCACCCGCTCCAGCGCGTCGAACACCTCCTGTGCCCGAGCCGCCGTGCCGGTGACGGTGTCACCGCGGAGCTCACCGTGATCGCCGAACGCGTGCAGGGTCTTCTCCGGCATCGTGTTCACGGTGTCGGCGACGACGAGCTCGGTGACGTAGAGGGTGTCGGGGTAGTCCGGGCTCTTCGTGCCGGTGGACGCCCACAGCGGGCGCTGCGGTCGGGCGCCCGACGCGGCGAGGGAGTCCCAACGCTCGCCGGAGAACACCTCCTCGAACGCGGCGTAGGCGAGCCGCGAGTTCGCGACGGCGGCCTGACCGCGCAAGGCCAGGGCCTCGTCGGTGCCGATCGTCGCGAGCCGCTTGTCGATCTCAGCGTCCACCCGGGAGACGAAGAAGCTGGCCACCGACTCGATCTGGGAGACCTCGTGCCCGTTGGCCGCGGCCTGCTCCAGCCCGTCGAGGTGCGCGCCCAGCACCTTCCGGTAGCGCTCGACCGAGAAGATCAGCGTGACGTTCACGCTGACCCCGGCGGCCAGCGTCCGGGTGATCGCGGGCAGGCCCGCCTCGGTGGCCGGGATCTTCACCAGCAGGTTGGGCCGGTCCACGGCCTTCCACAGGTCCACCGCCTGCGCGACGGTGGCCTCGGTGTCGCGGGCCAGGCCCGGGTCGACCTCCAGCGACACCCGGCCGTCCACACCACCGGTGGCTTTCCAGGTGTCGCTGAACACGTCACAGGCCTGCTGCACGTCGGCGACGGTGATCTCGCGGACCGCGTCGGAGACCGTCGCGTTCCGGGCGGCGAGCTCGCGGACCTGCTCGTCGTAGGCCGCACCGTGAGCGAGCGCCCCGGCGAAGATCGTTGGGTTGGTGGTGACGCCGACGACGAAGGACTCGGTGATCAGCTCCTGCAGGTTGCCACTGTGCAGGCGCTCGCGGGACAGGTCGTCGAGCCAGATGGAGACACCCGCCGCGGACAGCGCGGCGAGCCGGTCGTTGCTCATGTCGGTTCCTCCTCGGAACTATGCGACCCGGCGCGCGACCTTCAGGTCCGCGCCAGGCTGCGCCGGGCGGCGGCGACGACGTTGTCGGTGGTGAAGCCGAACTCGCGGAACAGGGTCTGGTAGTCCGCGCTGGATCCGAAGTGCTCGATCGCGACGTTCTCGCCCGCGTCGCCGGTGAACCGGTGCCAGGGCTGGGCGACCCCGGCCTCGACGCTGACCCGGGCGCGCACGGCGGCGGGCAGCACCGACTCACGGTAGCTCTCGTCCTGCGCGTCGAACCACTCCACGCACGGCATCGACACCACGCGGGTGGGCACGCCGTCGGCCTCGAGCACCTCGCGGGCCTGCACCGCGAGCTGCAGCTCGGAGCCGGTGGCGATCAGGATCAGCCGCGGCTTCCCGGCACCGGCGTCGGCCAGCACGTACCCGCCGCGGGCCACACCCTCGGTGGAGGTGCCCTCCAGGACGGGGACGCCCTGCCGGGTCAGGGCGAGACCGGCCGGGCCCGTCGGGCGCTCCAGGACCGCCTTCCACGCCGCGGCCGTCTCGTTCGCGTCGCCGGGCCGCACGATCGACAGTCCGGGCATGGCCCGCAGCGCCGCGAGGTGCTCGATCGGCTGGTGGGTCGGACCGTCCTCGCCCAGGCCGATGGAGTCGTGCGTCCACACGTAGATGACCGCGGAGCGCATCAGCGCCGCGAGCCGGACGGCGGGCCGCATGTAGTCACTGAAGATCAGGAACGTGCCCCCGTACGGGCGGGTCGGGCCGTGCAGGGCGATCCCGTTGAGGATCGAGCCCATCGCGTGCTCGCGGACGCCGAAGTGCAGCGTGCGCCCGTAGGGCTGGGCGCTGAACAGCTTGGTGGATGTGGAGACGGGACCGAAGGAGTCGGCGCCCTCCATCGTGGTGTTGTTGCTCTCCGCGAGGTCGGCCGAACCGCCCCACAGCTCGGGCAGCACGTCGGCCAGCGCCTTGAGCACCTCACCGGAGGCCTTGCGCGTCGCGACGGCCGAGGAGCCGGGCTCCCAGGTGGGCAGCGCCTTCTCCCAGCCGACGGGCAGGTCGCGTCCGAGCAGCCGGTCCAGCAGCTCCTTGCGGTCCGGCTCGCGGGCCACCCAGTCGTCGAAGGTGGCCGTCCAGGCCTCGTGGGCCGCGCGGCCGCGGTCGATGACCGTGCGCGCGTGGGCGAGCACGTCGTCGGAGACCGGGAACGTCTGCTCCGGGTCGAAGCCGAGGATCTTCTTGACCTCCGCGACCTCGTCGTCGCCCAGCGCGGAGCCGTGCGCCTTGCCGGTGTTCATCTTGTTCGGCGCGGGGAAGGCGATGACCGTGCGCAGCAGGATGAACGACGGGCGCGCCGTCTCCGCCTTCGCGGCCGCCAGCGCGTCGAGGATGCCGGTGACGTTCTCCCCGCCCTCGACGACCTGCACGTGCCAGCCGTAGCTCTCGTAGCGCTTCGCGGTGTCCTCGCTCAACGCGATCGTCGTGTCGTCCTCGATGGAGATCTTGTTGTCGTCGTAGATCACCGTGAGGTTGCTCAGCTGCTGGTGCCCGGCCAGCGACGACGCCTCGGAGGTGAGGCCCTCCTCGATGTCGCCGTCGGAGGCGATCACGTAGATCTGGTGGTCGAAGGGGCTCTGCCCGGGGGCGGCGTCCGGATCGAACAGGCCGCGCTCGCGGCGCGCGCCCATCGCCATCCCGACGGCTGCAGCGAGACCCTGACCGAGCGGGCCGGTGGTGATCTCCACGCCCGGCGTGTGCCGGTGCTCGGGGTGGCCCGGGGTCTTCGACTCCCAGGTGCGCAGGGCCTTCAGATCGTCGAGCTCCAGGCCGTAGCCGGAGAGGAACAGCTGGATGTAGAGCGTCAGGCTGGAGTGCCCGACCGACAGCACGAAACGGTCCCGGCCGATCCAGTCGGCGTCGCTCGGGTCGTGTCGCATGATCCTCTGGAACAGCGTGTAGGCCAGCGGCGCGAGGGCCATCGCCGTGCCCGGGTGGCCGTTGCCGGCCTTCTGCACGGCGTCGGCGGCGAGCACCCGAATGGTGTCGACGGCGCGTCGGTCCAGATCGGTCCAGTCCGACGGCACGCTGGCGCGGGTGAGGGTCTCGATGTCGATGTCGGCCATAGCACTTCCCTCGGGTCGGGTGGGGGCGACAGGCATGGGCGCCTCGACGCGTCCGGTTTCTCGCGCGTCAGCCTAGCCACGTCGGGGCGACGTGTGTGATCTCCGCTTCAACAGTCATCCACGGGCTACCCGGGAGCCCCGTACGGCATGCTCCCGGTTACCATCGACACGCTGTAGAACTGGTGTCGTCCGATCCCACCACCACACGCGGAGGATGAGGTTGCCGGTGAGCGTCGTGCCCGTGTCCCACGAGGGGCCCATGCAGGCGCCACCTGCCTCGGGCGTCCGGACCGGGCTGCGCCGGGCGCGTGCGACGGTGCGAGCCTACCTCGGGCTCACCAAGACCCGCATCATCGAGCAGCTGCTCGTCGTCACGGTGCCGGCGATGTTCCTCGCGCAGCGCGGGGTGCCCTCGGTGTGGTTGATCGTGGCCACGCTCGCCGGTGGCGCGATGGCGGCGGCCAGCGCGCACGCGCTCAACTGTGTCGTGGACGCCGACATCGACGCGGTGATGGCGCGCACCGCGCGGCGTCCGCTCGCGAAGGGGCAGGTTCCGCCGCGCAACGCGCTGATCTTCGGTCTCGCGCTCGGGGTGCTCAGCGCGGTGTGGCTGGGCCTGTTCACGAACTGGCTGGCCGCCGGCCTGTCGGTGGTCGCGATCGCGTTCTACGTGCTCGTCTACACGATGCTGCTCAAGCGACGAACGTCACAGAACATCGTGTGGGGCGGGGCCGCGGGTTGCATGCCGGTGGTGATCGGCTGGGCCGCGGTCACCGGCACGGTGGAATGGCCCGCCCTGGTGATGTTCGGCGTGATCTTCTTCTGGACGCCGCCGCACTTCTGGGCGCTTGCCATGCGCTACCGCGACGACTACGCGGCCGCGGGCGTCCCGATGCTGCCGGTCGTCGCCACGCCGGCGCAGGTCTCGCGGCGCATCGTCGCCTACTCGTGGGTGATGGCGGCCTGGACGCTGCTGCTGGTGCCGGCCACGTCGTGGGTCTACGCCGGTGTCGCGGTGCTCGGCGGAGCCTGGTTCGTGTTCCGGGCGCACCGCCTGCACGCCGGGGTGATGGCCGGTCAGGACGTGGTGCCGATGCGGCTGTTCCACCTGTCGAACATGTATCTGTGCGCCCTGTTCGCCGCGATCGCGGTGGACGCCGCGCTCGGGCTCCCGGTCCTCTGGTCCTGAGCGCGTCCCGGTCGGGGCAGCAGCTAGCGTGCTGGGTGTGACGAGCGCACCGTTCGGTTCCTGGCCCACCCCGATCACCTCCGAGCTCGTCGTCGCCGCCGCGGTGCGGCTCTCGGAGCTGCGCGTCGACGGCACGGACGTGGTGTGGTCGGAGGGCCGCCCGTCCGAAGGTGGGCGCACGCAGCTCGTCCGGTGCTCCGCCGCCGGCACGACCACCGAACTGCTGCCCGACGACACCGACGCCCGCACCGCCGTGCACGAGTACGGCGGCGCGGCATGGTGGGTGCGCGACGGTGTCACGTGGTTCGCGAACTGGGCCGACCAGCGGCTGTACCGGCTGGCGCCGGGCGGTGCGCCGGAACCGCTCACGCCCGAGCCGGGGCTCCCGCGTGGCGACCGGTACGCCGACGGCGACCTCTCCCCGGACGGCACGGCGATCGTGTGCGTGCGCGAGCGCCACACCGGCCCGGCCGCGACCGACGTGCGCAACGAGATCGTCCGGCTCGCCGCGCACGCTCCGGCCGAGCCGGAGGTCCTGGTGTCCGGCCCGGACTTCGTCACCGCACCCCGACTGAGCCCGGACGGCGGGACGCTCGCCTGGGTGCAGTGGAACCACCCGTCGATGCCGTGGGACTCCACCGAGCTCGTGGTCCGCGAGCTGGCCACCGGCGAGGAGACCATGGTCGCCGGTGGACCGGGGGAGTCGGTCGTGGAGCCGCGCTGGTGCCCCGACGGGTCGCTGTGGTTCCTCAGCGACCGGACCGACTGGTGGAACCTCTACCGCTGGGCGCCCGGTGCGGACATCGAGCCGGTCGTGCGGATCGACGCGGAGATCGGCCTGCCGGAGTGGGCGTTCGGGTCGGCCCGCTACGTCGTTCTCCCCGACGGGCGGGTGGTGTTCGCGCGGCGCCGCGCGGGCTTCGACGGTCTCGCCGTCCGCGCCACCGACGGCTCGCTCACCGACCTCGACGTGCCGTTCTCGGCGATCGGCGCGGTGCGCGCCGGGGGAACGGGCACGGTCGTCGTGGTGGCGGGCACCCCGACGGACGAGCCGGGCGTGTTCCGGGTGGAGCTCGACACCTCCGCCGTGCACATCCTGCGACCCCCGCGCGACCTCGGCGTCGACCCCGGTTACCTGTCGGTGCCCGAGCCCGTCTCGTTCCCCTCTGTCGACGGGGCCGGGGCCCCGCGCACCGCGCACGCGTTGTTCTACCCGCCTGCGAACCCGGATCGCACGGGCCCGGACGGCGATCACCCGCCGTTGCTCGTGGTGATCCACGGCGGTCCGACGGGGGCTGCCGTGGCGGCGCTCAGCGTCAGCGTGCAGTACTGGACGAGCCGGGGCTTCGCCGTGGTCGACGTGAACTACGGCGGCTCCACCGGTTACGGCCGCGCCTACCGCGAGGAGCTGCTCGAGCAGTGGGGCGTCATCGACGTGGCCGACTGCCTGGCCGCCGCCGGATGGCTGGCGGCGCAGGGCCGGGTGGACCCCGACCGGCTGTGCATCCGTGGTGGCTCCGCGGGCGGCTACACGACGCTGGCCGCGCTGGCCCGCGACGACACGCCGTTCGCGGCGGGCGCGAACCACTTCGGCGTGGCCGACCTGGAGGCGCTCGCCACCGAGACGCACAAGTTCGAGAGCCGTTACCTGGACCGCCTGGTCGGGCCCTATCCGCAGGCCCGCGAGGTATACCTCGAACGCTCGCCGATCCACCACGTGGACCGGTTCACCCGTCCGCTGATCGTGCTGCAGGGCGCCGAGGACGCGATCGTGCCGCCGAGCCAGAGCGAGATGATCGTGTCCGCGCTGCGCGCCCGCGGCGTGCCGGTGGCCTACCTGCTCTTCGACGGCGAGCAGCATGGGTTCCGGCGTGCGGAGAATATCCGCCGGGCGCTGGACGCGGAGCTGAGCTTCTACGCCCAGGTGCTCGGCTTCGACCTGCCCGCAAACGAGGGCGTCGAGCCGGTAGAGATCGAGAATCTCAGCTCGTGATCTATGTTTATCATCCGCGCAGCTCCGGTATGGTGCGGAGCCAGCGCTCACCAACGAAGCGGATCTGAGCGAGGTCGGTCCAGCCGGATGACGGTACGGGGATGGTGGCAAGCACGGGCACTGTCAGTGGCTTGTCCGGGTAGGTCTTCATCTGCTTGCCAGCGAACACGTAGGCCACTTGATCTCCGCGTCTCCAGCGAATGGTGTAGCCGGTGCCTGCGGACAAGTACACCCAGCCAACCGGTGGCCGTCGCAGTGTTGCTCCGTTCCTGGACGTTGATTTTGACGACTTCCTATCGGCCATGTTGGACTCATTTCTGTGGCTCATTGTTTTCCCAGTGGCCAGTCTGGGGTTACGTGTGCGGAGGGTGCGAGCGTGCACGTCCCGCGCATTGCGCGGCGGCTTGCTTGCCAGGCCCTGGGCCACGCGGCGGGTGCCGCGACGGTCCATATGTTGTCTGTGCGCGAGCACGTGGTCACTGCGTCGGTGAAGGCGCACGGTCCGCTGCCGCGGCATCTATATTGCGTGCACGTCAGTCCGGACGCGGGCGTGTGCAGGGCGTCGAGTGCTTTGATGTATGCGGCCAGGATGAGGAGGTCCTGGTACATGGGTTGCATGGCGTATTCGTGCCAGTTGGCTTGCAGTTCGGCCAGCACGCGCAGGCAGCGTTTCGTGAGGGTGGATCTGGGGTGCCGTGGCTGGCCGGGGACACGCGCGTGATATGACTCATCGCGCCGCATCGGTGGCCGGTCGATGCGGCGGTTGGCGCCCGCGTAGTTTGCGCGCCGGAGCCATCTTTGCATGGTGCTATGGCTGGGAATGCGGTGTCCCAACGCCGCGTGTATGCCGCGCCAGAGCTGGACCGGTGGGGTAGCGTGGATGACGCCGAGGCAGTGGTTGTGGTGGTCAAGGGGGCCGAGAGCCCGCATGACGCCTAATAGATGTAGCGCGTCTATGAATAGCGGGTCTTTAGCGCGTGTGGGCCAGGCTGCGGTCAGGTGGCCTGCTAGTCGCGTTAACCGGTCGCGCGCGATTTCGGCAGAATGCATCTGCATCATGGGAGGTTCCTGCCGAGCTCGTTGGGTCATGTCTGCGTTTCCCACCAGCACGGGCCGTGCGTGGCGGGTGGGTCGAGAACGTCGGCGCAAAGCTTGCTGAGCTCTAGTTGTGCATCGCCGAGTTTCTTTATCATGGCTAGTGCGTCCACTGCGGGCAAGCACTGGCTTCGAAGTGTTGCGCTGATCGCCTCGTGTATGGCGTTCGTCAGCTCGAGCGCAGTTTCGGGCGTGAGGTGTGGAGCGCCGACGCAATCGAGTTGTATGAGCTGGTAGGTCCCGTGACGGGCGCTGTCGTCATGGGGTCCTTGGGCGATCGGGCCCGGGAGTCGAGCCCGTTCGGGGGCGGGCACAGGGGTTACCGTGATGCGGGTCTCTGAGCCGTCGATGCTCAGCCCCGTGAAAATTCTGGGTTCACGTCTGGGCGAGCGAGGATGGTCGGTCGTCATAGGTTGATCCTCCGATTTTCGCGGTATCTCAGTGTTGTGCGTGAGACGGACGGTTGCCGCCGGTTGCGGTTACGGCAAGTTCTCGATCGGTAGGCACGGCGGGTAGACAGGGGTTCCTCGTCACGCCCGTCACGTTCCCGGTCCCTCGGTCGGAGGTTGAAGGAGAGACCGGGAAGTCTGACCCGTTACCTTGAGATCAGCAACGGCGCCACCAGCGGAGGACTGCTCGTCGGCGGCAGCGGCGGCAGCGGCGGCGGCGGCAGAGGAGCGGCGTCTGCCCTAACGACAACAGCTCGATTCCGTGTCGGCATACTCGGCACCGTGATCTTACGTGCACGGCGACCACCGCCTTGATATCCTCTCTCGACCCCCGCGCATCCTCTGACTGAACTGGGATACACTTCTTGTCAGCAGGCGAGGTGTGGAACGACAGAGACACGAGCTACCGGTGCCGTTGTGGCGTCATCGGGGTCATCCGGACATGGGAGTTGGTCATCAGATCCATGACAGCTGCACTCCTCACGGAACCAACTTGCAGATCGTGCACACCCGGACGGATGTGCACGACAATTTTCTTCCATCCGAGGGGACACGGACACCACATTCCGCAGACATCCCGGGACACTTCCGCTAAGCTGAAGTGTCCCTGATGAATGTTCCATGGTCCGGACGGGCCAGAGAGAATTGAGACATGCTCTATGTCAAATGATCGCCTTCGTTCAACATTAAATTCCAACGGCTACTCATTCGAGCAGCTTGCCAATGATATAGGCGTTGACCCAAAGACAGTACAACGATGGGTCGCAACGGATCGAACACCTCATCGCAATACGGCAAATCAAGTAGCTAAGCTGCTAAATGTTCCCGCCATCTGGCTATGGCCTAACCTGGACGTCTTGAAATCTGGACCCAACTCGAGCGAAGTAGTAGCATTTTATTCTCATCGGTCAGACGTGCCAAAACGTCTTTGGATGGATCTTTTAACGGATGCGAAGGACGAAATTAGCATATTCGCCGATGCAAGCTTATTCTTGCCTGAGGACAACCCCGATGCAATACCTATGATTCAGCATAAAGCCGAAAATGGCACTCGGGTGCGCATCTTGCTCGGAGATCCTAATCATCCAGCAATGCAACTAAGGGGCAAAGAAGAGCGGTTGTTTGATGGTCTGATTGGTCGGATTCGGATGGCGCTTGCTTATTACCGTCCGCTGCTCGACGTCGAGTTTGTCAGCTTTCGCCTACATGGAACCGCCTTGTATAACTCGATTTTTCGCTACGATGATCAAATGCTCATCAATCAACATATTTATGGCACGTATGGATATTTGGCGCCAATTTTGCACCTACGGCAAGTAACCGGTTGCGACTTATTTGAGACGTATCTGCGGAGCTTCGAGTTGATCTGGGAGGAGGAATCTTATGACGCCGGAGCCAACTATTTTTCATCGTGAGGAGATCTCTGTTCCATCCAGGCGCAACTCAATAAGTTCCATGATGAGCTGATCTAGATGTTCCAGACTTTCAATTACCGCATCCGCGCCGGCCTCATGCAATACATTCATGCTGCTCGAACCTGTCGCAACGCCGATTATTTTTGCGCCCCCGTCACGTGCCGCCTTGACATCTAAGGGTGTGTCACCGATAAGAATAGTAGACAGTTTATCAAATGCCACATCGTATTTTTGCTTTGCTTTTTGGCGGGCTATGTCAACCAGCTGCGACCGAATAGTATGATCCGACCCGTATCCACCCACGTCAAAGTCAACCCATTCGTCTAGGCCAAATGCATGCAGTTTGGCTTTCGCGTTATCTACTATATTTCCTGTCAGTACGGACTGAATTATTGTTGGAACGGGCGTCAATGCCTCCAGAGACTCTGCGGCCCCCTTTAGTGGATAACCGCGTTTCAGTAGTTCAGGCACCTTGCGGGTCATCGCCTCTGTCAGGACGCCTTCAAATTGCGAAATGCTGCTATATTCACTAGCGTCAATGGTGTTTGCTTTAAACAACTCTTGCATGATCTGAAAATCAGTGCGCCCATCAGTGGATGGGCGCACTAACGGTACGTGTTTCGTCAACAGCTCGAACGCCAAAGCGTATACTTCTTTACTTACGCCACTGTTCTCGATAAGTGTATGATCGATATCCCACAAAATGAACGTGGCAGGAAGTCTTCTCAAGAGTATCGACAATGACTCTGGCACATCACCCATACCTGGATCATCTCACATCCTCCTGCTGGCATCAGGCTTGGTGACATAGGGTGAGCGCGCTGAAGTGGCTGCGAGACGGGGCGGGCTGGGATGCCGACATGAGGGAAACGTCGCCCGGCTGCGACGTCCGCAACGGAGAATCCGAGGGCAGAGACTGTGAACGACGGCCCAGCACGCCGCGAGCGGCGGGCAGCGAGGTCGTGCTGGACCCGGGCATCGGGCCATGTCGTCAAAGTGGCAGATGTCACGGGGGGACGTCAGGGGTGCCGTTTTCGGTGGGTGCGGCCCGCCGGCACCCCCTGTAGCACCCCCGGGTTGAGGTTGGCGCCGTGAGCGACGACACGGGGCAAGAGGGCACGATGACCGATGAGGTGACGCTGGAGGGGTTGCGGGTGGATCTCGACCGGCAGCGTGCGGCTCTCGGGCGACGGCTCGCGGACTGTCGGGAGGCTGCCGAGC
>JBBSQN010000029.1:0-40544 GCA_038257875.1 Mycobacteriales bacterium
CCCCCCCCCCCCCCCCCCCCCCCCCCCCCCCCCCCCCCCCCCCCCCCCCCCCCCCCGGTCCGCCCGGGCGCGGCCCGCCCCCCCGCCCCCCCCCCGCCCCCCCCCCCCCCCCCCCCCCCCCCCCCCCGCCCCCCCCCCGGGCCCCCCCCCCGCCGGAACCCCCATCCAGCCAGGGAGCCCCCACCATGTCCAGCCGCCGCGCCCCGACCGCCTCGGCGCGATGAACCGGAGAAACAAGATGCCCCGCATCGACGGTCACCGCAGCTCCGCGCTGACCGGGCTCTGGCATCGCCTGTGGACCAACCCCCACGAAGGGCTCGTCACCACCGGCCGGGTGCGGATGCGACGGCTCATCTGCGTCGGATGCCGGCGCCGGATCTGGATCGTCGTCGGCCCACCCCGCTGCAACGACTGCGCCCGGCGCCCCCAACCACCCCGAACCGGATGACCCGGCCCCGGTCCTGTCATCCAACCCAGCGTGTCCAGACCCACCGACGCCAGTTGAGGCCGTCGAGGCCGTCACGTAACGGATCATGACACGGACGTGCTCATCGGAACCACCGATCCCGCCCCGAACCTGCCTGAGCAATGCCTAGGCCTTGGTTTGCTCGATCCAGCTCAGCATCTGGTCGAGGTCGTGTGACCACCACAGCGTGAGCCCTCGCTCCTGGGCCTGTTCGAGGTTGTGTCGCTTGAAGACGCCAGCGAGCATGGCCGCTGGGATGGTCTGCGCGGTTCCGAACGCGTTGATCCAGACTCCGGCCTTGACGGCAGCGTCGTTGTTGAGACGCTTCACGGAGTTGGTGCTGGAGTTGCTGACCTTGCACTCCAGCGCCAGGACCCGATGGTCCCAGAGGCGGATCACGACGTCTGCCTTGCGCTTGCCGAAGAGGCTCTCGCCACAGAACTGGCCAGCGACTGGCGCGTCGTGCAAAGTGCCGATGGTCCGAGCTTCGACCTCCGTGAAACCGACGTCCTTCAGGGCGTTTTTGACCTTCTGCTCCTGCTCCCCCTTGGACTCATTGGCCCGAGCCGTGACGACCCGACGGCTCGCGATCAGTGCGGTCGTACTCACGATCGCGACGTCCTTCTCGATCTCGGTGGGTTCCCGATCTTCACCGATCCAGGGGAAACGTCGTCGGTCTAGTGCCAGAAATACGGTCTCAATGATCACCCTCGCCTTCTCGTTGTCAGCAGAGAGCGCGTGGCGTGAGAGCCTTGCATCGGCGACGGTCTCGATGTCGTCGACGGAGATGGGTGGGCCAGCCAGGTAGCGGACCGCCTCCTGCAAGTGGCTGTCGCTCAGTATCTGCACTGCCTGGTCATGGAGACGGGAGAGGTCGACCGTCTCCTCCATGAGGTTCTCTACAGTCCTTCGCACCTCGTCGAAGTGATCAAGGTAGTCCTCCAGTGGCTCAGCCATGCGTTGCTTGCGGAAGATCTCGATCGCTTTCAGGCGGCCGGTCTCCAGCTGCTCACAAGTCCACCGGGGTGGGGAGAGGTTCATGGGAGAGCAGGCTATCGAGGCCGGGCACGGAGAGCCGTTCCATCTCCTTCGGCTCGAACTTCGTCAAGCCCCCTGCATAGGTCCGCCCCTGCGCGACAGAGATCGACTGCCGGAGACACTGGGCGAGTCGCTGCAGCGCGTGAGCGGGAAGCTCCTGACGTGGGTACAGCCCGTGCGCGATGTTGATGTGACGCGCTTCGGCGACGTTCATGACGAAGGCCGGGGGGCGGCGAGCCATGTAGGTCGCAAGAACCGGGGCAGGCTCACGGAGCCCTACCGACCACCAGGCCCGCCGGTGAGAAGCAATGTACCCCTTGTGCACAGACGCCGTCCGCGCCTGTCGGATGAACCGATCGACCAGCCTGCGCTCGTCGGGCTCCAGCTCGTCGAGCTCCGCCGGAATGCTGATCACCCGGCGCAGCCCCGCCGCGTCGGTCAGGGTCTCTCCTGCTGCAAAGAGCTCGCGCGCCCTCGTGACAGCTGGGAAGAGGACGGACTCCGGAAGATCGACATCGGCGCCTGTGATCCACGTTGCGTTCGATCCCGTCACGGCGCCCCGGTGTACCCGGCAGATCTCCCCCAACTCGATGTAGCCCGCTGGCACCTGGCGACGGGTGCGTACGAAAGGAGACCAGCGGGTGGCCTCCAGCAGGCGTTCACGAGCGACGGGCTCACCGGCCATCCCGAGATCGCCCACGTCGCCGAGCCTCGCCACAGGACGGATGCGGATGGACTCCGGTCGTTCACCGACGCGGAAAGTGGTGACGACGGCTGTCGTCGCCGTCCCCTCGAACGGCATCGCCTGCGGCTCCACGACGTGCAAGGCCTCACCTCCCAGTTTGCCGAGGAGGAGCTGCCGGACTATCGCGCCGTAGTTGACGTCCAGCCACTCGGCCGAGGTGACGTAGCAGCCGACGTCTCCGGGGCGGCCCAGGGCCGCCGTGGCGAGGAAGAAGTACGCATGCAGCCCAGCCAGACCACTCACCGCGTGGCCGAGCTGCGCCGCAGCACGCTGTGCCCACGCCTTCGCCGCGGGAGTTAGCTGGTGGTGCCGAACATACGGCGGGTTCCCGACGAACGCCGTCCGCCCCACGCACGTCGGGAGGAGCAGGCGCGTGAAGTCGGTCTGCAGCACCGAGGCGCTGGTGGCACCGACGGCCGCTAGGGAGCCTCGCGTCATGAGCGTCGCCACCGGGTCCAGATCAACGGCTACCAGCGGCACGTCGGGGCATTGTCGAGCGATAGCCACCGCGAACCGCCCGCTGCCCGCCCCGGCGTCCACCACGCGGTGGGGATCCTGTTCCAGTACCCACTGGACCATGGGATCAACGAGACCTCCCGGCGTGTACACCGCACCGGCACTACGGCGAACCTCGGCCGATCGCAGGGCGCAGAACCGGTCCCCGAGTGGATCAGCACCGGCGAGGATCTGTCGTGTGGTCTCCGCGACAAGACCCGCGCTGGACTTCTCGCCGAGCACCTCAGCCGTCTGGATCAGTTCGGCCTCGGAAGGCGAGAGGGGGCCGCCGACGCTCGCGGCTCCCAGACCAACCGCCAGGCGCACCAGGGCATGTTCTCCTGCCGCTCGCTCGGCGAGCGAGATGCTAAGCCTGGTCACGGAGCCGGAACACGCCACGAGAGACCCGTTCGAAATACCGCTCGTCCTGAAGGCTGCTTCGGTACGAGGAGTCAGCCGTCTCCCCGAGCGTGGGCTCTAGCGCCGCCTTGATCTCACTGATGGACGCTGGCCCGCCGCCCCTGCTCGCCAGGTACTCCCGCATCGCCGTCTTGAGCTCGCCGTGAGGACGGCGCTTGCGTGGTTCATCAGCAGCCATGATCGCTCCAACATGTCGACCGTATTGCGTCGACTTTAGCATGGTGGACACCAGCCATCACAGAGACACACCATCGCATCACCGCCCGACAGTCCCCGGCAGCACAACCGGAGCAGGAGTCCGTCCCCACCACCCCATCGGCGGAGAGAACTCGACCCCCGGAGCGTCGCGTGGTGGTCCGATATCCGCGAGCTCGACCGCTACGCGGGCAAGCTCCACGGGGGCTCCTCGAGATCGCCGCCACCCTCGGGGCGAGCAGATCACGGTCGGCCGACCTGCTGGTGGGCCAGGCGGTCGGCTCGGCAGGAGAGGATCGACGGCTCGGCTTGCCGACCCGATCACATGATGCGAGCATCTGGCCGGGGCAGGCGTCCACCACCGCCAACCGAAGGCATGGCCTGATGGCAGAACTCGAGCCACGCAACTTCTTACAGCCTTGTCTTCTGCTGCTCCTGCGGGAGCAGCCGGACCACGGCTACGACCTTGCGGCGCGACTGCGTCCGATGCACGACGGGGACGGTGACGCCGGCGGCGTCTACCGCTCACTGCGCGGGCTCGAGAAACAGGGGCTGGTGCGCTCGGAGTGGCAGACCTCCGAGATGGGCCCGGCGCGCCGTACCTACTACATCACCCGGGACGGGATCGCCTACCTGGACGCGCAGGCCATCGGCCTGCTGGCCATCCACGAGGCCCTGCACGTCTTCCTCGAGCGGTACAATCGGCTGGTTGCGGCCGACCGCCAGGCGGTGCACTCGTCCCTGCATCCAGCACTTCATGAGAGGAACGGCGATGATCGCCGAGTTAACGGCCGAGCACGCGGTAACGGCGTTCACGCGCCGCGTACGGCCGATCGCAGCGCTCGCCGCTGACGCTCCCGCCCTCGCCAGGGCGTGTCACGCGATGGCCGAGCGGTTCCACCGTGGGGGCAGGCTGGTCGCGTTCGGCGTCGGTACGGCTGCCGCGGACGCCGCGCACGTCGTCGTGGAGTTCGTGCACCCGGTGATCGTCGGCAAGCGCGCGCTGCCGGCGGCCGCCCTGCCCGGCGGGCAGCACCCGGAGGACCTCGCGCTCCAGCTCGGGTTGCTCGCCGATCCGGGCGACATCGCCCTGGCCGTCTCTCCGGACGGGAACTGTCCCGGTGTGGCCGCCGCGCTGGCCGCCGGCCGCGACGCCGGCCTGCTCACCGTCGCGCTGCTGGGTGGGGACGGCGGTGCCGCGGCCCGGGTCCCGGGGCTCGATCACGTTCTCATCGTCGACAGTGACGATCTACGGGTGGTCCGAGAGGGGCACGTCACCGCCTACCACGTACTGTGGGAGCTGGTCCACGTCTTCCTCGACCACCCAGGGGCCCTGGCATGAGCAGCGAGTTGGCACACGATCCGAACCCGGGCGAGGTGTGCATCACCTGCTCGGACATGGCCGTCCCGGTCACGATCCTCGAGGTACTGCCCGACGGCCTCGCGATGGTGGACACCGGCGCCGGCGCCGGAACCGAGGAGGAGATCAGCATCGCGCTGGTCGACGCCACGGTCGGCGACGTGGTGCTGGTGCACGCCGGCGAGGCGATCGCACGAACGGATCCCGACAGTGAGTGAAGCGCTCTATCCCTTCCTGCACGAGACACACAAGGACGCCGACGCCCTGCTCGCCGACGTCGCCCGTTCCACAGTGGACAAGCTGCGGGAGGTCGAGCAACTCCGGATCACCGTGGGACACACGGAGGGAGCGCGGCTCGCCAGCTGCGCCCAGGCGATGGCGGAGCGGTTCGCGCGCGGCGGCAGGCTCTACACCTTCGGCAACGGGGGCTCCAGCACCGACGCCGGTGCGATGGCGGCACAGTTCCTGGCCCCCGGCCCGGGGTGGCGGCCGCTGCCCGCGATGGCGCTGGCCGCCGACATCGCGACGCTGACGGCATTGGCCAACGACGTCGGCTTCGAGGTGGTGTTCGCGCGCCCGCTGGCCGCGGCCGGCCGGGCTCAGGACATCGCCTTCGGGCTGTCCACCAGCGGCGGGTCGGCGAACGTCCTGCGCGGGCTGACCACCGCCCGCCAGCGCGGGCTGCTCACCGTCGGGCTGGCCGGCTACTCCGGTGGAGCGATGGCCGAGGCCGCCGAGCGCGGCGAGATCGACCATCTCTTCGTCATGCCCTCGCCCTCGGTGCACCGCATCCAGGAGGTGCAGACCACCACCTACCACGTGCTGTGGGAGCTGGTGCAGCTGGCGCTGGACGGATGACAGCACGCCTGCGGGTCCGGGTGTCCGGGATCGTGCAGGGCGTCGGGTTCCGCCCGTTTGTGCACGCGCTGGCCGGCGAGTTGGGCCTGGGCGGGTTCGTCGGCAACGACGAGTCCGGGGTCGTCATCGAGGCGGAGGGGGCCCCTGCGGCACTGGACGCCCTGCTGGTGGCGCTGCGGGAGCGTCCGCCCGCGCTCGCGGTGGTCACCTCGGTGAGCGCCGAGGACCTCCCCGCCGCCGGGGACACCGCGTTCGCCATCGCCGCCAGCGAGTCCCACGGCCGCGCGGCCACCCTGATCTCGCCCGACACCGCGACCTGCGCGGACTGCCTGCACGAGCTACGCGACCCCGCCGACCGGCGCTATCGGCACCCGTTCGTCAACTGCACCAACTGCGGCCCGCGGTTCACGATCGTCACCGGCGTGCCCTACGACCGGGCCGCGACGACGATGGCCGGCTTCCCGATGTGCGCGGACTGCGCGCGGGAGTACCACGACCCCGCGGACCGGCGGTTTCACGCGCAGCCGGTGTGCTGCCCGGCGTGCGGTCCGACGCTGCGCCTGCTGGCGCGCGACGGGTCCACCGTGCCCGGCGACCCGATCACCGCCGCCGCCGCGATGCTGCGCGACGGCGCCGTGCTCGCGATCAAGAGCCTGGGCGGCTACCACCTCGCGGTGCTCGCGGCGAACGACGCCGCGGTGGCGACGTTGCGGGCCCGCAAGCACCGCGAGGACAAGCCGTTCGCGCTGCTCGTGCCGGACCTGGACACGGCGCGGTCGCTGTGTGAGTGCTCCGCCGCCGAGGCCGCCGAGCTGACGTCGCGGCGGGCGCCGATCGTGCTGCTGCGCCGCCGCCCCGACGCCCGGGTGGCCGCTGCCGTCGCTCCCGGGAACCGGCACCTCGGCGTGCTGATGCCCTATACGCCGGTGCACCACCTGCTGATCGACTCCCTCGCCGAACCGATCGTGCTGACCAGCGGAAACGTCTCCGACGAGCCGATCGCCTTCGTCGATGACGACGCCCGAGACCGGCTGGGCACCATCGCGGACGCGTTCCTCACCCACGACCGGGCGATCCGCACCCGGGCCGACGACTCGGTGCTGCGGGTGGTGGGCGGACGGGTGCTGCCGGTGCGGCGCTCCCGCGGCTACGCCCCGGAGCCGATGGGCTTACAGCTCGCGGCGTCCGCACCGGTGCTGGGGTGCGGTGCGGAGCTGAAGAACACCTTCTGCGTGCTGCGGGGCGCCGAGGCGTTCGTCTCCCACCACATCGGCGACCTGGAGAACTACGAGACACTGCGCGCCTACACCGACGGGATCGCGCACCTGCGGGGACTGCTCGACGTCGAGCCCACCGTGGTCGCCCACGACCTGCACCCGGAGTACCTGTCCACGAAGTACGCCCAGGAACTGGCCGGGGTGGCCCTGGTGGGGGTGCAGCACCACCACGCGCACCTGGTCTCCTGCCTGGTCGACGCCGGCGAGCCCGGCCCTGCGGTCGGGATCGCCTGCGACGGCCTCGGCTACGGCACCGACGGCGTGCTGTGGGGCTGCGAGGTGATGGCGTTCTCGCTCACCGGGTTCGAGCGCCTGTTCCACCTGGAGCCGGTCGGGTTGCCCGGGGGCGAGACCGCGATCCGCCAGCCGTGGCGCATGGCGGCGTCCTGGCTGCACTCCGGTGGCATCGACGCGTCCGGGCTGGACGTCGCGCGCCGGGCCGGGCCGCGGTGGAGCCAGCTGCAACGGATGCTGGACTCCCAGGTGAACGTCCCGGTGACGACGAGCGCCGGGCGGCTCTTCGACGCCGTAGCCGCGCTGGCCGGGGTGCGGGACACGGTGAACTACGAGGGGCAGGCGGCGATCGAGCTCGAGCAGGCCGTCGACCTGTCCGTCCCGGACGGGTACCCGGTCACGCTGGACGGTGAGCTGATCTGCGGTGGCGAGCTCATAGCGGCGGTCGTGGCCGATCTGAGCGCCGACGTGGACGTCGCCGTGATCGCGGCCCGGTTCCACAACGGGCTGGCCACGGTGCTGGCGCAGGCCGCCCGGCAGGCATGCGAGCAGACCGGGCGTGACGTCGTCGCCCTCTCCGGCGGGGTGTTCCAGAACCTCGTGCTGCTCCAGCGGCTCGCCGCGCTGCTGCGGGCCGAGGGGCTGCGGGTCCTCACGCACTCCCGGGTACCGACGAACGACGGCGGGATCAGCCTCGGCCAGGTCGCAGTGGCAGCCGCCCGCACGCTGGGGTGATCCGAGCACTGCACCGCGCACAACCGCGTTACTGATCCGAGGCTGCGTCGCGGCGTGGGGACGACGGTGGTGCGGCGGCGCCCCGGCCCAGCGACCACGTAGTGGCCCCCAGCGTGCCCGGCTTCGGCTCGTGCTCGCGATCGCGGTAGGACGTGGCCAGCAGCGCCTCTGCGTCGTTACCCAGCTCCGTGGCCAGGCAGGGCGCCCGAAAGATGCATTGCCCACACCGGTGGGGCGCCGGGTTGGGATAAATTCGGGTTGCTGAGTCGATCATGTCCGTGAGCTGGTCGGCGAGGCGATCACCGAACGCGGCGAGCTCGGTGCGGGTCCGCGGCACCTGCACCCGCCGGAAGAACTGCTCGGCCGGACGGATCCGCAGGTCGAACTCCGGGTCCGGCGGTCCACCCTGGACCAGGAACCACGGCCGAATCTCGGCGCTCCGGTGCTGCCTGACCATGCCCCGCGGGCCCGGAGGCGGCGGGCTCGCCTCGGGACGCCCGACGCTCAGCTCGTTATAGATCGTGCCGTGGACCCGCAGGCCGGGATTAGCCTGCTCCCATGCCCAGCACCAGGACAGGCCGCGCTCCGCCAACCGCAGCGCGTCCAGATCGGGCCACGGCCCATGCACCAGCCGATGTTGGAGCACCCAGTAACGGCTCTCCTCGTCGGTGACCAGCACGTCGATGCGGTCGCGGTAATGTACAGGCCGCCCACCCGGTGCGACGAGATCGCGGCCCGGCCTGCGATGGTCGGGCACCTGAACGTCGACCTCCGCGACGACCTGAACCGGTGTGAAGTCGTCGACGGTCGGGGCCCACGCGATGAAAGCCTCCAGCATCGCCGCAGCGGTCTCGAGACACTCGGCGACCACCTGCTCCTGCTCCGCGGGCAGCGTCGAGCGACCGTGGCCCTGGAGGTACTCCGCGCGCTGCTCTGCAACCGAGTCGGTGAGCGCCTTGCGCACCAGGGGAAGCACGATCGAGGTCTGCCAGTCCCACATACCGGGAAAGTAGTAGACCGCCAGCGTGTCGTGCAGCGTCCGCTCCAACTCGGCGGCGTGCTCCGGGCGCACGAACTCGCGGTTGCGGCGCTCCCTGGCCCCGAAGTCCCAGGCCCGCCGACAACCCATGAACGCCACGCGGTCCTGTGCCGGGATCACGTACGGCAGCGCCACGACCGGGTCCCTCAGTGTCCGTGCGGCCACGGGTCGTCGAGCGACCAGCGGCACCGGTCAGCGCCCTCGCCGGTCATCGACTCCAGCTCGGCGCGCAGGTCATCGAAGAAGGAGGCAGCATCCGCCGATGCGGGCCACACACCGGAGTAGTAGATCCAGGCGTCCGGCGGGGTGGCGCCGGGTGTGGTGTGCGGTGGTTGCGACGGATCGAGCACCACGCACCACGTGTACTCGGTTCCGACACGGGCCAGGTAGACCAGCTCACCCGGCTCGGGCCGGGTGGCCACGATCTGTGCCTGTACCTGCAGCCAGTCCATGACGTCCCCCACCGTGCGGCTCAACCGAGGTGCTCGCGCAGCCAGGTGTACCAGTCCGCGAGGCCGTCGCCCCTGGTCGCGGACACGGAGATCACCTCGACGTCCGGGCTGGCCCGGCGGGCGGCGGCGACGCAGGCGTCCACGTCGAAGTCGACATAGGGCAGCAGGTCGACCTTGTTGACGAGCATCAGGTCGGCGGTCCGGAACATGTGCGGGTACTTCAGCGGCTTGTCCGCGCCCTCGGTCACCGACATGATCACGACCCGGCCGGCCTCACCGAGGTCGAACAGCGCTGGACACACCAGGTTGCCGACGTTCTCGATGAACACCACCGAACCCTGCGGCGGGTCCAGGGTGGTCAGCGCCCGTCCGACCATCGGCGCGTCGAGATGGCACCCGGACCCGGTGTTGATCTGGATCACCGGCGCCCCGGTGGACTTGATCCGATCGGCGTCCAGTGGGGTCTCCTGGTCGCCCTCGATCACCGACACCGGCACGTCCAGCCCGAGATCGCGGATAGTGCGTTCGAGCAGTGTCGTCTTACCCGAACCGGGCGAGCTCATCACGTTCAGCGCCAGGATCCCGCGCTCGGCGAGCCACACGCGGTTGTCCACGGCGAGCTCGTCGTTCTTGGCCAGCACGGCCTCTTCCAGCGTGACGGTTCGCGGCACGGGCACCCCGTGGTCGTGCTCATGCCCGTGCTCATGACCATCGACGCCGTGGCCATGCCCGTGGCCGTGGCCGCCGTACTGCTCGGGGTCGACAAGCTCGGTCAGGGGTGAGCATCCGCAGGTCGCGCACATTCGACCACCTCCACCTCTCGTATCCGCAGCTCCCGGCCACCGAGGACCTGGATGTCAGCGCTGCCGCACCGGCACAGCGGGAGCACCTCGTCGGTCGGGAAATCCGCTCCGCAGTCGTGACAGTGCGCCGACCCGAACGGCTCGACGACCTCCAGCACAGCACCTTCGAGCGTGGTCCCGACGACCACCGTCTCGAAGCAGAACTGCACCGAGTCCGGCACGATGCCGGAGAGCTTGCCGATCTCCACCTGCATCCGCCGGATCTGGGCGTCACCCATCCGCGCCTGTACCTGGTCCACGATGCTCTTAGTGATCGACAGCTCGTGCATCAGCAGATCCGGGGCAGGGGATCCCCGACCAGAAGATCCACGATCCGGGTGCCGCCGAACCCGGTGCGCAGCAGCACCAACCCCGGTGGGTCGTCCTTCACCGTCCCGATCACGGCCGCCTCCGCACCCAGCGGGTGCGCCCGCAGCGCTGCGAGCGCCTCGTCGGCCTTCTCCGGCGCGACGACGCCGACCAGCCGACCCTCGCAAGCCACGTAAAGCGGGTCGATACCGAGCAGCTCGGACGCGCCGTTGACGACCGGTCGGATGGGCAAGGAGGCCTCGTCGAGCACCACCGCGACCTGGGAGGCCACCGCCACCTCGTTGCAGATCGTGGCCACACCGCCCCGCGTCGCGTCCCGCAGGAGCCGCACACCCTCGCCAGCAGCGTCGAGCAGCCCCGCGGTGAGCTCGTGCATCGGCGCGGTGTCCGAGACGATGTCCGCGGAGATGTCCAGCTCACCGCGGGCCAGCATCACGGTGATGCCGTGGTCGCCGATCGGCCCGGAGACGATGACCGCGTCCCCAGGTTTCGCCGCCGAGGCGGAAAGCACCGTCGGCCGCTCCAGCAACCCGACACCGGCCGTGTTGATGTAGACGCCGTCGGCCTTGCCCCGCTCCACGACCTTCGTGTCGCCCGTGACGATCTGCACGCCGGCCGCCTTCGCGGCCGCCGCCATCGAGGCCACGATCCGTTGCAGGTCCTCGACCGGGAAACCCTCCTCGAGGATGAACCCGCAGGAAAGGTACAGCGGCCGCGCCCCACACATCGCCAGGTCGTTGACCGTGCCGTTGACGGCGAGATCACCGATGTCACCGCCGGGGAAGAACAGCGGTGAGACCACGAACGAGTCGGTCGTGAACGCCAGCCTGCCCGCGTCAGTGGTCAGCGACGCGCCGTCCTCGAGCTGTTCGAGCAACGGGTTGCGGAAGGCGTCCAGGAACACGGCCTCGATCAGGGTGTGGGTGGCCTTGCCGCCCGCCCCGTGCGAGAGCGTGATCCGCTTCTCCTTAATCCGCGGCTTGCGGGCACGGGCCCGCGCGATACGTTCGAGCACCTGCTCCTCGCGGGTCAGGTGCTCCGCGCCGGCATGCGCGGCGACCGCGTCCTCCGCCCAGCCGGCCCGGCTCGGAATCGTCGCGTCCTGGGTCAGATCCTGCTGCGTCACAGGCGGGTCGCCTCCTTGACCCGTTCACGGGTGAACCGGCCGAAGTTGTAGTACGCCGCGCACGCGCCCTCGCTCGACACCATGCAGGTGCCGATCGGGGTCTCCGGCGTGCACGCGGTGCCGAACACCTTGCACTCCCACGGCTTGAGCACGCCCTTGAGCACCTCACCACACTGGCAGGCCTTCGGGTCGGCCACCCGCACCCCGGGCACCGAGAAGATCCGCTCGGCGTCGAACTGCGCGTACTTCTCCTTGACCTGCAGTGCCGAGTGCGAGATGAACCCCAGTCCGCGCCATTCGAAGTGCGGCCGCAGCTCCATCACCTCGGTGATCACCTCGAGCGCCTTCGGGTTGCCCTCCCACGGCACGACTCGCGCGTACTGGTTCTCCACCTCGCAGCGGCCCTCGGAGAGCTGCTTGAGCAGCTGGTAGACCGACTGCAGGATGTCCAGCGGCTCGAAGCCGGCGCAGACCAGCGGCTTGCCCTCCGTCGCCGAGATGAAGTCGTAGGGCTTGCAGCCGATCACCGTGGAGACGTGGCCGGGCCCGATGAACCCGTCCAGGCGCAGGTCGGGCGAGTCGAGGATGGCCTTGATCGCCGGGATGATCGTCACGTGGTTGCAGAAGATCGAGAAGTTGTCGAGCTTCTCCTGCGCCGCGCGCAACACGGTCATCGCGGTGGAAGGGGCGGTGGTCTCGAACCCGATCGCCATGAAGACCACGCGCTTGTCGGGGTTCTTGCGGGCGATCTTCAGTGCGTCCAGCGGGGAGTAGACCATCCGGATGTCCGCGCCGGCGGCCTTCGAGTCGAAGAACGACCCCTGCCCGCCCGGTACGCGCATCATGTCCCCGAACGACGTCATGATCACGTCGTCCTGCTCGGCGATCGCGATCGCGTCGTCGAGGCGACCCATCGGGATCACGCAGACCGGGCAGCCGGGGCCGTGGACCAGGCTGACGGTCTCGGGGAGGTAGTCCTCGAGACCGTGTTTGTAGATGGTGTGGGTGTGCCCGCCGCACACCTCCATGAACTTGTAGTGCCGGCCGGGCTCGCACAGCGCGGCGATCTCGGTGGCCAGCACCCGCGCCGTACCGGCGTCGCGGAACTCGTCGACGAACCTCATGAGGCCCCTTCCTAAGTGATGTCGCTGGCGGCCAGGGCCTCCAGCTCGTCGGTGTAGGCATCACCGAGCCCGGTGAGGAACTCGAGTGATGCCTTGGCCTCCGCTTCGTCGATCTTGGAAAGGGCGAACCCGACGTGGATCAGGATCCAGTCGCCCGGTCGCAGGTCCACCGGCCCGTCGTCGGATTCACGCAACAGTCCGATGTTCACCGCCCGCTGCACTCCCTCGACGCTGACCATGGCCAGGTCTTCTTTGTCGGACATCAGCGTGACGATCTCGCCCGGGATTCCGAGGCACATGTCGGCCCCTCCGCATTCTGACGTGGGTTGTCTGGCCAGTCGATCACCGTTACATGTCTGAGATCTCCTTGTAGCGCTTCGCGTCCGGTATCGACACGATCACCACGGCCACCACTCCGATCAAGACTACCGCCAGCAAGAGCTTCATTACGATTTCCTCCCCTCCGGGGATCGGCGCGCGTGCCTCGCTACGCGACGCGCAGCTTGGATCCGGACTCGCGGCTCGCGTCCAGTGCGTTCACGAGCGCACCACGGGCCATCGTCGTCACAGTGGCGACCGTACTCTTGAACTCGTCGGACTGCACGACCTTCGTGCCGGCGTCGAGCAGCGACTTCATGCCCTCTTCGCCAGCCCGGGTGCCCATGAAATAACCGATCAGGAAAGCGCCGAGCAACGTCATCGTTGGTTCCTCTCCTTAGTTATGGTCAGTCCACTCGGGAGGCGTGTACCCGCAACCGCACGGCCACATCCGGATACACGCGCAACCCGAACAGCTTGGGGGGGTCGAGACGGAACGCCCGTATGTCGAGCGTGAGCTCACCGTCCACCGTCATCGTGTCCCCGTCGACACGCACCTTCGCCTGGCCGGCGACGGCTTCGGTGACCCCGTGCAGGGACAGCATGCCCTTCACCTGGTACCGGTCTGGACCGCCGGTGGCCTGCTGGACGTCGGCCCGAATCGTGGGGAACCGTTGGGCGTCGAGCCGGCGCTGGATCTCCCGCTGGATCAGCGGGTTGTCGGCCTTCAGCTGCCCGGTCTCGAGCTCGAGGTGGGCGTTGACCGGTTCGAGAGCGTCCACGACTCCGTCGGTGACCACGGCGTCGATCCAGCCACTCACACCACGACACTCGCCGTGGATCGGGTGCAGACTCGACCGTGCCTCGGCAGTCAGCTCCGAGCGCTCCGGCACGATCTCGAACCGAGTCATCGGCCAGCTCCCTGCGCCGCGCCCCGCTCGGTCACATCTCCCGGATCTCCAGGTACTTCGCCATGTCCGGCAGCGATGACAGTGCCACCGCTGCTGCGGCCACCAGGAGCGCGCCGAAGAGCATCCGTACCATGATGATCATCTCCATCCTCGGTCAGCAGATTGCCGACGATCTCGACGACCGCGGTGACCGCTCGGTCAACCGCAGCCGCGACGGGTGGGCTCAGCCCCATCCCCTCGTCCAATGTTGCGGGCTCACAGCCCACCACCAACACCCGACCCACCGATCGCGGTGAACCCACCGCGGCGGACAGCTCGTGCAGCAGCGCGAGCACCGACGCCGGATCCATCCCGTGCGAGTTGAGGCCCTCGGCCGCCTCGTCGGCGGTCGCCACCTCGGTGAGGTCGTGTTCAAGCAGGTAGAGCGTGCCGGGCTCACCGCCACGCTGGGCGGTGTCGACCAGCAACAAGGCACGATAGCCGTCGAGCAGCTGGTAGGCCAGGTGCATGCCACGGATGCCGATGTCGGCGACCTCGACGTTGTCCGGGAGCCCACCGCGCGCGGCGAGCCGGTTGGCCACCTCGACACCGAACCCGTCGTCGGACAGGAAGAGGTTGCCGATACCGGCGACGAGCACCCGGTCCTTCGTCGCAGCGGTGTCGTCCGTCGAGACGGTGCCGTTCAGAGCATGCTCTGTCATGGCGCCACCACCTCGACCTCGTCGGGGTGGAAGTAGCGGAACCGTCCGTGCGCGAGCTGCATCTCCGCAGCCGGGTCGTCGTCCAACGACACGGCGATGTGCACCTGGCCGTCCAGGTCGTGCACCACCGCCTGCACGGTGGCCCGCATGCCGACCAGGAACTGGTCCTGCACGTCGCCGCGGCTACCCGGGCGCAGCACTACGGCGCTGCCCTTGGCCACCGGGGTACCCCCGATGAGAACCGAGTCGGTCTCGGGGTTGAACTTGGCGTCGGTGGCGGCGTCGAACCACGGCAGCCGGTCTGGCGGCACCTCCGAGGGGCTGTCGCCGCCGACTGGACGCAGGCCGGGCGGACCGGCGTCGGTAGGGGTGTGCAGGATCGGTACGCCGCTCACCTCGCCCTCCGGAGTGGTGTAGATCGGCACTCCGAAACTGTCGTCGAACCGGTCCGAATGCTGCGGGCTACCAGCCGGTGCGGCGGGCTGTTCGGCGGGCTGTTCGGCGGGTTCGCTATCCATTGAACGCATCGACCGGATCACCCCGTGCAGCCGCTCGAAGATCTCCGGCGGCATCGCGTCCACGGCGTCGATGATCCCGGCGGCCCGCGGGTCGGTCGCCCTCGCCTCGCGCTTTTCCTCGTCGGTCAGCACCAGCGTGCGCAACGTCAGAATCTCGTCGTTCTCGGTGCCGTCGAACAGGTCCAGCGTGCTCTCCGGAGCGAGCTGCGGGTGGTCGTCGAGGATGATCGGAGAGGAGAGCATCAGGTCGGAACGCTCCGGCGGACCGGCGAGGACCGGCCAGGTGTGGGTGTTGACACAGTCGGCCACGAAGGACTTGGCCCACTGCGGCGGATCGGTCATCGACAGGAACCCACCGGGCGAGACCGCCAGCACCGAGTGCGTCCCGATCAGCGACGAGCGCAGGGCGTCCTCGCGCGCGGTCTCAGCGGAGCATTCCGCGTCGTTGTGCACATCCAGCCGCAGCCGCACGACGTCGTAGGGGCCGGGCAGCGGACTCGCCTGCGCCACGAGCCGTCCGGTCAGCGGCCAGCACGTGCGCACCAGCTGCCCCACGACTGCACCGCTCTCATCGGTGATCGGCTCGGAGCTCTCCGACGCCGGCACCGTGAGGGGCACGGTTTTCTCCTGCGCGAGCTCGTCGATCCGCAGCTCGATGTCGATGTGCCGTGGGAGGCCCTCGTCCCAGGCGAAGTGCCGGATGCCGTCCACGACCAGCTCCTCGACCGGCGTCCCGTCGGGCCCGATCAGGGAACGGGCCTGCACCTGCAGGAACCGCAGCCTGACGTGCACTATCGCGCTCGCGCTGTCGGGTTCGACCATGCACTCGGTGCGGTTGCAGGACGGCTCGTTGCTGCCGGCACCGTAGCCAGCCGGTGTGAGCACCCCCCACTGCCAGCGGATCTGGTTCTTCTGCGCCGACGCACGGTAGGGGTAAAGCAGGTAACCCTCGAAGAGCACCGCGTCGGCAACCTTGCCGACCTCGTCCAGAGCAGCTGCGGTGTCAGTCATCTGTCGCCCCACCCTCGAAGCCGGCTTCTTTCAGAAGTTGCTCGAACGTCTGCTCCCAACTCGGGATGCCGTGCACGGACCGATAGGAGAGCAACGTGTCCAGGCTCTCGCAGCGCAGCCGGATCCAGCCGGTATTGCCGAAGTGACTTTCCATCGCCGCGCGCCACACCGATACCGGCAGCCGGAACATCGCCTCCTCGTGCCAGGGCACCTGTGCGATCTGTACACCGACTCCCGGTTCCACCGGCGTGTAGAACGCGCTGCCGGAAAAAAGGATGAGTAGCGGCACCGTGCTGTCCGGGCCGTCGCCCAGCGCATTGAGGTACTTCGAGGCGGCGATGTCGACGTCGTAGGTCAACGGGACCGGCACGGGCACGGTGACCTCGTACCGGAACGTCGGCACCATCACCGCGACCTCGCCGAGCTGCATCGGGTTCATCGTCTCGGCCCAGCGGGAGCGCCCACCGAACAGGTCGACGGCCTTGGCCGCCTCGGTGTCGGTGTACCCACGCTTACGTGGCTCGATGCGGAGCTGGCAGCGCAACGCCACCGAGTGCATCCGCACCCCGGTGTCCTCGTTGAGTTGCATATGTAGGTTGATCGTCGGGCCGGCAGCGTAGATATCGGCCTCGGCGCCCGTGCAGCTGAACCGGAGCGTAGGCATCAGAGCTCTCGGCTCTGGTTGCGGACGCCATCGAAGAACCCGTCGATCGCGTCCCATGCCTCGGACCCGCCGTCGAATCCCTTCCAGTGCATCCGGACCAACCCGACAAGCTTGTAACAGGCGTCGATCGGAACCAGCAGGCACTCGCCGCTACCGGCCTCCCGTTCGTTGCGGCGCACGAGCAGCGCCTCGACGTCGGGTTCGAGTACCGCCGCGAGCTTGCTGGTGCCGACCCCCTCCTCCCAATGCTCCAGGCTCAGCTCGGACTCGGTGGCGCCTGCCGGGCTGGGATAACAGGCGATCACCTTGTCCTGGGAGGAGTTGCGGAAGAAGAACGCCATCCGCACGGGAATCTGCAAGTCGTCCCACTGTGCGTCGGACAGCTCGAAACCCGGGTCGGCCAGGTACCGACCCGGCACCCGTCGCTGCCCGCCGCCGGCCCCGGGATTGTCGAACAGCAGTGCGCAGGCGGTACACGCGCATTGCAACCGACGTTCCGTGACGTGCACCAGATGCTGGTGCTCGGGGGCCAGCGGGGCGGCACACAGCTCGCACCGCTCCTGTACCGGCGCGCTCGGCGCGTCGTTCAAGAGCCGGCGTAGTCCAGCGATACTCACATTTCTCCGCTCATTGCCGTTCCGCCCGCGACGTCGTCCCGGTCAACCGCTCGCTGTCGCGGGCGGTCTCATTCCGATCTGCAGCAGCGGTGGTCCGGCCGCAGCCTCCTCGAACTCGACGCCCGCCGCCTCGGGTGCCGCGTCCATCAAGGCCTTCTCGACAGTGTCGCGAAGCGTGGCCACCCCGCAACCGCTGCCGCTGATCCGAACCCGGACAGCGCCATCGGTCTGGATACCGAGCAGCTCGATGTCCTCACCGTGACTGCCCAGCCGCCGCTTCGCGGTGTCCATCGCATGCTTGACCCGTGTCGGCATATCCACCGGATGCAGGTCATGCAACGCCAGTAGCTGCGAGACCAGCGGGTCCGCCGCCATGCGGTGGACCATGGTATCGCCGGATCCGAGCCGGACGATCGTGACGATCTGCTCGAGTCCACTGCCATAGAGCTGCATCAAGAGCCGGACCAGCGACCCGGCGGCGGCGTGCACCGCCGGGTCACTGTGCTCGCCGATGTCGTTGAGCAGAGCTTCGATCTGCTCGGCGACCTTCGGTGGATCGAGTTCCGGTTCCTGCATGTCAGATGATGTTGAGCATGGACGGCGAGTGCATCTTGTGGAGCGGCTTGCCGTTGCCGGTGTACATGTGCACGCCACAGGGCAGGCACGGGTCGAAGCTGCGCACTGCGCGCATGATGTCGATGCCCTTGAAGTTCCCCTGCGTGTTCTCCTCGAAGATCGGCGTGTTCTGCACCGCGTCCTCGTAGGGGCCAGGCGTGCCGTAGGAGTCGCGCACGCTGCCGTTCCACGGGGTCGGCGGGTACGGGTGGTAGTTCGCGATCTTCCCGCCCCGGATGACCATGTGGTGGGACAGCACGCCCCGCACGGCCTCGGTGAAGCCGACACTGATGGCCTCGTCCGGAACCTTGAACTTCTCCCAGGTCTTGGTGTGCCCGGCGCGCAGCTCGGCCATCGCCTTCTCGCTGAAGTGCAGAGCCATGCAGGCGGAGTAGAGCTGGAAGTAGGTGCGGGCCCGGTTGCGCTCGATGGCGTTGGACAGCGGCTGGCCGGCCTTGTCCACCGGCGGACGCCATTCGTAGTCCGCCGGGGGCCGGGTGGCGGTGGCCGGCAGGTGGAACTGGATGCCCCCACCGGTCGCCTTCAGGTACGGCGTGTCGACCAGGCCGGCCAGTGCCGTGGCCCACAGGCGAGCCAGGGGACCGCCGCCGGTGTCGAGCGCCAGGTGGTCCTTACCGTCGAACCACCGCGGCGACATCGTCCAGCTGTACTTGTCGTCGAAGTCGCGCTTCTGCGGCGCCGGGATGGTGTGCTGGTTCCACGGGTGACGCCGGTCAACCGGGTTGCCCAGCGGGTCCCGGGTGACGAACATCTCCTGGTCTTCCCAGTCCCGGTAGTACGAGCTGCCGAGCAGGATCCGGATCCCGAGGTTGATCTCCACCAGGTCATTGGTGACGAGCTTGCCGTCCACCACGATACCCGGGGTGACGAACATCTTCCGACCCCAGTCGGTCATCCGCTGGTAGCTGAAGTCGCAGTACTCGGGGTCGTTGAACGCACCCCAGCAGTTCAGCAGCACCCGCCGACGACCGACCTCTTCATAGCCGGGCAGCGCGTCGTACATGAAGTCGAACAGGTCGTCGTGCATCGGGATGACGCGCTTCAGGAACTCGCAGTACCGCATGAGACGAGTCAGGTAGTCGGTGAACAACTGGATTGTCGCCACCGTACCCACGCCGCCCGGGTAGAGCGTGGAGGGGTGGACGTGCCGACCCTCCATCAGGCAGAACATCTCCCGCGTGTAGCGGCTGACCTGCAACGCCTCGCGGTAGAACTCACCGGAGAACGGGTTGAGCGCCCGCATGATGTCGCCGATGTACTTGTAACCGTGCAGGGCTGCGCCGTGGCATTCGGTGCGGTTGGCCAACTCGAGGACCCCGGGGTTGGTCTCCGCGATCATCTTCTCGCAGTAGTCAACGCCGACCAGGTTCTCCTGGAAGATGTTGTGGTCGAACATGAACTCGGCGGCCTCACCGAGGTTGATGATCCACTCAGCCATGTGCGGCGGGGCGACACCGTAGGCCATGTTCTGGTTGTAGACCGAGCACGTCGCGTGGTTGTCACCACAGATGCCGCAGATGCGACTCGTGATGAAGTGCGCGTCGCGCGGGTCCTTGCCCTTCATGAAGATCGAGTAGCCGCGGAAGATCGACGAGGTGCTGTGACACTCGGCGACACGCTTCGCGGCCCAGTCGATCTTGGTGTAGATACCGAGGGAGCCCACGATCCTGGTGATCGGGTCCCACGACATCTCAACGAGATTGGTCTTGTCCTGAACAGCGGTCATTGACGTCAGGTCTCCTTGGTGCGCGGGGTTGTGGAACGAGTCACCGATCGGTTACCAGGGTGACTTGTAACCGGTTTTGAGCGCCCGACCCTTGGTGCGCCACTTCGGTTCCTTGTCCACGCTCTTCATCGTGATGTCTCGCAGCTTGCGGATGACGCCACCGTACGCGCCGCTGGCCGCACCGGAGACCTTGCTGCCGGGAGGAGCGTCCATGAACGGCATGAACTTGTCCGGGAAGCCCGGCATCGTGCAGCCGATGCAGATACCGCCGACGTTCGGGCAGCCGCCCACGCCGTTGGTCCAGCCGCGCTTCGGGACGTTGCACTTGACCACTGGTCCCCAGCAGCCCAGCTTGACCAAGCACTCCGGGGTGCCGTACTCGGAGGCGAACTGGCCCTGCTCGTAGTAGCCGCCGCGGTCACAGCCCTCGTGCACCGTCGCACCGAACAGCCACTGCGGGCGCAGCGCCTCGTCCAGCGGGATCATCGGTGCGGCACCGGTGGCCTGGTAGAGCAGGTAGAGGATCGTCTCGGACAGGTTGTCCGGGTGCACCGGGCAGCCGGGCACGCAGACGATCGGGATACCCGCCGCGGACTTCCAGTCCCAGCCGAGGTAGTCCGGCACACCCATGGCGCCGGTCGGGTTGCCCGCCATCGCGTGGATGCCACCGTAGGTGGCACACGTTCCGACGGCCAGCACGACCAGGGCCTTGGGGGCCAGGCGGTCGAGCCACTCGCTGGTGGTCATCGGCTGCCCGGTCTCGGGGTTGTTGCCGAACCCGCACCAGTAGCCCTCGTCCTTGATGGCCTCGTTCGGGATTGAGCCCTCCACGACCAGGACGAACGCGCCGAGCTCGCCGCGGTCGGCCTTGTGGAACCACTCGATGAAGTTGTCGGCCCCCTGCTCGGGGCCACACTCGAAGTCGATCAACGGCCAGTGCACCGCGATCTTGGGAAGCCCGGGCAGTGCGCCGAGCGCAATCTCCTCGATACTCGGTTGGGTGGCCGAGGTGAGGGCGACTGAGTCGCCATCACAGCTGAGACCCGCATTGATCCACAAGATGTGGACAGGGGGTGCCTCTTGTTCGGTCGTCGTCATCGTCGCCCCTCTCGGCGCTGCACAACTTGTAGACAGCTCCGTACCAGCGTGGTGGGAAGTGACTGTTGTAACGGGCTCCGCTGGCTGGGGTAAGTGACAGCGGCCACTAGAAGGGCGCCCTTACCTGCGTAATCGTGGCCATCGACCCTGTTCGCGGCGGGGGAGGCGGCCCCACCGCGCCGCGTTTCAGGTGCGGTCAGCGCCTGGGGCCACCTGCCCGTAGCTACCGAGCCGCGCCGCGACGCGCTCGATCTCCGCGGGGGACAGGGTGCGGACCGGTAGCCCGGTGCTCAGTGCCCGCAAGTGCAGGTCGCACAGGTACTCCAGGTAGGCCGCGAGGTCCACGGCCTTCGCGAGCGTCGCGGCGACGACGACCGCGCCGTGGTTGCCCATGAGCGCGGCGGCGCGCCCGTCGAGCGCCGCGGTGACGTTGTCGGCCAGCTCGGCGCTGCCGAAGGTGGCGTAGGGCGCCACCCGCACCGGGCCGCCGAACATGGCCGCGTAGTAATGCGACGCCGGTAACTCGTCGAGCACGCACGCCAGCGCCGTCGAGGCCGGCGCGTGCGTGTGCACGATCGCCCTGGCGTCGGTGCGCGCGTAGACGGCAAGGTGTAGCGGTAGCTCGCTGGAGGGTTGTAGCGGCGCCTCGAGCGGTGTCCCGTCCAGCCGGTGGACGCCGACCAGCTCGGCGGTCATCTCGTCGTAGTCCAGCCCGCTCGGAGAGATGGCGACCGCGTCGCCCTCCCGCAGCGACACGTTGCCTGCGGTGCCAACGACCAGGCCGGTGCGCCGCAGCGCGCGGCAACTCTCGCCCACCTGCGCCCTGACCTCCAGCGCGATCACCTGCATCCGCCTCCCCGGACCGGGCTGATCCTCAGAGCCGGCCGGCGCGGAACTCGTCGAGCACGCGGCGCTCGCGCTTGGTCGGCCGCCCGGTGCCACGGTCGCGACGGGCCACCGGGATCGTGGCCCCCACCGGCGGAGCGGGCGTGCGGTCGATGAAGCAGGTAGCGGCTGCGGCGGCGCCGACCCGCTTCTGAATCACGCGCACGACCTCGACGATCCGGGTCGAGTCGTGCACTCGCGCCCGCACCTCGTCACCTGGGTGCACGGGCGTGGCCGGCTTCGCGGGCCGGTCGTTCACCCGCACGTGCCCGCCACGGCAGGCCGCCGCCGCGTCCGGGCGGGTCTTGGTCAGCCGCACCGCCCACAGCCATCGGTCCAGTCGGGTCGACTCCACCGGAGAATGATGACTCGCCAGACGTCCCGGGGCGAGCGGGCCGTGAACACCGGACCGGACAGGCCGCGCACGACGTGGCGACGCAGTACGGTGACGGCCAGGGCAACTGGAGCGGAGAGTGCCGATATGAGCACGCAGGGTCGGATCGGGCTGATCCTCACCGCGCTCATCGCCGCAGTCGCGCTGGTCGCCCGTCGCCACCGACGCCTCGCCGCCGATGCGGATCACCCAACAACCGTCGCCGGGCCCGAGGCACGGGCGACCGGCCACGCTCGCGACGGTACGGAGCCCGAGCCGCCTCCCGGGGCCGATCCCGCATTGCTGCGCTCGTGCGGCGTCACCGACCCGAGCGTGCGGCCGGGCAGCGCACCGGTGGTGTCGTTGGTCACGGTGAGTAGGCCAGCCCCGGAGCCGATCGCGAGCGGAACGGCGCAGACCGTGCGGTTTCGCGCCGTGCGCCGCGACGGCGCCCCCGTCAGTTTGGCTACCGTCACCCTGCTCGACCACCGCGGCCGGGACGTGTCGAACGGCCCTGCCGGCGCGGACGGGCGTGGCGAGGTGCAGACCCCGCGACCCGGCAGCTACGTGCTCGTGTCCACCGCGCCCGGTCATCAGCCCGGGGTCGTCGCGCTCACCGTGGCGGAGACGCCGGCCGCTGCAGAGATCGTGCTGACCCGATCCGCGTCGGTGTCCGGCACGGTCCACGGCGGGGACGGTCCGATTGCCGGCGCACGCGTGACGCTCGGGCAAGACGGCGTGCTCGTCGACGCGGTGCACACCGGTCCGGGCGGCACGTATCGGATCGGGGACCTCGCCGGTGACGAGTACGGACTCTGCCTCACCGCCGCAGGGTACGAGCCGACCACGACCCTGCTACGAGTACCGGACGAGACCGACCTACGCCACGACGTCCACCTCGACCCCGCCAGACTCCCGACCGAGAACGATCGAGCCGAGGACAGGGTGAGCGGACCCCGCTGAACCCGGCCACCACAACCCCGAGACCCGAAGAAGGGCCGCAGTGGCAGAACAACAGGAGCGGGTCGAGGGCTGGTTGGACGGTGTCCACGGCGTCGAGCTGTTCTGGCGGGGCTGGCTCCCGGGCGGCGAGCACCCCGGCGTGGTGCTCGTCTGTCACGGCCTCGGTGAGCATTCGGGCCGCTACGGCACTGTCGTGGACGCGCTGGTCCCCGACGGGTGGGCCGTTTACGGTCTGGACCACCGCGGCCACGGGCGGTCCAGCGGCCGCCGCGTCCACCTCGACCGCTACGCCGACTGGCTCGCCGACCTCGACACGTTCCGACGTCACGTCGTGACCCGCCACGAGGGGCTGCCGGTGTTCCTGCTGGGTCACAGCATGGGCGGCCAGATCGCGCTGGCGTACGCGCTCGACCAGCAGGACGACCTGAGCGGGCTCATCCTCTCCGCCCCCGTACTGGCCAGCAACGCCGTTCCGAAGGCCGCGGTGCCGGTGCTGCGGGGCCTCGCGAAGATCGCGCCCACCCTGCGCCCGGCCGGCATCGACGTCACCAAGGTGAGCAAGGACCCGGCAGTCGTCGCCGCGTATCAGGCCGACCCGCTGGTCTACCACGGCAACCCGACGCTGGGGCTCTTCGCGGAGCTGTTTGCGCAGTTCGGCGTGTTGCCCGGACGCGCTCGCGGGCTGCGGCTGCCGCTGCTGCTCCAGCACGGCATGGCCGACGAGCTAACCGACCCGGCCGGCAGCCGCCTGCTGGCTTCGACCAGCGGCTCCCCGGACCAAACGGTGCACTGGTACGAAGGCCTGTGGCACGAGATCTACCACGAACCGGAGCGCGAGCGCCCGCTGGCCGACCTACGGCAGTGGTTAGCCTCCCACGCGCCCGTGCGCGGATAACGCTGTTCCAGCAGCGATTTCCGCGCACGACCCCCCGTCAGCGCGGCAGCTCGTCGATCGCCCGCTGGATCCGCTTGATCGACACCGGGTAGCGGGTGCGCTGCGGGTGGGCGTAGAGCCCCACCCGCAGCTCCTCGATCATCCAGCGGATCTCCCGCAGCGCGGGCGAGGGCCCCACCCCCGGGGGGAGGACCGCCAGCTCGGCCGCGTACTCCTCGGCCACGACGCGCACCTGCGCGGTCCACCCGCCGTCGCGGGCGGGGTCCACGCGCAGCTTCTCGATACGACGCTCCACGGCCTCCAGGTAGCGCACGATGTCGGGAAGCCGCGCGGCTCCCGCCGCCGTCGCGAACCCCGGCCCGACGAGGGTGTCGATCTGGGCGGTGATGTCGGCGAGCGCGGCGGCGAGCACGGGGGCGCGCAGCTCACCGAGCAGCGCCTGCACCCGATGCCAGCCAACGAGCGCGGCGCGCACGCGGTGCAGCACGTCCAGGGTGGTCGACGCGAGCCGGTCGGCGAACAGCGTGCGCAGCCGGGCGTAGGACCGCTCGTCCCACGCCGGGCCGCCGGCGGCGGCGATCAGGGCGTCGGCCGCGGCCGTGACGCAGTCCTCCAGCAGCGCCGCGACGGAGCCGTGCGGGTTGCGCGACAGCGCGAGCTTCGCCGCGTTGTCCAGACCGCGCTGCACCCTGCTGACCGGCGAGGGTATCTCCAGCAACAACAACCGCCGGGTGCCGCACCACATGGCGGGATCGCGCTCGGCCGCGGTCGGGAACACCCGGATATCCACCGCTGCCCCGCGGTCGACAAGCCCCGGGTAGCCGGTGACGACGTGTCCGCCCCGACGCACCTGATGCTCCCGCGGGAGCGTGCCGATCGACCACGTGGTGAGACCGGTGTGCTCGAGGTCCGCGCCGGCGGCGGCCAGCTCGGCGCGGACCGTCGGCGCGAGCCTGCGCCGCAGCTCCGCCAGATCGACGCCGCTGGCAACCTCGCGGCCGGTCTCGTCAACGACCCGGAACGTCACGGTCAGGTGCTCGGGCAGCCGGTCCAGCTCCCAGGCCTGGCGCGGGATGTCGACGCCGCGCATGTGACCCAGCTCCCGCTCCAGACCGTCGAGCAGCGGTTCGTCACCGGCCCGCAGCCGAGCGAGCACGGCGCGGGCATGGTCGGGTGCGGGGGCGAACAGGCGCCGCAGCTGCTTGGGCAGCGTCTTGATCAACGCCGTGACCAGCTCCTCGCGCAACCCCGGCACCTGCCAGGTAAACGGCGTCGGGTCCACCTGGTGCAGCGCCGCGACGGGCACGTCGACGGTGACGCCGTCGGTGCGCGCGCCCGGCTCGAACGCGTAGGACAGCGGCAATGTCAGCCCGCCCGCCTCGACGTGGTCGGGGTAGGCGCCGCGGTCGACCTCCTCGGCCAGCACGGTGCGCACCATGTCCTCGGTGAAATCGAGCAGCGCAGGCTCGCGCCGCTGCGTGCGTTTCCACCAGCTGTCGAAGTGCCGTCCCGACACCACGTCGGCCGGGATCCGCTGCTCGTAGAAGGCGACGAGGGTCTCCTCGTCGACCAGCAGGTCACGCCGACGGGCCCGGTGCTCCAGCTCCTCGACGCCCGCGAGCAGCTCGCGGTTGGCGTGGAAGAACCGATGTCGGGTGTCCCAGTCGCCCTCGACGAGCGCGTGCCGGATGAACAGCTCGCGCGAGATCTCCGGGTCGATCCTGCCGTAGTCGACGGTGCGCCCGACGACGACCGGGATGCCGTGCAGCGTGACGCGCTCGGTCGCGACCGCCGCAGCCCGCTTGCGCGACCAGTGCGGCTCGGAGTACGTGCGCTTGACCAGGTGTCCGGCGAGCAGCTCGATCCACTCCGGCTTGATCCGGGCGACGGTGCGCGCGAAGAGCCGGGAGGTTTCCACCAGCTCTGCGGCCATCACCCACGAGGGCTGCTTCTTCGCCAGCGTTGAACCAGGGAAGATCATGAACTTGGCCCCGCGCGCGCCGAGGTACTCGCGCGTCTGCGCCTCGCGCAGCCCTATCTGGCTCAGCAGCCCGGAGAGCACCGCGGTGTGGACGGCGTCGGCGTCGGCGTCGGCGTCATTGAGCGTCATCCCGGCGTTGCGCGCGGCGGAACGCAGCTGGGAGTGCAGGTCCTGCCATTCCCGAATGCGCAGGTAATGCAGGAACTCCGCACGCAGCAGCCGACGAAACCGGTTGCCAGACAGGGCCTCGCGCTGCTCACCGATATAGCACCACAGGTTGCGGAACGCCAGGAAGTCTGACCCGTCCTCGGTGAACCGCGCGTGCTTCTCGTCGGCGGCCTGGCGCTGCTCGGCGGGGCGTTCACGGGGGTCGGGCACCGACAGCGCAGCGGTGATCACGAGTACCTCGCGCAGGCAGCCGACGCGGTCGGCCGCCACGAGCATGCGACCCAGCCGCGGGTCGACGGGCAGCGCGGCGAGGGCACGTCCGACGTCGGTGAGCTTGCGGCCCTCGGCGAGCGCGCCCAGCTCCTGCAGCAATGCGAGGCCGTCGCCGACGGCGCGCACGTCCGGCGGTTCCACGAACGGGAACTCGGTCAGCTCGCCGAGGTCGAGAGAGATCATCTGCAGGATCACCGACGCGAGGTTGGTGCGCAGGATCTCCGGCTCGGTGAACTCCGGGCGCGCATCGAAGTCCTCGGCGCTGTAGAGGCGGATGCAGATGCCGTCGGCGACGCGCCCGCAGCGACCGGCCCGCTGGTTCGCGCTGGCCTGCGAGACCTTCTCGATCGGCAGCCGCTGCACCTTGAGCCGCCGGGAGTACCGGGAGATGCGCGCGGTTCCGGGGTCGATGACGTAGCGAATGCCCGGAACGGTGAGCGAGGTCTCGGCGACGTTGGTGGCGAGCACGACCCGGCGGCCCGGGTGCGGCGCGAAGACGCGCTGCTGCTCGGCGATGGAGAGCCGGGAGTAGAGCGGCAGGATCTCGGTACCCGAGCGGTCCCGCCTGGCCAGCGCGTCGGCAGTGTCGCGGATCTCACGCTCGCCGGGCAGGAACACCAGGATGTCGCCGTCGCCCTCGCGCTGCAGTTCGGCCACGGCGTCGCCGATGGCCTCGAGCTGATCACGGTCCGGGTCAGCGTCAGCATCCCCGTCAGGATCAACGACGGGGCGATAGCGGACCTCAACGGGATAGCTACGCCCGGAGACCTCGACGATGGGGACCGGCGCCCCGATGGCCTGCGCGAAGTGCTCAGCGAACCGCTCCGGGTCGATCGTCGCCGAGGTGATGACCACCTTGAGATCGGGACGACGGGGCAGCAGCTGGGTGAGGTAGCCGAGGATGAAGTCGATGTTGAGGCTGCGCTCGTGCGCCTCGTCGATGATCAGCGTGTCGTACTGGCGCAGCATCCGGTCGCCGGTGAGTTCGGCCAGCAGGATGCCGTCGGTCATCAGCTTGACCAGCGTGTTCTCGCCTACATGATCGGTGAAGCGGACCTTCCAGCCCACCGCCGCACCCAGCTCGGTGCCGAGCTCTTCGGCGATGCGGGCCGCCACAGTGCGGGCGGCGAGCCGACGGGGCTGAGTGTGCCCGATCATGGCACCGACGCCGCGGCCGAGCTCCAGGCAGATCTTGGGGATCTGGGTGGTCTTCCCGGAGCCGGTCTCGCCGGCGACGATCACGACCTGGTGATCGCGGATCGCGGCCGCGATGTCGTCGCGACGGGCGCTGATGGGCAACGCGGGCGGGTAGGTGATCGGCGGCACGGCGGCGGCGCGAGCGGCGAGGCGCTGCTCGGCGGCGTCGAGCGCTGCGGTGAGCGTGCACAGCGCCGCGTGCCGGTCGGCGCCGTCGCGGGTTCGGCGCGCGGTGTGCAGGCGGCCACGGAGCCGGTGGGCGTCGCGCGGGCCCAGCACGTCGATGCGCCGGGCCAGCGCGGCGAGGTCGGCGGGTACCGCGCCGTCGGGCGGGGTGGCTTGGCGGGCGGAACGGTGCGGGGCGGCGCCGTGGGGGACGGCGCCGCCCGGGGATGCCACGCCGTCAGGGGCGGGATCGTTCGACGCGGCAGAGTCCGGGGAGTGGTTCGTACGGGGGGTGACGTCCGGTTCGCGACGGCGGGCACGCGGTCGCCTGCGGCGGGGGCGACCGGAGGGGGCACCGTGACCCCCCGGGGGTGCAGCATCGCCCCCCTTTCCAGGCGGTGGCCCCTCGACATCGGGTGCGGGGCGGGCGCTGGCTCGAGCCTCGGAGGAGGACGAAGAAGGCATCGTGGGAAGAGTCTGCCCGGGTGTTCAGGCCGGACGCAGCGTGGGGGTGATCTCGGCGCCGGCGGGCACGTCGGTGGCGGGGTGCTCGACGAGCGCGAGCACGCGGTTGGCCAGGAAGCGCGCGGTACGCACGGTGCTCCCGCCGCGGGTGATCTCGCTGACCTCGACGACGCCGCGCCCGTGCGTCACGTTGACCTTTCGCCCCGCGCGGGTCGCGACGACCTCGTAGATTCGCGTCGTACCGCTACCGGCGTCGATGACGATCTCGACCCGATCGCCCTTCATGACCCGTCCTCGGAGGTGCTGGCAGTGGATGGGCGCCGGGGACGCAGGCCTCCCGACGCGGACAGCTCGTACAACTGTTCACCGCGATGCGACATTCCCGCCACGCCTACCGGCCCGATGAAGCCGGGTCACAACGCCGCCAGGATCGCGTCCGTGAACGGCGGCCACGCCTCGATCGCCCACGACCCGAAGTCGCGGTCGGTGAGCACCACGCACGCCGCGCCGGCCAGCGGGTCGACCCAGACAAACGTGCCGGACCGGCCGAAGTGCCCGAACGTGCGCGGAGAGCTGCCAGCACCGGTCCAGTGCGGCGACTTCCCGTCGCGGACCTCGAAACCCAGTCCCCAGTCGTTGGGCCGGTGCCGGCCGTAGCCGGGCAGGATCCCGTCGAGCCCGGGGAACGCCACCTGCACGGCGCCGCGCAGCGTCTCGGGGTGCACCAGCGTGGGCGCCTGTAGCTGGGCGGCGAACCTGACGAGGTCGGCAGCCGTCGCGACGGCCCCGGCGGCGGGCGATCCCTCCAGCCGGGTCGCGGTGAGCCCGAGAGGCTCGCACACGGCCTGGTGCAGGTAGTCCGCGAACGGCATGCCGGTGGCCGCGGAGATCGTGTCGGCGAGGATCTCGAATCCGACGTTGGAGTAGATCCGGCTCGTCCCGGGCCGGGCCTGCACGGCCCGGTCAGCGAAGGCGAGGCCGGAGGCGTGCGCGGCGAGGTGGCGCACCGTCGAGCCCTCGGGCCCGGCCGGGGTGTCCCACTCGAGGGCCCCCTCCTCGACGGCGACCAACGTCGCGAAGGCCGTCAACGGCTTGGTGACCGACGCCAGCGGGAACGGACGGTCCTGCGCACCGGCGGTGGCGAGCACCGTGCCGTCGCCGCCGACGACGGCGGCCGCGACGTGATCCACCGGCCAGCCCAGCACGGCGTCGACGGCCGTGGACAGGTCAGGCATCGCCGTACACCGGGATCGCGGCGCCGCTGATCGAGACGGCGTCCGGGCCGCAGAGAAACGCGATGACCCGCGCGATCGCCGCCGGGGCGACGGCGCGCGCCGCGAGGTCGTCGGACATCCAGCTCCGGTTGGCCGGAGTGTCGATCACCGAGGGGAGCACGGCGTTGACGCGAACCTGCTGCCCGCGCAGCTCCTCGGCGAGCAGCTGGGTGAGCCGGACGACCGCGGCCTTGCTCGTGGCGTGCGCGACCGGCGCGGGCCCACCGACCGCCGTCTTCGACCCGACGGTGACGATGGCGCCGCCCCCACGTGCGGCGAACCGGGGCGCCACGGCCTGCGCCGCCCACAGGACGGAGGCGACGTTGGAACGCCAGAGCCCGTCGAAGGTCTCCTCGTCGAGGTCGGCCAGCTTCCCGGGCGTGAACCCGCCCGCGAGCCCGACCAGCGCGTCCGGCCGCACCGGTAGTGCGTCGACGGCCGCGAAGGCCGCCTGCACGGCCGCCCGGCTCGCCAGGTCGACGGGCACGGCGTGCACGCCCTCCTGCATGCCGAGCGCGTCGAGCGGGTTCCCGGGCCGAGCCAGCGCGACCACCGGCCGGCCCGCCGACAGGAACTCGGCGACCACGGCCTGCCCGAGCGACCCGGCCGCGCCCGTGACGATCACTGCTGAGTCGGCGTCCACCCGGCCATCCTGCCGAACGGGTGGGATGCTCGCGCAGGTGGCACGGGCGTGGGTCGGGACGTCGGGATGGCGCTACCTACCGTGGCGCCGCACGTTCTACCCGGCAGGCCTCGCGCAGCGCCGCGAACTGGAATACCTGGCGCGACGCGTGGACAGCATCGAGATCAACGGCTCCTTCTACGCCCGGACGCACTCGACACGTGGGCGGCGAAGGTACGGAACTGGCGCGCGGGTGGCCGTGACGTGTTCGTCTACTTCGACAACGACGCCAAGGTGCACGCGCCCTACAACGCGATCGCGCTTGCGGAGCGGCTCGCGCGCGGCGGACAGTCGTCCCGGGCCGGGCCAAGACACCCAGGAAGCGAGCTCAGTCCTCGACGAGCCTGATCGCCGCGCGCGGGCAGGACAAGACGGCCTCCTCCAGCTGCGGGCGCATCGACTCCGGTGGGTTCTCGTCAAGGACGTAGAGGAAGTCGTCCTCCCGCACCTCGAACACCTCCGGCGCGATACCCATGCAGACGGCGTTGGACTCACATAGATCGAAGTCGACCACGACCTTCATGCCGACATCGTGCACCTCTCCCGGGCGGTGGTGCACTCAGGTCACCCTCACCGGAGGCCACGAGTCCTGTTCAGGGACACGCCGCCGTGGCTGCAGTACCCTCAGACGCTTCATACCACCTGGCTACAACCCCCGGTCCGCACCCAGTTGTCCCGCTCAGGAGGCGATCAGCAGAGAGGCGCACTCGAATGGACAGTTCAGACACTCCCGATCACGAGCCCTCTACGGCAATGATCGACACCAGCGTGGCGCACTCGGCTCGGGTCTGGAACTACTGGCTGGGCGGCAAGGACAACTATCTGGTCGACCGCGAGGTCGCTGAGCAGTTCCGCGCTGTCCAGCCGGGTGTCGTCGACACCGCCCGCGCCTCTCGGGCGTTCCTGGTCCGCGCCGTGCACTACCTGGCCGGAGAGGTTGGAATCCTCAGTTCCTCGACATCGGCACTGGGCTGCCCACCGCCAACAACACCCACGAGGTCGCCCAGGCGACCGCACCGGAGTGCCGCATCGTCTACGTCGACAACGACCCGCTCGTCTTGGCGCATGCCCGTGCCTTGCTGACCAGCAGCCCACACGGCGTGACCGCCTACATCGACGGCGATCTGCACGATCCGGACCCGATCCTTCGGCAGGCGGCCCAGACCCTGGATCTCACCCAACCGGTCGCGCTGATGTTGCTGGGAATCATGGAACACATCCTGGACCTCGACGAGGCGTACGCGATCGTGAACCGATTGCGCGAAACCCTGCCGCCCGGCAGCTACCTGGTGTTGTGCGACCCCACCACAGAAGTGGGTGGCGAAGCGGCGCGCGAGGCCTGCCGGCTCTGGAACGAGAGCGGCGGAACCCCTCCGATAACGGTCCGCAGCCGCCAGGAGCTCATCGGTTTCTTCGACGGACTGGAGTTGCTGGAGCCCGGGGTGGTCTCGTGTTCGCTGTGGCGACCCGACCACATCGATGTCGGTGGCCCCATCGAGGTGTCCGTGTTCGGTGGCGTCGGGCGAAAGCCCTGAGGTGGTCAGGACGGCAGCGACTCGCTCGCGTCGCCGCCGGGCGGGCCACCGCCGACGCCGCGCAGTATCGGGCGCAGCGCGTCGAGCACGGCGACGTCGTCGATCGTGGACGGCACCGGCTCCTCGATGCCGTCGGCGATGCCGCGCATCGTCTTGCGCAGGATCTTCCCCGACCGGGTCTTGGGCAGGGCCGCGACCACCGCGACGTCGCGCAACGACGCGACGGCGCCGATCTGGTCGCGCACCAGCTGGACAAGCTCCCCGCGGAGCTGCGCCACGCCGGTCGTGACACCCGCCTTGAGCACCACGAAACCATGCGGGATCTGCCCCTTCAGCGGATCGGCCACGCCGATCACCGCACACTCAGCGACGTCGGGGTGCGCGGCGAGCACCTCCTCCATCCCGCCGGTGGAGAGCCGGTGCCCAGCCACGTTGATCACATCGTCGGTGCGGCCCATGACGTACACATAGCCGTCGGCGTCGACGTGGCCACCGTCGCCGGTGAGGTAGTAGCCGTCGAAGGCCGACAGGTAGGACGCCACGAACCGCTCGTCGTCGTTCCACAACGTCGGCAACGACCCCGGTGGCATCGGCAGCTTGACCACAATCGCGCCGTCGGTACCGGGCTCGACCGGGGTCCCCGTGGCGTCGAGCACCTGCACGTCCCAGCCGGGCAGCGGTCTGGTCGGGGAGCCGGGCTTGATCTCCAGCAGCTCGATGCCGACCGGGTTGGCCACGATCGGCCACCCGGTCTCGGTCTGCCACCAGTTGTCGATCACCGGAATGCCGAGGAGGTCAGAAGCCCAGCGGTAGGTCTCGGGGTCGAGTCGCTCCCCGGCGAGGAAGAGGTATCGCAACCCCGAGAGGTCGTAGCGCGCCGCGAGCTCGCCGTTCGGGTCCTCCTTCTTGATCGCTCGGAATGCCGTCGGCGCGGTGAACATGCTCTTCGCCCCGTGCTCAGCGACCACCCGCCAGAACTGCCCGGCATCCGGCGTGCCAACCGGTTTGCCCTCGTACAGCACGGTCGTCGCCCCGCGAGCAGCGGCGCGTACACGATGTAGGAGTGCCCGACGACCCAGCCGACGTCGGATGCGGTGAAGATCGTCTCCCCGGCGCCGACGTCGTAGACGCCTCGCATCGACCAGCGCAGCGCCACCGCGTAGCCACCGCCGTCGCGCACCACGCCCTTGGGCTTCCCGGTCGTACCGGACGTGTAGAGGATGTAGAGCGGGTCGGTAGCCGCTACGGGTACGCAGTCCGCCGGTGTCGCCGAGGCCACGGCCTGCGCCCAGTCCACGTCGTCAGTACCCAGGACCGCCTCGGCCTGCGGTCGTTGCAGGATGACCTGCTTCGCGGACGTGTGCGCCGCGAGCTCGACAGCCTGGTCCAGCAGCGGCTTGTACTCGATCACCCGGCTGCCCTCGATGCCGCACGACGCCGACACGATTACCGACGGGGCCGCGTCGTCGATGCGCACGGCGAGCTCCCTGGATGCGAATCCGCCGAACACCACCGAGTGCACCGCACCGATCCGGGCGCACGCCAGCATGGCGACCGCGGCCTCGGGCACCATCGGCATGTAGATCACCACGCGGTCGCCGCGACCGACACCGAGACCGGCGAGGACGCCCGCGAAACGCGCCACCTCGTCGCGCAGCCCGGCGTAGGTGTAGATGCGCTTCGTGCCGGTGACGGGCGAGTCGTAGATCAGCGCGGACTGTTCACCGCGACCGGCGTCGACGTGGCGGTCGAGCGCGTTGTGGCAGACGTTCAGCTCCCCGTCGGGAAACCAGCGATAGAACGGCCGCCGGGACGCGTCGAGTGCCCGCGTCGGCGCGACGTGCCAGTCGATCGCCTGCGCCGCGCCGAGCCAGAACGCCTCCGGATCGTCCGTGCTGGCGCGGAAGGCGTCCTCGTACTCGCCCACCCGCTGGCCTCCTCACCGTGACGCCGGTGCCCGACGTGAGTCGGATGCTCGGAGGTGACAGTAAGCGGTGACCGGAGCGCGGTGCAGCCGACGAAGCGGCCGAACTCACCGGTATCGCGGTCAACCCGCCAGCTCGAAGCCGGCTTCGGTGACGGCGGCCGCGATCTCGTGACGGTCGATCTCGCGGTCACCCAGCACCGTGACGACGCCGGCGTCAAGTCGGACGTCGACGGCACTGACGCCGACGATCTCGCCGATCTCCTCAGTCACGGACATCACACAGTGCTGGCAGGTCATCCCGACGACGGTGACTTGGGTGCGGAACGGTGCCTCGACGGACATGGGAAGCCTCCTGTTCAGGTGTGCCGAATGGTGGCAGAGCGGCGATCGCGCACCGCCGCCGGACCGGGCCGTGGACGGTAGTGTTCGCTGGATGCTCGCCGTGCGTCACCAGAACGGGCCCAGCTCACCCCGGAAGAGGGGTGCGCTGGGCGGAGTCGCTGGGTAGCGTGCGGTCACGGCCACGGGGGTGTGGCTGCGGGCCATTCCGGTTCGGGTGGGGTTCCCTGAACGGGGTACGAGGCGGTCGGTATCTCGCGGACAGCGCGGTCCGCACGATCGGCCCCTGGTGGACCGAGGCCTGGTGACGACCGGACGGGGAGGCGGCGATGAGTGGCATCGGTAGCGCGCGGCAGGAGATCGGTGCGGATCGGACGGCGCCGACCGGCGCGGTCCCCCAGCAGCGCACGGCGGCGGACGCGTACCGCGTCTCCGACGACCAGCTGCAGCGGGCCCGCATGGTGGTGGCCCGCAACTCCGCTGACCCCGACGACCTCCGTCAACTGCTTGACATGCTCGGGCTCATCTCGGCAGCCCCGGACCAGCCTCCACCGGTCAGTCGCTGACCCGCTACCCCCCGGATGTGGGGTGCGGGCCGCTCCTGCCCTATGCTGGGCTGGCTCCCAACGGACAGCCGTTGCGGGCGGGGGTCGCTCCGGTGGCCCAAGCCCCCATCGTCTAGCGGCCTAGGACTCCGCCCTTTCAAGGCGGCAGCGCGGGTTCGAATCCCGTTGGGGGTACGGCACTACGCATGAGGTTCCACGCAAGGCCCAGTGGCGCAGTTGGTTAGCGCGTCGCCCTGTCACGGCGAAGGTCGCGGGTTCGAGTCCCGTCTGGGTCGCTCCACCAGGTGTCCGGTTGCGTGCCGGCCCGGCCAGGTAGCTCAGTTGGTACGAGCGACCGCCTGAAAAGCGGTAGGTCGGCGGTTCGATCCCGCCCCTGGCCACCGGTTCTGAACTGCGGAAACGCTGGGATCTTCTTATCTTGGTCAGGCGCCCGTCTCAGTCTTCGTCTCAGTTGGCCCCCAGAGGAACCCGTCCAGCCTGGTGGCGATGTCCTGCCGGAGGACCGCCGTGACGTGTTGGTACCGCTTCGCCATCGAGCTGTGCGACCAGCCCATGACGTCCATGGCGGCCCGCTCGGGCACGCCGAGCAGCAGGAGCACCGTGGCGGCCGTGTGACGAGCGTCATGCAGCCGGGCGGGTCGCACACCCGCGTCGCGGAGAAGCCGCTTCCACTCGTTGCGGTCCATCGTCTGGTCGACCGGCCGGCCGTTCGGTTGGGCGAACATCCACCCGCCCTCCTCCCAGACCGTGCCCGCGTGCTCGCGCTCGCGCGCCTGATCGGCGCGGTGCTGTTCCAGCAACACGGCGAGCTGCGCGGGAAGGACGATGCCGCGACGGCCGGCCCTCGACTTGAGGTCCACCTCCACGAGGCCGCCGCCGCGCCGCTGCGGGCACCATCGGGCATGGCTCGTGCAGTCATCAGGGCACAGCGGCGGACAGGCCCGCGTGTGGCGCTTGCAGCCGTCCGGGCAGGGCCGGACCTTGTGGTACCGCGACCCGCACGCGTGCGGGTCGCCGCAACCGTGCTCCCACGTCTGGCGCTGAAGCTGACGCGCGATCCGCAGCGTCCGCGTCGCCGCGTTGTAACGGCTCCACTTGAGGCCGATCGTCTCGCCCTGACGAGTGCCGACCGCGAGGGCGAGGACGAACCGGACGCCGTTGCGGCGGGCCAACGCGGTCTTGATGAGCTGCTGGATCTCCTGTACCTCGAACGGGTCCACCTCGTCCTCCTCGACGCGCGGCGCTTTCGCGAGGGTGGCCGGATTGCGGACGAGATGCCCGCGCCGCAGCGCCTCGCCGAACGCGGTGCGTGCCGTGCGGTGGACCTGGTGCGCGGTTCCTGGTCGGGCACCCGCCGCGACCATCCGGGCGTAGAGCGTCTCGAAGTGCTCCGGCCCCACCTTGTCGAGCCGATGCCTGCCCAGGGCCGGAACGAGGTGGTGTTCCACGGCCGTCCGATAGGCGCGATACGACTTGTACTTGACCGACGGTCGCGCGATGTTCTCCAGCCAGTGCAGCAGCCACGCTTCAACCGGCATCGCCCGGCCGGCCTTCCGGACCTTGCCGTTCTCGCGGTCACGCTCCAGGGCGCGGACGGCGACGATGACCTCCGCTTCGGTCTTGCGTTCGACGTGCCGCCGGTCGGGCGAGCCGTCGTCCTTGAGGCCGACGGTCACCCGCCCGTGCCACTTGCCGTCGGCGCCGGGATAGATGCTCGACGCACCGTTCGGTGCCCGCGTGCCGGCGGGCCGCTTGCGGGCCATCGCTCCTCCTGTCATCAGGCCGCGTGACCGCGGCCGGTGTGCTCGGCGACCAGCCGAGCGGTGACGTCGGTGATCCGACGTCAGGTTGCGGCGCGCTGCTCGGTGGTGAGGTGGTGGACGTAGGTGGTGAGGGCGTCGGCTGGGACGCGTCGGAGACGCCCGAGCTTGACGGTCTCGATCGCGCCGGCCTTGATGAGTCCGTACATGCGGGTCCGACTAATGCTGAGCTGCTCGGCCGCCGCTTCGACGCTGAGCATCACGCGCGGGCCGGTCGTCGTCCTGGACATCGCTGGTGTTCTCCTCTGGTGTGGTGTCGGGATGAGCGCCCCGATGACGGGTGTGCTCCGGCTCGGGGTAGAGGCCGAGGTCGAGCGCGTTCTGATAGAGGGTCTCCTCGATCCACCGATCCGCGGTGCGTCGTCGAGCGGGCACCCGCCGACCCGGCTCCGCCGGCACCACCGGCCCGGCCGAATCGGCCGGCTGCCCCGCGTCCGTGTCGGCCGGGCCCGTTGCGGGAACCGCGCCGACGCCGTGCAGCGCGAACTCCCACCGGCACACCTCGTCGGCCAACGCCGCGGCCGGGACGAGGACCGCGGCCGGTCCGAACCCGCGCCATCGCGTCGCGTCACCCAGGGCACGCCGCCACCCGCGACGAGCCAGGAACAACGCCCCGGACAGGCGCAGCGCGGGCCGCGGGACGTGCCCGGCGGACTCAGGCCACTCCCACACCGCGAGCGTGTCCGCGTCGCGCTGCGGGCCGTCCCCGCTCGCCTGCCTGGCGCGGTACGCGTCGAGGTCGAGGGCGACCACCGCCACCAGACGGCACCCGAACAGCGTCGTCTCCGGCAGCGCCACCCCCGGCCACCCCAGCAGCCGCACCGCCTCGGCGACCGCGGCACGATCCAGCGCGCACGCCCCGGCCCGCACCGCTGAACCAGGCAGCTCGGTGGCGGAGCCAGCGGCAGGCCCTGGCTCGGAGCGCGTCATGACGCACCTGGGCCTGCGGAGCGGCGGGACGCTCGGCGCGTCGCGCGGCGGTCGGTCAGCGACACGGTCTCGGCGAGACCGGCGACGTAGTCGTCGAACTCGGCGCGATGGGCGGTGACCAGCGCGCCGAGCGCTTCGAGCTCGCCGGCGACGAGTCTGCGTCGGGCGTGGTCGCGGGTCACCTGCTCACGACGTGCGGCCGTGAGGTGGTCGAGGTCGCCGAGCGGGACGTCCTCGCTCCATCGCAGCGCCTCGAGCTCACGCCTGATGACCCGGAGCGGGTCGGGTCGATCCGAGCGGTGCCTGCGTGCGGTCTCCCAGCAGGTCATGCAGGTGGTGTAGGCGGCGCGCTGCCGGCCGAGGTCGCGGATCCGGGCGATCAGAGCATCGGTGGTGATGATCCGGTCGAGGTCGAAGTGGGCGAGGTCCTTGCCGCATTCGGTGAGGTGTGGGGCGATCCGCCAGGGCAGCCGCGGGCGGGCCACGTGATCGACGGGGCTGAGCGTGCTCATCCGGTGTTCCTCTCAGTCTCGGTCACCACTGGACCTCCGCATCGGCCGGGAGCCGGTGCCGCCAGTCTGGGTGCTCGCCGAGCCACGCCCGTGTCGCCGCGGCGCGACAGGTCTCGTAGATGCTGCGGTCGCTCTCGCCACCGGCGTCCAACCACTCCGGGAAGCTCCGCACCTCAGCTGGGAATCCCGGCTGACGCGCAGCCCAGCGTGTCGGCAGCCGGTCGTCGGGGAGGTACTGCACCGGGACCGGTGGCGCCACCCGCGTCAGCCCGTCACGGCCGATCCGCTCGAGCCGCCAGTCGATCCGGGCGGAGAACTCCCGCGCCGCGAGGACCGCGGCGTGCAGCACCTCCACCGCTGACGGTGCCTCGCACAGCAGCTCCCCCAGCAGGGTCGCGGCACGATCGGTGTTCTGACTCGACGGGTTCGCACCGGCCCGACGGTGGTCACCGACCCAGAGCTCCAGCGCCTCGGCGTGGCTGGGTAGCCGCACCCCGGTCGTCGGGCAGACCCCGCCGCTGACGGCGGCGCGCTGCCGATGATCACGTATGTGCGCGGTGATGTGCGCGGCCCGGAGGTAGTCGGTGCTCGTGGCCTGATGGTGGCGGATCGCGTCGGCCGCTTCGGGGAACGTCCAGCCCGCGATCTCCGCCGCTGACGCCCAGGCGGCCTTCTCGGCGTAGCCGATGGTGCGCTTGTCGTCGGCCGCCGCCATCTGCAGCAGGCTTGTCACGTCATCGACGCCGAGCGCCCTGGCCGGTGTCAGCGCGCCTCGGGTCGTGGCGAGATCGGTCATGCGGGGCTCCTCACTCGAGCTGAGACGGGAACCTCGACACCGAACGTCTCGTCGAGAAGCCGGTAGTCGGGGTGGAGTTTCGTCAGTTCGGCCTCGGCGAACCTCCGGTCCCCGGTGGACAGGTGCGACAGGTCGAGACCGTTGCCCGACGGAGACCTGCCGGGACGGCGGGCGAGGATGATCCCGAGCTCGGCGACGATCGTGGCTCGGCACTTCCCTCCGGCTGCCCGCGCTGCGGCGAGGACGAGGTCGGGTGGGTTGCCTACGGCCAGGAGCTCCTTCGCCTCGCGGCCGGCCTGCTTGGTCTGACGGGCCACGGGTCGCCCGCCGGTGGCGCGGTAGGCCTCAACCCAGGCCGCGACGGCGTCGCGGGCCGTCGTCGAGGCGGGTGGCGGGGCGGGTGGCGGTGGCGGGGCGGGGAACAGCGCCACGGGGGCGTGGCCCGCCGAGGCGGCGCGCCGAGCGCGCGGCCCCGAGCCGTCAGGCTCGGAGCGTCTTGGTGAGACAAGGGGGTTGGTAAGACAAGAGAGGGTGTCGTTTTCGACACCACTACGGCTCGTAGTGGTGTCGGAAACGACACCACAGGGCTCCGTAGTGGTGTCGTTTCCGGCACCACTAGCGGCCGCGTCGGCACCCGTTTTAGCCCCGTAAACGACACCACTACGGTCCTCGCCCACCTCTGTAGCGGTGCCGGTTTCGACACCACTACGGAGGGGTGTCGGGTGCAGCCGGTACTTGCTGGCCACCCGCCCGCGTCCCTGTCGGGCCTGCGTCACCCACCCCTGCTCGATCAACACCGCCACCCCCTCGGCCACCCGCCGGCGGCTGAGGCCGGCGTCCGCGGCGATCTGCTCGAAGGTCGAGTCGACCAGTCCGCTGCCGTTGTCGGCGCGGACCGCGAGCGCCCCGTACACGCGGGACGCGGTCACTCCCGGCCGCATCTCGGGGAAGATCGCACGCGGCACCATCACTCGGGGGTGGTCTCCGTCGCGGACCCAGCCGGTCACGAGCCGACCTCGGTATGCGCTTGGATCGCGCGTTCCGCCGGCTCTGGATCACCCTGGGGCCCTGCCAGGGGCTCCGGCGGATGGGCATGCCCGGGTGGGCCGGCGAGGTCGGCGAGGGTGTCGGCGTGGCAGGGCTCGTCGAGGGGGCACCAGCACGCCAGCACCCGCCCGGCCAGCTCTGCCCGCACCTGCACGAGCAGGTCGGGGTGGGCAAGCAGCCACAGCCGGTGGCGGCGGACGGCCTCGGCCCGCCCGAGTCGGCGCCAGTCGAACGGGTTGCCCCACCGGGTCGGGCGGGCCACCACCACGGCGCCCGGGGGCTTGCGCCACCCGGCGCGGCGTGACAACCGCACCCGCCCACCCGTCGGCCCAGCCGGGGGCGTCTGAGGACCCCCTCCTGCGGGGTCCGGCCGGATGCCGCGGCACCTGGTGCGCGGGTCGGGGTCGTGGTCTGTCATCGAGCTCCCTGGACGGTCGGGCGGGGGGCGTGTGTCGAGGGCGGGGTTAGCCGGTTTGTGCGGGGTCGGGTCCAGGTGCCCATTCGCCGTGGGTGAGCTTGTGGGCCAGCTGCAGCTCGGCCAGGGCGGCCAGGGTCTTGGACACTGTGGGGTTGCGGAGCCCGGCGGTCTCGGCGATCTGTCCGGTGCGGCCGACGCCGGTGGTGAGGGCGTCGTAGACCGCGCGTTGGGTGCCGGTGAGCACGTCGAGGTCCGACGGCCCGGTTTCCGCGGGCTGCTGCGGGGTGGGCTCGGCGGCCTCGGTGCGCGGCCGGAACGGGTAGACGTTGCCGCGGGGTGGCGCCTGCGGGATCGGCACCCCGCCCACCGACGTGGGACGCGCCGGGGCCGCGTCCGG
>JBBSQN010000030.1:0-40457 GCA_038257875.1 Mycobacteriales bacterium
GACGCACTCATCGGCCGACCCTGGATGCCCGACCTCCCCGCACCCACCTGAGCGATCAACACCACCCGAACACCACCGGAGGCCACCAGCCGACCGGTCACCAAGCCATGCCATGCCATCAACCCGAGGCTGAATGTTTACGCTGGAGCTCCTCGGGTTCGGTCGCACCGACTGGACCCCGCAGGACCGCCGCGCTGCGTCCTACTTCCATCGTCGCGTCGATGAGGACAATCGGATCGACTGGAGCTGGCCGGCCCGCGACATCTTCAATCTCATCCGTGCCCAGCTCGATCCGTACCCCAACGCCTACTGCTTTTACGGCGACCGCAAGCTGCGGATTCTTGCCGCGTCGGTGACCGAGACCCCTTACGGTGGTACCCCGGGATCTTCATCCGAGACGGTTCCGGTGTGATGATCGTCGCCGGGGCCGACGCCAGACATGGCCGCAACCCCGGGTTGCGCATCGACCGGCTCCGCACAGCCGACGGGCGGGAACTCGCGGTGTGGAGTACTTCCCGAGGATGGGCGGATACCTGACCTCGTATCCGGTCCGAGCGGATACGTAAGCTCGGCCGTATCCGGTCGTCTTCCAGGGTAGGAGTGCTATTGTTCCGTAAAATCCACGTGCATCCTCAGGGGATCCGACGACTCACTGTCGAACCATCGGATACACCCGAGAAAGCACATTAGTCAACTGCGGATGCGGTATCTTTACTGAGTCGTGACCCTTACCGAGTGCCGTAGACGCCCCACGGGGTCGTGACGCGTGTGCCGTTCGGGCTGGCGTCGACGTGGGTGTTCGGGGCTGTGACCTCGGTGCCGCCCGGACCTGCGGTGACGTCGGTGTCCGGGGCCGTGACGTCGGTATCTGCGAATGCGGTGCTGCTGAGCGGGCCCAGGATGGCCGCGGTTACCGCAACGGTGAGCGCGATCGCGCGAGACTTATTCACCTCGCCGATGATACTGATGCTGTGTGCGATGGATACCCGTCGGATGATTGATCACTCGATCGTGTGGGCGCCAGGAGACCCCGAAAGTCCCCCACTCCCAATAGGTCGGGCGCATCGAGCGGTAACGCGGTAACGGGTGTGTGACCTCAGCCGAGGATGGTGCTGGATTCGGTCGTTCTCCAGGTGTGCTGGTCCTGCGCGGCCCGGGTGACCTGGTTGCCCAGCTCGACGACCTCCCCGGCGTGCTTGCCGTCGGCGGCTGCACCTGCGGTCCGTGCGACGTGTTGTGCCTGTGGGGCGATGGCTCGGACCTGCGTGGCGGCCTCGCGCATCCGGTCGGCGATCTGACCGGCCGTACCGCCGGCGGCTGACAAGGCGTCGAGCAACCCGGAGATACGCTCGGCGATGTCGTCGGCGAGGCGCACGGCCTCCCACACGACCGTCCCGATCGCGGCGGCGGTCGATCCGGCCATGGTGACCGGCACGAGCGCCAGTGCGGCGAGGACGATCTTCGCCGCCCAGGCCAGGAACTCCGCGATCAGATCGCGGATCAGCGCCCGCAGCGTGCCGACCTCGACACCGGTGCCGAGGATGAGGCCGGAGAGCCGCTCGGCCTGCCCGGCGGCACCGTCGAGCCTGCTGGTGTACGCATGCACCTGTCCGCGGTAGGCGTCGCCTGCGGCACCGTCCCAGCCGGGGAGCCCGGCGGCCTTCTCCCGGAGCTCCGCGGCCACCTCCGTCAGCCGCACCGCCACGTTGTGCCAGGTGCGCGCCTGCGCCATGATCTGCGTCGGGTCGCCGGCCAGGGCGTCGAGCGGCTCGTGCAGGAACGAGACGTGCTCGATGACGTACCCGATCGTCGAGACCAGGAACGCGTCGAACGGGTCGGCGACGAAGCCGAGGGTGTCGAGGCCGGCTGCGGCTCCGGCGAAGGCGATCTGTAGCGGATCGCCGTTGTCGACGGCGTTGCCGAGGTCCGCCCAGCTCGACGCCACGCCGCCGCCGTCCATGCTGCCCTGGGGTTCGGCGTACTCGTCCTCCGCCTCGACGACCAGCGTCTCGCTCATCGCGGACCTCCGAAGCCGGTGGCGTTGTGTTGTTCGACCCGCAGGTAGTCCTCGCGGGTGGCGCGCACGCCGTCGCCGAGCTCGACGAAGCGGGCGGCCAGCGTGGCGACGGCGGCGGATCCGGTGGTCGTCGCGCCGGCGGCGGCCATCGCGAAGGCCTGACCGAGCAGCCCGTAGGCCATGAGGTCGAGCGGGCGTCCGGCCGCTGCCGCAACCGTCATCCGCCCGGCCAGCGTGTCGAGCTCCTCGGCGTGCGCGTCGAGAGCCGCGGCGTCGACCGCGAACCCGTCGCTCACGGCGCGCTACCGTCGACGGGCAGGTGTGTGCGCAGCAGCCGCATCGTCTCGCTGTCCTCCCCGATCAGCGGCGCGACCGCCGCCGTCGCCTGCCGCGCCGCCGCGCCCTGCGCCTGCGCGGCGGTGGCCAGCACGGCCGCCGCGAGCTGCGTGCGCGTCAGGGCCTCGCTGCGTTCGGAGAGCACGAGCCGCCGCAAGGCCCCGGCCGGGTTGACGGTGACGGTGACCGCCCCGTCCCGGCTCGACGCCGTGGCCTCGACGCCGGCCAGCTCCTCCCGGGCCCGGGCCGCGCGGGCCCCGATCTCGGTCAGCCGCTCCCGGTAGGCGGCCAGCCACTGCTCTGCGTCCATGCCGCGGACGGTACGGAGCGAGGTGTCTTCCGCGGGCCCGTTTCGGACAACTGATCCGCAGCTCCCGCCGAGCTTCGTGGCGACGAGGACACCGCGACGAGTGCTCCGATGATCACCCGGTTCCCAGGCCGAACTCCGCGAGGTCGAGGAACCGTGGCCGACCCGGTGCGGACCGATCGGCCACCAGCACGACGGTGGTGGCCACCCACCGCGCTGTCACCGGATCACCGGCGAGGGCCGCGGGCACCTGGCCGCGGGCCAGCACCACGTCGCGGTAAGGGGGGGCGACGAGCCGCTCGTCGACGTGCCCGAGCGGCCGGAGCTTCACCAGCCATTGCTCGGGCGTCGACCAGGTGACTCCCGGTGTGGGCACGCGGGGCAGGCGGGCGAGCAGGGCGAGGACGTCGGCGGGCGGCCTGATCGCCACGGACAGGCGCGTCACGGGCCGATCGTAGGCGTTGAGCCGTCCGCTCGATCTTCGAGCCTGAGCCGGACGCGGTCGGTCAGGCCGGGACGATCAGCCCGGCGGTCTGCGCTCGTGCCGCCTCGAACCGGCTGGCGGCGTCGGTCCAGTCGACGACGTTCCACCAGGCTGTGACGTAGTCCGGTTTGACGTTGCGGTACTGCAGGTAGAAGGCGTGCTCCCACATGTCGAGCAGAACCACGGGGACGAGCCCGATCGGTACGTTGGCCTGCTGGTCGTAGAGCTGCACGATCAACAGCTGCTGGCCGAGGGGCTCCCAGGCCAGGATCGCCCACCCGGAACCCTGGATAGTCGTGGCTGTCGCGGTGAAGTGGGCCTGGAACGCCTCGAACGACCCGAACTGCTCGTCGATGGCCGCGGCGAGGTCGTTCACCGGTCGACCGCCCCCGTCGGGGGACAGGTTGGGCCAGAACACCGAGTGGTTGATGTGCCCGCCGAGGTTGAAGGCCAGCGACTTCTCCAGCCCGACGATCGAGGTGAGCTCGCCCTTCTCTCGGGCCTCGGCGAGCTGCTCGAGCGCGCTGTTCAGGCCGTTCACGTAGGTCTGGTGGTGCTTGGAGTGATGGAGCTCCATGATCTCACCCGCGATGTGCGGTTCGAGGGCTCCGTAGTCGTAGGGCAGGTCGGGGAGGACGTAGTCGGCCACGATGATCCTTCGCTCGTCTGGTCGCGTAGAGGCCATCATCTTGCAGTAGCGAAGTGTTGTCCACAGTGAGAGGGTGTCGCGGGGGGTCTTCGCAACAGTGGGTGCGAAGACGTGCACCGGTGATCGTTCTGGCAGCTCGGCACCGGGGCGGGCCGCGGGGCCTGCCGGGTCGGACGTGACCGGAGGCGGGCCCCGCGTGCCGTCCGGCGGTCCAGCGTCATCGACAGGACGTGACCGCGTGACGTCCACGCGTGACCTCATGAGAACCGGATCAGGCCCCGGGATCTCGCCCCGGAGATGCTGAAGAACACGGCGCAACCTCGCCGGCGAGCGAGACCACCCGATCGGGTGCGTATCGTTCGAGCGTTCTGCAACGTTGCTGCATCAGCAGTCTTTCGCTGCCCGTGCCCTGCGTCAGCAGGTGCTCCCCACGGCGCGACGCTAGCGCCACGTCTCGGACCGAGGAGAATGCAGTGTTCGAAGGGTTTAACAAGGCCTTTGTGAAGTACGCCATCGACCGTAGTGCGGAGAACGAGGTCGACCGTCGTCGCTTCCTGCGGGCGGCCGGGCTGACCGGTGTCGGCGTAGCCGGGGCCAGCGTGCTGACCGCGGGTGTCGCCTCCGCCGGTGCGGCCGACGACGGTGCGGCCACTGACGCCGCAGTCCTGAACTTCGCCCTCAACCTCGAGTACCTGGAGGCCGAGTTCTATCTCCGGGCGTTCACCGGCGAGGGACTGAAGGACAGCCAGATCGACGGGGCCGGCACGCTCGGCGGCGTCACCGGCGGCAAGAAGGTGAACTTCGAGACGAAGGTGGTGCGGGACTACGCGGCGGAGATCGCGGGCGATGAGCGCGCGCACGTCGACTTCCTGCGCGCCGCCCTGGGCGGGGCAAAGGTCGCCCGCCCGGCGATCAACCTCGACGACGCCTTCACTGCCGCGGCCACCGCGGCCGGGCTGATCAAGGAAGGCGAGACGTTCGACGCGTTCGCCGACGAGAACAGCTTCCTGCTCGGCGCCTTCGTGTTCGAGGACGTGGGCGTCACTGCCTACAAGGGTGCCGCCCCGCTGATCACGAACAAGGCCTTCCTGGAGGCGGCGGCCGGGATCCTCGCGGTCGAGGCCTACCACGCGGGCCTGATCCGTACCGTGTTGCTGTCCAAGGGGCTGGAGGTCCCGGCTGGGGCCATCTCCGACGCGCGCGACAGCCTCGACGGTCCGGACGACCTCGACCAGGGCATCGTCAACGATGACGGCAGCGCCAACATCGTCCCGGCCGATAAGAACGCCGTCGCGTTCTCCCGGAGCGCTGGCCAGGTGCTCAACATCGTGTACCTGAACCCGGCCTCGGTGACCTCGGGCGGGTTCTTCCCCGATGGTGTCAACGGCCCGCTCAACACCAGCGACGCCAACGGCTGATCCAGGCGTACGATCGGGTGGCTGGCGCGGGCCCTCAATCCGCGCCGGCTGCCCGTCGCCTCGTGACTGCTCGCGGGAAGAACTACGCCAGTCGGCCCGTGCGATGATGAAGGGCCTGAAAAGAACGGCCGGATCGGTTGTTCCCCCTGGCTGCGATGATTCCGCTACTGCCTGCGGGTGCCGTACCGACCGTGTCGGTCAGGTGTTCGCCCGCGTTGACGCGGGCAGGTCGTTCTGCCGTGTCGACGGCACGATGAGCCTGATCGGCCATCTCCACGAGCTGCGCCCTGCTGACAGTCTTCCTCGCGGGCGTCGTTGCGACGGTGTTCGGGTACGCATGGTTCGGGGTGGATCTGTACCGAGTTGAGCGCTCGCTCGGGTCGCGCGTTGAGGGCACCCCGTCTGGTGCGCGACCGCGATCACGGACTGCTTCCGACACGGGCGGGTCACCGCATCCTGGACTGCAGCTTCGTTCTCCGGGTCCGCCGCGCAGCCGCTCCGGTGCGGTAGTGTCCCGAGCGGCCGATGCGTCCGGGCACCTGACTTTCGCTCATCGTCACCTCCCTCTGGGCTCCCGCCACTGCTACGCTGTTGCGTCTAAGTCGCAGTAGGCGAAGGGCGGGATCTCTGACTGTGGTGGAGGATCGTTGCGGTCAGGTCGTGTCGACACACATGCGGAGGCCAAGGTGTGTGCCCTCGCTGGCTGGTCGAAACCCTCTGCTCCGTTCGGTCGAACACAGACCGATCGAAGTCGAGCGCACTCGCTGGGGATCTGTCGTCCTGACGAAGGGGGAGTTCATGCGATCCGGCTCGTGGCTGATGGCGGTCGAAGGTGTCGTACACGGCTGGCTCGTCCGGCACAGCATCCCGTTGCTGCGGGTCAGCATGGGGGTGGTGTTCCTCGGGTTCGGTGTCCTGAAGTACTTCCCGGGTGTGAGTCCAGCCCAGGATCTGGCGATCACGACGACACGCCTGCTGACCTTCGGACTGATCCCCGCTACCCCGGCCCTGGTGTTCAGCGCCACGTTGGAGTGCGTCATCGGCCTGTCGCTGATCAGCGGGAAGGGGTTGCGGGTGGTCATCTACCTTCTCGTGGTGGAACTCGTCGGCATCCTCTCGCCGCTGGTGCTGCTACCCGGGCGGCTGTTCTCCGGCCCGTTTCATGCACCCACCCTGGAAGGTCAGTACGTGCTCAAGGACATCATCCTGATCACTGCGGCGATGGTTGTCGCGACCCAGTTTCGCGGGGCGAGGATCGCGCCGGCCGAACAGATCGAGAGTGACGGCGACGCAGCACCGCGGCATCGGCGGCCGCGGTCGAACGAGGAGAAGCCACCGTGACGCTGAACGGCATTCGTGGCGAAGAAACCGGCACGTCGGCGCGACGCTCGGAGATGGCCTCTCCTGAACGGTAGTCCCAGCCGGGGGTCCGGCTGGCGTGCCTCGGTTCGACAGGCCGGCTCCGATCGATGTCGCAGTCGCGCTGGTCGAGTGCGACCCGGGTCACCGCCGTCCCGCGGTGTCCGCCTGCACACGGCCTGAGGACTGCGGTTCGGCGACGAGATGCGGCACGCGGTCGTCGGCATCCGGCGTCATCGGCTTCGCCGAGCTTGAGCTCAGCCTCTGGAGGTACCCCCGTCGCAGCGGTTGCGCAGCAGCGTGGCATCGCCCTCCTGCTTGCTCTTGCCACTCGTGTGCGACACACTGCGGTCGACTGGGTCCTGGGTGCGAGGAGCGTGGCAATGGGTAGTCGGCGATGGCGGGCGGCACTGGCAGTCTCTGCGCTGCTGGCGCTGGTGTTATCAGGCTGTGGAGTAGCTAGTCCGACCGCTGCACCAGCAGGAACCCAGGACGAAAGCCCACCGGGATACCCCGTCAGCGTCCAGAACTGCGGACGAACCCTGACTTTCGACAGGCCGCCGGAGCGCGTGGTCACGGGGTACGAGCCGGTGCTGGAAACCCTGATCGCCCTGGGGCTGGCCGACCGTGTCGTGGGCCGGACCAACTTCTCCGAGAACGGACCTGACGGTTTCCTACCGGGCCAGAAGGCGCAGTACGAAGCCATTCCGGAGATCTCGGACACCATCGTCCTGCCGTCCAAGGAGGTCATGCTCTCGCAGCAGTCCGACTTCGTCATCGACGTGAGCGCGCAGTCGAGCTTCAACTCGGCCGACGGCCAGGCGACGATCGAGGAGCTCGACGCCAGCGGCGCACAGGTGTACGTCACCGGGGGTTGGTGTGACGCCGAGGGTGTCAAGAACGCCACGGTCGAGAAGACGATCCAGGACGTGCGCAACTTGGGGCAGATCTTCGGCGTTCAGGACCGAGCCGACGAGCTGGCCACCGAGTTCGAGACGACGCTCGCCGACGTCAGGGCACGGGTGTCCGGACGCGCGCCGGTGCGGGTGCTGGCCGTCGACACCGGGGACGGCCCGGTCAACGCCTACGGCAGCGAGGGCCTGACCAACCAGATGATCCTCGCGGCGGGTGGGGAGAACGTGCTCGCCGCCGTCCCGGAGGACTACGTCGAGGTCAGCGTCGAACAGATTGCCGCGTCGCAGCCCGAGGCGCTGCTCGTCGCGGACTACCGGGTGTTGTTCGGCGAGTCCTACCCGGCGGCCGAGCAGAAGGCAGACGTCGCGTTCCGAATCGTCCGCGACAGCCCGGCCGCGCAGCAACGCCGGTTCCTCGCCGTTCCGGTCGTCGGGCAGCACCCAGGCTATCGCAACATCCTCACGGTGGTGGAGATCGCCCGGTTCCTGCACCCCGACGCCTTTGCCGGATGAGGGTCCGAGCGCGGGAGCCGGCCCCGATCACAGCTCCGCTGCGATCGGACGGTCACGGCCACACCTCGTCGAATGTCCGGTGGTCCGAGCCGGTCCGGTTCTCGATGCTGCTGGTCGGTCTGGTGGTCGTCCTCGGCGCCGTGACCCTGGCGGCCGTCAGTATCGGCGCCGTTGCCGTGCCCGTCGGTCAGACCTGGCGGATCGTCATCGCTCATCTGCTGCCCGGGGTGGCGGGCCCCGCAGGAGCATCGGTCGAGGACCAGATCATCTGGGAGTTCCGGCTCCCGCGCGCGCTGCTCGCGATCCTGGTCGGCTCCGCGCTCGCGCTCGCCGGTGCCGTGCTGCAGGCGGTGGTGCGCAACCCCCTGGCCGAGCCGTTCCTGCTCGGCGTCTCCCAGGGCGCGTCCTTCGGCGCGGTGCTGGTGTTCGTGCTCGGCTCGGTGACGCTGGGCAGGGTGGTGTTGTCGACGGCGGCGTTCAGCGGTGCCGTGCTGGCGACAGCGCTGGTCTACCTGACCGCACAGCGATCCGGGCGGATCACCCCGGCGCGACTGATCCTGGCGGGTGTCGCGCTCGCTTTCCTGTTCCAGGCACTCTACAGCTACGTGCTGCTGAAGGCCGACAGCGGCCGCGCGGCGCAGGCGATCCTGTTCTGGTTGCTGGGCAGCCTCGGTGGGGCGCGGTGGGACGTGCTGGCCGTACCGGCTGTCGTGTTGGGCGGCGGCCTGGTGGTGCTGCTTGTGCAGTACCGGCCACTGAACGCCCTGGTGGCCGGGGACGAGACCGCCATCTCGCTCGGCGTGAACGTGAACCGGCTCCGGATCGCCCTGTTCGTGCTCACCTCGCTGCTGGTCGGCGTGATCGTTGCGGTGAGCGGTGCCATCGCCTTCGTGGGTCTGATCATCCCGCATGCCGCTCGGCTGGTCGTCGGCGCGGATCACCGGCGGGTGCTGCCGGTCACGGCGCTGATGGGTGCGATCTTCCTCCAGCTCGTCGACATCGTCGCCCGCACCCTCGACGCACCGGCCGAGCTGCCGCTGAGTGTCGTAACGGCCGTGGTCGGCGTGCCGTTCTTCCTGTGGCTGCTGCGGCGGGGGACTCCCGATCGTGCGGGTCTGTCGGCATGAGACTGGTGCTCGACGGGGTCCGGGTGGAGCTGGGTGGCAGGGACGTCGTGTCCGACGCCGACCTGACCGCGGAGACCGGGGAGTTCGTCGGGCTGGTCGGTCCCAACGGCTGCGGCAAGTCGACGCTGCTGCGTGCCGTGTACCGGGCCCTGCGCCCGGCGGCGGGTCTGATCAGCCTGGACGGCGAGGACCTGTCGCGGCTCCCGTCCCGGGAGGCAGCGCGGCGCACCGCCGTCCTCGCGCAGGAGGGTCCGGCGGAGTTCGACTTCACCGTCGGCGAGGTGGTGGCGATGGGCCGGACTCCGCACAAGGGTCCGCTGGATCGGGACACCGTGCAGGACCACCGGATCTGCGAAGCGGCGCTGGACCGGGTCGGCATGGGCGGCAGCGCTCCCCGCCCCGTCGGCACGCTCTCCGGTGGCGAACGGCAGCGGGTGCTGATCGCCCGCGCGCTGGCCCAGCAGAGTCGGCTGCTGTTGCTGGACGAGCCGACGAACCACCTCGACGTCCGCTACCAGCTGGAGATCCTGCACCTGGTGCGGGACCTCGGCCTGACCACGGTCGCTGCGCTGCACGACCTCAACCACGCCGCCGCGTTCTGCGACCGGATCTACGTCATGGCGGCCGGTCGGCTCGTCGCCGGCGGTGCCCCCGCCGACGTGCTGACCGAGGACCGCATCGCCCAGGTGTTCGGGGTACGGGCACAACGACTCGTCGCGCCTGGTGGCGGGCGGGTCCATCTCGCCTTCGAACGGCTCGACCAGGAGGTACCGGCATGCGGCTGGGTCGGCGGCTACTGACGCTGGTGCCAGCGGTCCGATGGCGACTGGTCGAGCTGGTCGTCCTGCTGCTGGTCATCACGGCGACCTACGTCGGGCAGGGCATCCTCATCGCTCGAGTGCTCGGTGCCGTCTTCGCGGGGAGCTCGGTCATCTCGACAGCCCCGCTGTTTGTCGGGGTACTGGCGCTGCAGGGGGTGCGCAGCATCGCCTTCGTCGTCCGTGAGTCGCGCGGGCTGATCGCCGCCGGGATGGTCAAGCAGGAGCTGCGCCAACGCATGGTGGACAGGCTCCTCGCGCTCGGGCCCGGGTGGCTGCAGGCGACCCGCACCGGCACCGTGCAAGCGACGCTCGTCGACGGGGTCGAGACCCTCGAGGCGTACGTGGCACGCTTCCTCCCGCAGCTGGTCGCCACGGTGATCGGGGCGGTAGCGGTCACGGGCTATGTGATCGCCCTGGATCCGCTCGTGGGCGCCATCATCCTGGCCTGCGCGCTGCTCGCGCCCACTGCGTCGTTGGTGTCCCGACGGCTCACCGGTAGCCGGATGAGAGCCTGGTTGGTCGCGTACCGGCGGCTGTACTCCGAGACCCTCGACGCCGTACAGGGTATGGCGACGCTGAAGGCGTTCAACGCCAGCCGGCGCCGCGGTGTGGAACTGGATCGCGAAGCGCGGATGTTCTGCCGCGACTCCACCCGCCTGACCGCTGCCGCGGTCGTCTTCGTCGGAGTGGTGGCCTTCGCCATCGGGATCGGTAACTCGGTCGCCGTCGGGGTCGGCGCGGTCCAGCTGGCGCTCGGCAAACTGGACGTCACGGAGCTGCTGACGATCCTGCTGTTGGCCAGGGAGTGCTTCCGTCCGCTCAACGACCTGGAGAAGGCTTACCACTCCAGCTACGCCGCCGCGCCCGCGGCCACGGGCATCCTCGAGCTGCTCGACACCGAACCCGAGATCATCGAGCCGGCTGCGCCTGTGGATGCTGCTCGTGTGAACCGGCCCCCGTCGCTGGTCTTCGACGACGTCACGTTCAGCTACGCGCAGCGCGAGCGCCCGGCCCTGGACGGCTTCTGCCTCGACGTCGCCGCCGGCGAACGGGTCGCGTTGGTCGGCCGCTCCGGCGCCGGCAAGACGACGGTGGTGTCCTTGCTGCTGCGCTTCTTCGAGACCTCCCGCGGACGCGTCCTCGTCGACGGGACCGACATCCGCGACCTGCCGCTGGCTCAGCTGCGCGCGCTGGTGGCCGTGGTCGCCCAGGACACCTACCTGTTCCACGGCTCCGTGCGGTGGAACCTGCAGCTGGCCCGCCCGGGCGCCGGCGACGCCGAACTGGTCGCGGCCGCTCGTGCCGCCCGAGCCCACGAGTTCATCGCCGCACTACCGCACGGCTACGACACGGTGGTCGGCGAACGCGGCCTGACGCTGTCCGGTGGCCAACGGCAGCGCATCGCCATCGCCCGCGCGCTGCTGTCCGACGCGCCGATACTGATCCTCGACGAGGCGACCTCGAGCGTCGACGCCGCCAACGAGGCCGGCATCCAACAGGCCCTCGACACCCTCACCGGCGGCCGCACCACGCTGGTCATCGCCCACCGGCTCTCCACGGTCCGCACCGCTGACCGGGTGGTGGTCCTCGACGCCGGACGGGTGGTCGAGAGCGGAGCACCCGATGGCCTGCTCGCTGAGCGCGGTGCGTACGCACGGCTGGTCGCGGCGCAGGAGGGCGTGCGATGACCGCCACCCGGGACCTCCCGCCGCCGGCCACCGTCCAGCGGAGCGTCGGCGCGCGGGTCTCGCTGATCCGCCGCCTGCGCCCGCTCGTGCGGCTGATCGGGCCGCACCGCCGACTGCTGCTGGCGGCGATCGTCAGCGGTATGGTCCACCACCTCGTGACCCTTGCCGCGGCCGGAACGGCGGCGTGGCTGGTCGGTGCAGCGGTGACCGGTGCCTCCGTGGACGACCTGCGCGTCGGACTGATCGTGCTCGGCGCGCTCGTGGTGCCGCTGGCGCTGACCCCGTGGCTGGACTCGCTGCTGGCCCACGTCGCGGCCTTCCGGGTGCTCGTTGACGTGCGCCGCAGGATCTACGATGCCTTCGAGCGGCTGTCACCGGGCTACCTGCTCGAGCGCCGCTCCGGTGATCTCGGTGCCACTGCAGTCTCCGACGTCGAGCAGCTGGAGCTGTGTTTCGCCCATACGCTCAGCCCGCTGGTCGTGGCCACGACGGTACCGGTCGCCGCGGTGGGGGCGCTGTTCGTGTTCCACCCGGCGCTGGCCGTGGCGCTGGTGCCGGTGCTGCTGGCGCTGGCGAGCGTCCCGTCCTGGCTGCGGCGTCGGGCCGAGGCGCAGGCCGCCGAGCTGCGGGCCCGGCTGGGTGAGCTCAGCGCCGAGGCCGTCGACACCGTCCAGGGCCTGCGCGAGCTGGTCACCTTCGGTGCCGGTGATCAGCAGCGCGGGCGGCTGCGCAGCCAGGACCAGCGACTGCTGGAGAGCAAGACCGCTCACGGTCGGCGCTCCGGCCTGGAGCTCGCGGCCACGGACGCGCTGAGCGTCATCGGGCTGGTCGTGGTGCTGGTCACAGCGGGGCTCCTGGTGAGTGGGGGGTCGCTGGACCCGGCGCTGTTGCCGGTGGCCGTGGTCGTCGCCGTCACCACCTTCACCCCTGTCATCGCGGTCACCGACGTGGCCCGCGACTTGAGCCTGGTGACTGCGGCGTCCGACCGGATCGAGCAGATCCTCACCGCTCCGCCGCCGGTGGCAGACCTGGTCAGTGTTCCGCCACCCGGGCCGGTGCAGCCGCGGGTGCGTTTCCGGTCGGTCGGCTTCCGGTACCGGCCCGAGCTACCCCGCGCCGTCGAGGACGTGTCCCTGGACATCGCACCCGGTGAGACGGTCGCGCTGGTCGGTGAGTCGGGGGCCGGGAAGTCGACGTGCGCACACCTGCTGATGCGGCTGTGGGACGTCGGCGCCGGCGGGATCGAGGTCGGTGGGCACGATGTGCGCGCGTTCCCGCAGGAGGCGCTGCGCAGCCTGATCACGCTCGTTCCGCAGGACGTGTACCTGTTCACCATCTCGGTGCGGGAGAACATCCGCCTCGGCCGACCGGACGCCACCGACGACGAGGTCGCCGCCGCCGCTCGGGCGGCCCTCGCCGACGAGTTCATCGCGGGACTACCCGACGGCTACGAGACCGTCCCCGGTGAGCAGGGCGCCCGGCTGTCCGGCGGCCAACGGCAACGGATCGCGATCGCTCGCGCGCTGCTCAAGGACGCCCCGATCCTCATCATGGACGAGGCGGTGTCCAACCTCGACGTCGCCAGCGAGCGGGAGGTCGCGGCTGCGATGGCGACGGTCCGGCAGGGCCGGACGACGCTGGTGATCGCGCACCGGTTGTCGACCGTCCGCACCGCCGACCGCATCGTCGTCCTCCACCGCGGGCGGGTCGCCGAGATCGGCACCCACGACGAGCTCACCCGTCGTCCCGGCGCCTACAGCCGACTGCTGGCCACCCAACTCGGCGCCGATCTGTCCGCGCCGGTGGACAGCGACGAGGTCTAGCTACCCCTGGACAGCACCATGTTAAGGCTTTAGCATGGGATAGTAACTGCAAGTGGATGGCAATAGATTGGAGACCTCATGTTCCACCCGATTCAGATGGAAGACCTCGAGGAGCTGCCCGCGGGCCTGCGGAAGGGTGTACATACCCCTGCCGTCGACGCTCCGTTCGAGTGGGACACGGTTGACCAGGACGACGACTGACGATCGTATTTCCGCCCCGGACCGCCGGCGACGTGTGGGCCAGCCGCACGTCGTCGGCGTCGTCGTGCCTCTGATCATGGCCAGCTGATGAGTCGGGCACGCTCTGGAACGGCCCGTCTGGCCGCTGGCTCCCATCTGTATCAGGCAGCGGACGGCACCTGGCGGTGTGTTCCTCCCGATGGCCGGTTCATCCGGATCCACGGACCCGATCGACTACTGCGCCGCCTGCAACGCCACCTGTATGGTCGAACCTCGGACCCTGCCGCCGAGGTAGAAGCCGCGGATCTGGTCGAGCAGCTCGCGCAACGGAGCCTGCTCGCCACGGATACCGGCGGTAGCCCGGTCAGCAGTTCACTGGCCAGCCGCAGCGTGCACCTCGAGGGTGACAACCCCGTGGCGGAGCTGACGGGCGAACTTCTCGGCTCTCAGGTTCGCGTCGTGCGTGGCCCCGTCGAACGGGGCTCGTTCGCCGAGCGGGACCTGGTGGTGTCGTGCGCGGGTTGGCTCCCCGACATCCGCTGGCGACAGATCGACAGCTGGAGCGCCGAGCACGGCGTCGGGTGGCATCGAGTCCACGCCGAAGGCTGTCGCTTCGTCCTCGGGCCGTTTTCGGTACCGGGCCGCACAGCCTCCTACGCCGACACCCGGGCTCGGCGGTTGGCTGCGGCCGGGCTGGCCGACGAGCTGGAGGGACACTGGGCCTACCTCGACACGGCCGAAGATCTACCGGCGGTGCCCTGGCCAGCGCCGGGGGGCGTCGCGTTGATAGCCGGCCTGCTGGCCTCCGACGTGCTGGCCTGGTTGTCGGGACAACCCGTTCCGACCAACGGCTACCAACTCGAGGTCGATCCCGCCACTGGGTCGATCCAACGCCATCCCGTCCTGCCCTTACCGAATCCACAGCCTCCCGGCATCGGTGGTGTCGGCCAGGATCTCGGCGCCGGCGCCGCGGCCGAGCAGCTGGTCGACTCCCGGCTGGGTCTCATCACGCGGGTCACCTGCCAGTCGGCCCCGTCGGGAACGCTGCGTTCCTGCGTGACCTACACCGCGCACGTGTCAGCGACCCGTTGCTTCAGCTCGTGGTCGGCCGATCCGGAAACCTCCGGTGCCGCGTTCGATGACCAGGACGCTGCCCGGCGGGCGGCGATCGGCGAAGCGGTCGAGCGCTACTGCGGCAACGCCGTTCCCGAGTCGTTGATGGTGACCTCGTTCACGAAGCTGGTGGCGTCTGGCCGGCGCGCGATCGATCCCGTCGAGCTGGCGCTCTACTCCGATCGACAGTACCGGACCCCGGGGTTCCCGTTCGTCCCACTGACTCGTGATCTCGACGTCGCCTGGGTCTCGGGCCGCGACCTCGCGGACGGCACAGCGACCCTCGTTCCCGCGTCGCTGGTCTACCTCAACTATCACCGAGCCGGACACGTCGGCAGGCCGGCCACGAACGTGCAGGCCTTCGCCGGCATCGCGGCCGGGAGGACCGTCGCGGCCGCCACCCGCGCCGCGCTCGAAGAACTCCTGGAACGCGATGCCGTCACGATGTGGTGGGCCAGCGGTGCGCCGGCCGCTCGGATCGAGCTGCCACCCGGGTCCCGGCTCGGCCACCTGCTTGCCGACCCGGATGGTGCCGATCTAGATGTCACCGTCTTGCAGATTCCCAGCTCGTTCGGGGTGCCTGTGCTGGGCGCCTACCTGGTTGACGCCCAGCGCCGTATCGTTGCGCTGGGCACCGCCTGCCGCTCCTCGCCAGCGGCAGCGGCGCTCAAGGCCCTTACCGAGGCGGTCGTCACCTACCGGCTCAACCTGGACCTGCTCGATCCGCACTGCGCGTTCTGGGAGGCCGTCGCGGCCGGTCGGATCGACCCTGCGCCCTACCGCCCGTTCCGCACCGATCGCCGCTATCGCGACTCCTTCCGCGCGGACTGGCGGGACGTGCACGACCTGAGCATGCACCTGCAGATCTACCTCGACCCGCGGATGCAGGACGAGCACCTGCACCGACTCTGCGCGCCTCCGGCCACGACCTCGTTGCTCGACCTGCCCGACATCGGTTCGGACCCGCCATCGGTGTACCTGGACGTGCTGCTCGCTCAGGGGCTGCGGCCCGTGGCGGTTGACCTCACAACCCGCGATGTCGCCGCCGCAGGGCTGCGTGTCGTGCGCGTGGTGGTCCCCGGGCTGTACGCCAGCGCCCCGGCGGCCTTTCCGATGCTCGGCGGTCGACGGCTCTACCGGGAGCCGGTCGAGCGGGGATGGCTGTCCCGACCACTGACCGAGGACACCGTCGTCCGTGCACCGACCCCGTTCGCGTAAGACCCGGAGACAGGAGGATCACATGCGGATCGGGTTGGGTCTCGGATGGCTCGGTGAACCCATCGACGAGCTGCTCGCGGTCGTGGAGAAGGCCGACCAGCTCGGGATCGACTCCGTCTGGAGCCTGGAGGAGTACGGCCCTGACGCGGTGACGGTACTCGGTTACCTCGCCGCCAGGACCGAGCGGATCAAGCTCGGCACCGGCATCATGCAGATCCCGGCCCGCACGCCTGCGATGACGGCCATGACCGCGCTCAGCCTCGACGCGCTCTCCTGCGGGCGTTTCCAGCTGGGCCTCGGTCTGTCCGTTCCATGGCTGGTCGAAGGCTGGCACGGGGTACCCTTCGGAAAGCCGCTCCAACGCAGCCGCGAATACGTGGAGATCCTCCGTGCCGCCCTCGCCAGAAAGCAGATCAAACACTCCGGAGAGCATTACCAGGTCCCGTTCCGCGGTCCGGGTTCCAGCGGATCAGCCAAGCCGATGCACACGCTCATCACGCCGATCCGCGAACACATCCCGATCTACCTCGCCGCGATCGGTCCTCGCCACGTCGCCCTGACCGGCGAGATCGCCGACGGGTGGATGCCCGGCCTGTACGCACCCGAACACGAGGCCGTCCTGACCGCACCGCTCGACGCGGGACTACGGAAAGCGGGACGCACCAGCGACGACGTCGATATCGTCCTGATCGTCCAGGTGGCTCGACGCGACACCGTCGAGGAGGCCCGCGACTTCTTGCGCCCACTGTTCGCGGCCTACCTCGGTCCGAAAGGACCACCGACGGGCAACCCGTACTACGACGTCGCGTGCCAGATGGGGTACGAGGCAGCCGCCCGGGTTGTCCGCGAGCACTACCTGGCGAGCCGGCGCGCCCAGGCCGTGGCGGCGGTACCCGACGCCTTCATCGACGAGGTCGCCCTCGTCGGGCCGCTCGAGGCCATCATCGACCGGATCGCGGTATGGCGGGAGTCCCGCGTGGGCACCCTCGTCCCCGTCACCCAGGACCTTGAGCTTCTCACCGCCGCAATGGAGGCGGCGGGGTGAGTACTCACCGACCGGCGTGCGTCTGTTTCTCGAAGCCGGTTGCTTCCACCGGACATCAGGCCGGTGAAGGAAGACCTGGCAGCACCGCGCCATGAGTACGGCTTCCCCAGCAGGGGAGACACGCCGACAGCGCCCGGTCACGCAGCTGTGGCGCATCACCTATCCGCTCATCGTCACCAACCTCGCGCAGGTGCTGGTCACGGTCGTGGACACCGCGCTGCTGGCCCGGTTCTCCACCTCCGCGCTGGCGGCCGTGGCCTTGGCCGCGCCGGTCTATCTGGTTGCCATCATGGTGGTGCGCGGCTGGGCGACCGCTGTGCAGATCGTCGTGGCGCGGCGGTTCGGGGCCCACGACAGCGACGGGGTAGCTGGCGTCACCGCGGCCGGGCTGGTCGCTGGCGTGCTGACCGGAACCGGTGTCGGAGCGGCGCTCTTCCTCGTCGCCCCAGCCGTACTACTCCTGCTCAGCGGCGACCCGGCCGTGGCAGCGCCAGGCGCTGACTACCTGCGGATTCTTGCGATGACGGTCCCGTTCGCGGCTGCCACCTTCGTTCTTCAGGGGGCTTACGCCGGCCTCGGCGCCACCCGGGTCGCTATGGTCATGATGCTGCTGGTCAACGTTGTCAATCTGGTCTCCGGCCTAGTGTTGATCTTCATGCTGGGGCTGGGCGTCGTGGGAGCCGGCCTCGCCGGTCTGGTGTCGACGATCGGCGGTACCGCCTTCATGGTGTGGTACGGGCGTCGCCGGTTCACTGGAGAGCTTGTGCTGCTGCGGCGATCCGAACTGGCGGGTTGGCGGACAGCGACCCCGGTGCTGTGGAGACTCGCCTGGCCGGAGGCGATGTTGCTGTTCTTCGGATACCTCAACGAGGTGTTGCTGATCGGCTTCGTCGCCCAGCTGGGCGAGCTGGAGCTGGGTGCCTACCGGCTGCTGGACAACCTCACTTTGGTGATCTTCACCCTCGTGGCGGCCGGGGGCACGGGTGTCACCATCGCGGTGGGTCAGCGCCTCGGTGCTGGTCAGATCGAGGCGGCCAGAACCTATCAGCGAGCTGGTCTCGTCTTGTCCGCCACGCTGGCCGCAGTGCCGGCGACACCTGCCCTGTTGCTACCCGGCCCGATCTTCGCGCTGCTGACCTCGGATCGAGCGGTCGTAGACCTTGCAGCGGGTCCGACCTGGATCGCCGTTCTCGGTCTGATCCCGCTGGTGCTCGCCCTCAACCTGGCCGGTGTGCTCCGTGCCGCGGGTGACAACCGCGCCGTGATGCGGGCCTCGCTCATCGGCGACTACGCCGTCCTGGTGCCGCTGGCCTGGCTGCTCGGCGTGCACCTGCGTTGGGGACTCTATGGGATCTTCATCGCGTGGCTGGGATTCTGGTTGGTCATGCTGGCGCTGGTGTACCGGAAGTACCGCGTGGGTGCGTGGCAGACGAGCGCTGTCTGACAGTTGTACCCACCCCATTTTTTTTGGACTTCTATACGTCCTCAAGCCGTGCCCGGGCAGTGCGATCGTCGTTGCGGCATGGGTGACGTGTGAGGTGGAGCAGCTGCCGGATCGGATCTCGGCCGGGGCGCTGGCGGTGGTGTTCAACGGGGGAGCGCCGAGGCTGTGGAGTGGTTCACCGATGCGGGGTGCTCGTGCAGGTAGTGTTCGAGCAGACCGGCTGGCAGCGGTTTCCAGCCGGCCAGCACCTCGTGCCAGCCACCGGACAGGCTCGCGGCGATCCTGGGGTCGCTGATCCGCAGCATGGCCAGATGTCGCAACCCATGGGTGAGCACGTCGATGACCGGAATGGCTGCGGGATCGTCGCCTCGAGCTGCATCGTCTGGTCTGGCCTCCACCGGGTGCAACCGGAAACCGGGTGGAGCCGTGGTCAACGGCTCTGCGGGCTGTAGGACTGCCAGGTAGCTCAGCACGAGGTACTCGGCTTCGTAGCGCCACGAGGTGGAGTGCACGATCGAGGTTGCGCGGTCGAATATCCCGTCGAGCTCCCGTGCCAGCGCGTCGACGACGGTCCGGGTGGGGTGCTGGCCCGGTGGCAGCTCGTGCCACCAGCCCGGGGTCGCTGAGTCGATTGCCGACTCTCGCCGGAGGGCGACGATACATCCCTCGGTGCAGGCCACCGGAAGTATCTCGCACCGTACACGGGCCGATGGCGACACGGAACCCGCGCTCCGGTCGAGCCGTAACGATGGCACGAGTGAGACGTGTGGGTGGGCCAACTGACCCTCCTGATCGAACAGCAGATGCGGGCAGCAGGGGTGCTGCATCATCAATATAGATTGCAACTGCAATACTCTTGCGGGTGACTCCTCAGTGGGGGGTGAGGTCCCAGACGGTGCCTGAGGGGGTGTCGCGAACCTCGACGCCAGCCGTGGTGAGCCGCTGGCGCAGCTCGTCGGCAACCGACCACGAGCGCTGCGCGCGAGCCCGGTCGCGCAGCTCCACGAGCGTGTCCACGAAGGGTGCGACCAGCTCGGCCGGATCGCGGATACCTACCACGGCGAGCTCGCCCAGTCGCAGCACCATCCGGCGCAGCACGGCCCGGGGCGCGTCGGACCCGTCCTCCTCTTCTGTGTCGGCCGACCAGTCGACGATGGCCTGCTCGAGCTCGAGAACCGCGGTCACCGCAGCCTCGACGGCGCCCGAGCGCAGTCCGGCGTCGAATGCGCTCTCCAGACGCGCCGTCTCGGCGTGCAGGGACGGCGCGGTCTGGGTGGCCGGGTCGGCACCGGGTACCCGCTCGCTCGCGGGGGTGGTCGCGATGCCGGAACGGTCGCCGGCGGCGGTCGCCCGCAGCTCGTCCATCCCGATCGTGGACCCGGAGGCGAACACCGTGCTCACGCCGTCGATGCGGACCGTGACCCCACCCCGCCCCAGCACCGTGAGCGTGTCGGCGTCGAGGTCGAACACGCCCGCGGTGTGCTCGTCGACACCGAGCACGCACATCGGGGTGTCGAGCATCGACTCCATCATCCGCAACCGCTGCTCCCCGAGGTAGCAGAACCGGGTGTCGTGGGTGCCGCCCTCCGCGTTGTCGTAGTGCGGGATGACCGCCGCCCGCAGACCGATCACCGACAGCAGGTCCAGGCCCTCGACCCAATGGGGGTCGACGCCGACCTTGTAGATCTCGTAGGTAGGTACGGCGGCGGCCCCGAGGGACACGGCCGCGGCGCTGCCGAACGTCACGCAACCGCCGTGGGTGAGCTTGTCGGCCAGAACCTCGCGCAGCCCGTTGTCTCGCCAGACTCGCAGCGCATAGGTCGGGCTCCCCGGACCCGCGAAGACGAGGTCGGCGTTGCGGACCAGCGCCACGGCCTGCTCGCGTCGCAGCACGTCATCCGTCGGGCGGCGCCAGCTGGCCACGTGCAGGGCCAGCTGCAGGTTGCGTCCGAAGTAGTCGATCGCGCGGCGCGAGATCTCCTCCGCGTTCTCCTGGAACCCGTACGGAGTATCCAGCAGCACTGCCTCGACCGGGGGCGAACCGAGACGTTCGACAAGCAGGCGATGGACCTTGGCCATCGTCGGAGCGGTCTCACCGGAACCCATGATGGCCAGCAGTGCTGGGCGTCGCGTCACGAGACAACTCGTTACAGCACGTGCCACGATCGGGCAATGGTCTCAGTGGCCTTGCTGCCCGCCGCCCGCGCGTGTGCCCAGTGAGCCGGACGATCCGTGACGATCGGTCACGGTGGACGGTGTCGGAAGCTCAGGCCGGATCTACTGCCGCCTGACCGAGCAGCCAGGTGCACCACTGGTCGACGCCTTCGCCGGTTCGGGCGCTGGCGTGGATGGTTCTTGCCCGTGGGTTGACCGCGTGCAGGTTGGTCAGGAACTGGTCCAGATCGAAGTCCAGGTGGGGCAGCAGGTCGACCTTGTTGATGACGACGAGATCGACGGCGCGGAACATCACCGGATACTTGAGTGGCTTGTCCTCGCCTTCGGTCACGGCGTAGACCATGGCCTTGGCGTGCTCACCGACCCGGAACTCGGCCGGACAGACCAGGTTGCCGACATTCTCGATCAGCAGCAGGTCGAGCTCGTGCAGCGGCAGTCGGGAGAGCCCGGAGCGGACCATGACGGCGTCGAGGTGGCACTCGCCGCCGAAGCCGGCGCTGGTGTTGACCAGCGACACCACGGCCCCGTATCCGTCGAGCCGGTCGGCGTCGATGCTGGTGGCGATGTCGCCTTCGAGGACGCCGATCCGGGTACCTGCAGCGAGGGTGGCGAGGGTGTGTTTGAGCAGCGTGGTCTTGCCTGCGCCCGGCGAGGACATGATGTTGACGACCCGGACTCCGGAGTCGGCGAAGTCCTTCTGGTTGGCGTCGGCGACCCGGTCGTTCTCGGACAGGATGTCCTCGAGCACCTCGATCCGTGCCGTTCCGGTCTGCGGATAGCCGCTGTGGTCCCCGACGTCGCGCAGCGTCTCGCCCGGGTCGCCGTGGTCGTGATCATGATCATGCGTGGTTCCATCGGGGTGGCGGTGGAAGCGGCCCATTCGATCAAACCTCCGAGAGCTCGAGTGAGACGACCATGAACTCCTGGCCGGTCAGCAGGGTCACGTCGGACCCTCCGCAAGACCCGCACAACAGGATGGGGACGTCCAATGTGGTGGTGTTGTCGCAGTCCTGGCAGTGCACGGTCGCCGGCACCTGTTCGATCTCCAGTTGGCAGCCCTGCAGCCCGGAGGCATCGGTGACCATCGTCCAACAGAACTCCAGGGCATCGGGGACGACCTGGCGTAGGTGCCCGACCCGGATGGCCACCGCGGCCACCGGCCGGCCCGCAGCCCGTTCCCGCACCTTGGCGGCAATGGACTCGGCGATCGACAGTTCGTGCATTGATACACGCTACCGTCTGGCAGCTGCACCAGAGTGGCGGACCCGAGGAGTGCGGTGGTCGGATGACCAGTGGGTGGTCGGACAGACGCGGTCTTCAGTGTTCCCGCTTCGCGACGGACGCCGCGAGTACCGGAAGCTCGAACACCCGGTCGCACCAGTGTTCGGCCAGCAGGCGGTCGTGTGTGATCAACAGGACCCCAGCGTCGCGATCGCGCGCCTCGTCGGCGATGACCTCGAGCAGCCCGGCTTGGGTGGACACGTCGAGCATCGAGGTCAGCTCGTCGCAGATCAGGTAGCGGGGTGCGGTGATCAGGGCGCGGGCCAGGCAGGCCCGCTGCAGCTGCCCTTCGGAGACCTCGTGCGGGAACCGTTCGTACAGTTCCGGGGCCAGGCCCACGCGTGCGCAGACGTCGGTGACGCGCGCGTCGAGCTCGGCGGGGTTGGGCCGGTGCCGGCGGCCGCCGGAGCGCAGCGGTTCGGCGACCAGCCCGTCGATGCGCAGCCGGGGGTCGGTGGCCAGCCGTGGCGACTGCCACAGCAACGCCACCCGCAGCCGAAGCTCCCGGGCCGCGGCGAGACCGGCGCTGCGGACCGGCTGGCCGTCCAGGTCGATCCGGCCGGCGTCGGGCCGCTCCAGCAGCGCCAGCACTCGGGCCAGGGTGGACTTCCCCGAGCCCGACGGGCCGCATACCGCCACCCGTTCCCCCGGCGCGACGGCCAGGTTGACCCCGTCCAGCACGGTGCGGGCATCGGCCCCGCAGCCGTACCGGCGCACGACAGACTCGGCGACCAGCACGTCAGGCTCTGCCAGCCAGCACACAGCGCACCGTACCGTCGGGCACCGCGACGGGCGGCGGCACGGCGGCGCGGCAGGCGTCGGTGACGTGCTGGCACCGCGCGGCGAACGCGCAGTGGTCGGGCAGCGCCGTCAGCTCCGGCGCCACGCCAGGGATCGAACGTCCCCCGCACTGCGGGCGCGCGTCGAGCAGCGCCGTCACGTAGGGGTGGGCGGGCTCGGTGAACAACGCGGCGGTCGGCCGCTGCTCGACGAGGTAGCTGGCGTAGAGCACGCTCGTCGTGCCACCCAGGCGCTGGGCGAGCTCGAGGTCGTGGGTGATGACCAACAGCGCGGCACCGCGCTCGGCCAGGGTGAGCAGGTGGCCGGCGGTGCGGTCGACGAGCGCGGCGTCCAGGCCCGACGTCGGCTCGTCGGCGATCACGACATCGGGCGACCCGATCATCGCGAGGCTGCTCACCACACGCTGGGCCATGCCCCCGGAGAGGTGGTGGGCATACATCCGCCGGATGCGGTCCGGGTCGAGGTCGAAGCCGGCCAGCGCCGCCTCGACGGCCGGCCATGCCTCGCGCCGGGACAGCCCGCGCGCGCGAGCCATCTCGGCCATCAGCGGCCCCAGCCGGCGAACCGGGTTGAGCGCGCTGGCCGGGCTCTGCGGGATGAACGCCAGGTGCCGCGACCGCAGCTCCCGCCACCGCCGTCGGTCGGCGGTGGCCAGGTCGGTGCCGGCCAGGTGGCGCTCGCCCCGAACCGTGACGTTGCGCGGCAGCAGGTCGAGCACGGCGTGGGCCAGCACGCTCTTCCCGCTACCGCTCTCCCCGATCACCACGTGGACCGATCCGGGCGTCAGGTCGAGGCTCACCTCGGACAGCGCGGTGACCGGTCCACGCCGGGTGGCGAACTCCACCGACACCTCACGTAACGACAGGACCGCAGCCCGCTCCTGCGACGATGACCACCCGTCCTGCACTACGCCCGTGGGTCTCACAGCTCCAGCTCCCCACGCCAGCGGGGCTGGTGCCGGTCGCGCCAGTACTCGCCGAGGGTGCCGACGGCGACGCTCGCGGCGAGGATGAGCAGCCCCGGTATCAAGCTGACCCACCACGCCCCGACCAGCAGGGAACGTTGTCCGGCGGCGATCAGGTTGCCCAGCGACGGGTCGTGCGGCGGCAGCCCCACGCCCAGGAAGGACAGCGCCGACTCGTGGAAGATCGCGTGCGGCAGCAGCAGCACCATCGCGACGCCCACGGCGGGGGCCAGGTGCGGCAGGTAGTGCCGGGTCACCAGCCGGCCGAGGGTGGCCCCGCCCCCGATCGCGGCGGCGACGAACGGCCGGTCCCGCAACGAGAGCAGCTCCCCACGCACGATCCGGGCGACCACCAGCCAGTGGGTCAGCCCGACCGAGAGCATCACCGCTCCGGCAGGCCCCAGTGCTGGACGGAACAGCACCACGATGAGCAGCCCGAACAGCAGGTGGTTCTGCGAGGACAAGAAGTCCACCACCCGCATGAGCAGCCCGTCCACCCGGCCGCCGAGGGCGCCGGCCAGTACCCCGACCCACAGCCCGATGACCACGGCGACCAGGGCGGCGAGCGCGGCGATGGTGAACGACACCTGCAGCGCCTGCAGCGACAGGGCCAGTACGTCGCGGCCGGTGTCATCGGTGCCGAACGGGTGGGCCAGCGACGGCGCGACAAGGATCGCGTCGAGGTCGATGGCGCTGGTCACCGGGCGGACCAGATCGGCGGTGAGCGCGGCCAGGATGAGCAGCGCCAGAACGGTCCCCGCGATCTGCGCGGACAGCGGCGTGACCCCACCGGCCCACGGTCTCCACGGTCGCAGCCGGCGGGCGCGCGGGCGCAGCACGGCGGTCGCGGTCACGTCAGGCCCTCCCGGATCCGCGGGTCTGCCAGCCGGTAGAGCAGGTCCGCGGCCAGGTTGCCGAACACCACCAGCACCGAGCCGACCAGGGTGATCGCCACCAGCAGCGGCAGGTCCACCACGAGCGCGGCCTCGACGGTGAGCCGGCCCAGGCCCGGCCACGCGAAGATCGTCTCGGCGAGCACCGCCCCACCGATCAGCTCGGGCAGTCGGGTCCCGGCGATCGTGATGAAGGGGATCAGCGCGTTGGGCAGGGCGTGCCGGCCCAGCACGGCGGCCCGGCGTACCCCGGACGCCTCGGCGTAACGCACGTAGTCCTCGCGCAGCACCTCGAGCAGCGTGTCGCGCACGTAGAGGGTGAACCAGGACTGCTGTGTGACGGCCAGCGTGACCGCTGGCAAGATCAGGTGAGCGGGGTCGATGAACCCGGCGTCGGCGGACCGGACGTCGATGCTGCCACCCGAGGGCAGCACGCCGAGGTGGACCGAGAACACATACAGCAGCAGCAGCCCGATCCAGAACGACGGGGCCGCGGCGCCGTAGTAGGCCAGCGTGCGCACCGCCCAGTCCAGCGGGCTGTCCCGGAACGCCGCCGCGAGCACGCCGAGCACCAGCCCACCGACCAGCACCAGAACCAGTGCGGTCACGATGAGCACCAGCGACAGCAGCGCCCGCGACGCGATCTCGTCGGCCACCGGCTGCCCGGCCAGCAGCCGGGAGTGCCCGAGGTCGCCCTGCACCACGTTCCCCAGCCAGTGGCCGAACTGCTCGACGATCGACCCGTCCAGGTCCCAGGCGGCCAGGATCTCCTGCCGGGTCTGCTCGCTGACGCCGGTCGACAGGCTTGTGTACGCGGCTTCCGGGTCGAACGGGGACAACGCCACGAGCAGGAACGTCATGGCCGCCACCGCGAACAGCACCAGCGGCAGCGCCAGTAGCCGCCGCACGACGATCCGCAGCGCCGACACGCCTCGGACGCGTTCCCGGCGACGTGTCCCGCGCGCGGTTGCCCGGTTCGGGATGCCGATTGTCACGTCGTCGCCAGCTGCCAGTCCTCGATGTTCCACATGAGCCCACGGGAGAAGCCGTGGATGTGGCCCTCACGCACCTGCGGCGCCATCCCCTGCACCCGGAGGCTTATTCAGCGATCTTGATCGGAGGCGCATCCCCGCAGCTCAACCGTGGTCTTACAAGATCCACATGACCCTCCTGAATAACCCTCCCGGTCTCGGACGACGAGGGAGTTCTCACCCTGCACGAGGTAGAGGTAGCTGCCGTCGTCGACCAGCGCCCGCTGCAGGTCGGCATAGGCCGCTGCACGCACCGACTGATCGGACGTGGAACGGGCGGTCTCCAGCGCTGCGTCGACGGCCGCGGAGTCCATCTGGGTGCCGTTGGTGAACGGCTCGTCATCGGTCGCGAACGACGAGTGGTAGGTGCGGTAGAAGTCGAGCTCCGGGTCGTAGGCACTGCCCTGGGTCTGCAGCAGGGCGGTGCCCTCGGCGAGTCGCTCCACCTGGGCCTGGAAGCCCAGTCCCTCCAGGTCCAGGCTCATCCCCACCTCGGCGAGCTGGTCCCGCAGAGCCAGCGCGGTGTTGTTGGCGACCGCGCTACCTGCGCCGTACACCAGTGGGAACGCCAACGACTGCCCGTCGCGCTGTCGCACCCCGTCCGGGCCGGTTGTCCAGCCGGCCTGGTCGAGCAGCTGCCCGGCCGCCGCGACATCACGGGCTGGGACGGTGAGGTCGGCGTCGGCCCAGTGCCCGTCGGCGACCGGCGACACGGTCGGCCGGGCAGCGCCGGCGAACACCCCGTCGGCTATCGCCGCACGGTCCACCGCGAGGCCGATCGCCTTCCGCACCGCCGGGTCCGCGAAGATCGGGTCCTGCTCCGGGAGCATCAGCAGGGTGGACTCACCGGGGATCCGGACCAGCTCCACACCGTCGGCGGTGGCGACCTCGTCGGCCAACCGCGGCGGCAGCCCGACGGCATCCACGTCCAGCTCCCCGGACCGCAACCGCGTCGCCCGCACGTTCTCGTCTGGGACGAAGGAGAACACCACCCGGGAGATCCCGACGTCCCCGCCGTAGTAGTCGGGGTTCGCTCGCAGCGTCATCCGCTCACCGGGGCGCAGACCGTCGAACACGAAGGGCCCGGTGCCGACCGGGTCGAGGTTGAACGGTGTGGTGTTGAGGTCCTGCTCGGCGAGCACGTGCTCGGGGACGATGCCCAGGGTCAGCTTGTCCGGGAACGCGGGGTCGACCCGGGAGAGGGTGAACCGCACCGTGCGCTCGTCCACCGCCTCGACAACAGAGAGCGAGTCGTACAGCTCATCACGCAGCCCCGTCGCCACCGCCGGATCCAGGAACGCCTGGTAGGTGAACACCACGTCGTCGGCGGCGAACGGCTCGCCGTCGTGCCACCGCACACCGTCGCGCAGCGGCACGGTGACCGTCAGCCCGTCCGCGCTGACCTCCGGTGGCGCGGCCGCCAGGTCGGGCGTCAGCTCGAGTTGTTGGTCGTAGTCCAGCAGGCTGGAGAAGATCGGCCAGTGATCGCCGTAGATGGACCCGTACAGGTCGCCGAAGATCGGGTTGAGGTTGGTCGGCTCGTCCGACAGCGCGACCACCAACGTATCGGACGCCGTGCCCTGTTGGGGTGATGCGCTGCTACAGCCAGTGAGAATCAAGGTGAGAACAGCGAGCGGCAACCCCCATGCGCGCAGCATCCGTACCTCCGAGCGTCGGATCGTGGCGTCAGTCTGCGTTGCTTGTTCGCACAATGGCAACCTTCTGGCTGGTACAACTTAGATGTCCTAACTTCGCCGGAGCACCCCGCGGAGGCCCGCATCGCCGGGCTCCGGTCAGGCGACGAGATCGCCGTCAGAGCGGGAAGGGAGCGGTCATGGGTCGCTGGATGTTGCGCGCACTACCCCTCACCGGCCTGCTGCTGGTCGGAGCTTGTGCTGGGGACGGCGGACCCGCCGCCGACGGCACGACGGGTGAGTTCCCCCTGGCCGTGCCGAGCTGCGAGCGCGAGGTGAGCATCGAGCAGCGCCCCGAGCGGGTGCTCACCGTCGCCTCCGACTCCGCCACCGCGGTGGCCGCCATCGGCGCTGCCGATCGGATCGTCGCGCGCGCGGCCGAAGGCGGCGCGCCGCTGGGCCCCTACTCCGACGAGCTCACAGACATCCCGCAGATCACCGTCAACGGCGAACCGTCCCGGGAGGTCATCATCGGCGAGCAGCCCGACCTCGTGGTCAGCTACGCCGGACTGGACACTCCTGCCGAGGACCTCGAGGCGGCGGGGATCGACGCGCTCGTCCCATCCTGGCGCTGCGATGAGGCCGCGGACTTCGAGGGTGTGTACCGGACGCTCGGGCTCTACGGAAGGATCTTCGGCACCGAAAGCACTGCGGACGGGGTCATCGCCGATCTCCGCGAGCGAGTCGACACCGTGGAGGCTCGGTTTCAGGGAGCGGTGGAACGCACCGCGGTGAACGTGTACGTCGCCGAGAACCGGTTGTCCGTCTACGGCGGGCCGTCCATGAGCAACACCGTGCTCGGGAAGCTCGGCCTCACCAACGCTTTCGCCGACGTGGACGAGCGGCTCGCCGACGTGAGTACAGAGGAGCTGCTCGCCCGGGATCCCGATGTCATCCTGCTCACCTTCGGCGGCTCCGAGACCGCCATCAAGGACGGCGCCGACGCCGAGCGGGCGCTGCGCGGCATGCCATCGCTCGACCGGCTGAGCGCCGTTCGCGAGAACCGGCTGATCCCGATCAACTTCACCTATCTCGTCGGGGGACCGCTCGCCGTCGAGGGGCTCGAGACGATCGCTGACGGGCTGTCCCGGCTCGAGTAAACAGGTCTGCTCTTGCATTTGCCAGCTGATGGCGATTATCGTCCTCGTGTGGAGTGGGCACAGAGAGTGATCGAGATCTTCACGATCGTTCCACATCGGGGCGGTTCCGTCACCAGTTCGTGGGCAAGGAGGAACAGGTGAGCACCCGGCGTTCCCACTGCACAGCGCGGCCACCGGCCATGCGTCGGGCGGCTGATCAGTGACCCGTGCCGATCCGGCCACCTCGGCGCCGACGCCCTCCCGCCGGGGGCTCGCCCCGGATCCGGTTGACGACGACCTCGATCTTGCCCGCCGGCGACGGCACACCCTGGTCTGGGTGGGCGGTCTCGGCCTTCTGCTGGTTGCCAGCCTGCCGATCGCGGTGGGCCTCGGCCCGGTCGGCATCGCCCCCGGCATCGTGGCGAAGATCGTCGGGTTCCACGTACTCGGGTGGCCGCAGACGGAGAGCTGGTCGGGTGCGCAGGACAGCATCGTGTGGCTGGTGCGGATGCCGCGGGTGCTGCTCGGGGCAGTCGTCGGCGCGGGCCTGGCGATAGCCGGGGTGGCGTTGCAGGCCATGGTGCGCAACGTCCTTGCCGACCCCTACATCCTCGGGGTGACCTACGGCGCCTCGACCGGTGCGGCGGCGACCATTCTGTTCGGGGTCGGCGCCGCCGTCGGTGCGAGCTCGCTGACCGCAAGCGCGTTCGTCGGGGCGATGGCCGCGACCGGGATCCTGTTCCTGCTCGCCCGGGTCGGCGGACGGGTCACCTCGGTCCGGTTGTTGCTGGCCGGGGTGACCATCGGCTACGTCCTCTCCGCGACGACGAGCTTTCTGATCTTTGTCTCCGACGCGCCGGAAGGCGCCCGGGCGGTGTTGTTCTGGCTGCTGGGCTCATTGAGTCTGGCCCGATGGTCGGCGGTCGGGATCGCGTCGGTCATCGTGGTCGCCTCGGTGGTCGCATTCCTGCTCTGGGGGCGCCGGTTCGACGCATTGGCCATCGGTGACGAGACCGCCCGCACGCTGGGTGTGTCGCCGGCCCGGTTCCGGGTCCAGGCGCTGATGGTGGTGTCGCTGTGCGTGGGCGCGGTCGTCGCCGTCTCCGGTGGCATCGGTTTCGTCGGACTGGTCGTGCCGCATGTCGCGCGGCTGTGCGTGGGCGGCGCGCACCGGCGGGTGTACCCGGTCGCGGCGCTGATCGGGGCCGTGTTCCTGGTCTGGGCCGACGTGTTCGCCCGCGTCGCGTTCGCCCCCCGGGAACTACCGCTGGGCATTGTCACCGCCGTGGTCGGGGCCCCGCTGCTGATCATCCTCGTCCGCCGCTTCTACTCGTCGAGCACCTGAGCCCACTCGAAACGGGAGGTGTCATGCGCTCGAGACCCAGGACCATCCTGTTGGTCGTCGCGGTCGCGGTCGCGCTGACCGCCTGCGGGGAGGCCGACGATGGCGGGACGAGGACAGTCGCAGCGGGAGCCTTTCCGATGACGGTCGAGACCTGTGGTCGCGAGGTCACGATCGAGGAGCGTCCCGAACGGGTGATGGCGGTGGGCGCGCCGACGGCGACGCTCATGTGGGCTGCGGGTGCGGCCGATGAAGTCGACGTCCGGGCACGCGAGTCCGGGCCGCTCGGCCCAGCCGAGTCGGCGTTCGATGACGTGCCGCTGATCTCGCCGAACGGTGAGCCGTCCAAGGAAGCGGTGATCGGTCAGGAACCCGATCTACTGCTCGGCTATGGGCTGACCATGACCCCGTGGCGGGACCTGGATGCGGTCGGTATCGACGAGATCGTGAACAGTGGACAGTGCGACGACGACAGAGCAAGTGATGGACCGGAACTCGACCGTGCCGCCGACTTCGAACAGATCTACCGCGACATCGAGCTCTACGGGCGGCTGTTCGGCACCGCGGACACCGCCGCGAGTGCTGTGGCCGACCTGCGTGGTCGCGTCGCAAGGGTGGAGGAGGGATCCCAGGGGGCGGCGGAGCTGACGGCTGCGGCCATGGTGGCTGATCCGTCCGGTGTGTTTCTGTACGGCAAGGCGAGCATCAGCGACGCCCAGATCGAGGCACTCGGGCTGACCAACGCGTTCGAGGATCTCGAGGAGAACTTCTTCGAGCTCAACGTCGAAGAACTGCTCGCCCGGGACCCGGACGTCCTCCTCGTCGGTTATCAGGATGCCGTGAGCGCCATGGATGCCGAGCAACAGGTTCGGAACCTGCCCGGTGCCGACCGCCTGACCGCGGTTCGCGAGGAGCGAGTCATTCCAGTCCAGAACCAGGCGTTTATTGGCGGACTACTTCCGATCTACCATCTCGAAGTCATGGCCGAGGCACTGGCGGCGTTCAGATGATCTTGGACCCGACGTGGGACTCGGCGCGCCATGACGCCAGCTGACGCGTGGATGCGGAGTGGTCGAATGAATGCCGGTCGGGAGACCCAGGATTTCGACACTCCAGATGTCGTCTCGGTCGAGAGTGTTACGCATTACTGGCACGGTGCGGCGGCTGCGTTCGGTCGGGCGCTCGATCCCGAGACCGCTGGTCTCGGCAGATCGGCTGAGGAGGTCCGGGCGTGGGAGCTGCACTTCCGCCGCATCATCGGTCCGTCGACGCGGCGCGTCCTGGACGTCGGTACCGGGGCCGGATCCTTGGCACTGCTCCTGGCCGTACTCGGTTACGAGGTCACCGCTGTCGACGCCGTCGAACGGATGCTCGAGTTCACAGCTGCCAAGGCGGACAGCACCGGGCTCTCGATCGACCTCCATCACGCTCTCGCTGACGACCTTCCCTTCGAGCCCGCCTCGTTCGACGTCGTGACCAGCAAGCTCGTCGTGTGGACCCTTCTCGAGCCCGAACGTGCCGTCGCCGAGTGGATGCGCGTGACCGTGCCCGGCGGTCTGATCGTCGCGATCGACGGGTGGAACGTGCCACCCCGATCCGCGCTGGAGCGGGCCCGGATTTACGCGAGCAACGCAGGTCTCCGGTGCCGCGGCGGGCTACCCCGTCTGCGGCGGGCGCAGCTCCCGCTGGGGAGGTCAGCTCCATCGAGGCATACCGCAACGTCTTCGTTCGTGCGGGACTCGACCGCGTGCTCGTCGAGGAGCTCCGCGGTATCCAGGTCCTGAGAAGCATGTCGAGAAGTCTCGCTGCCCGGTTGATGTCACCGGCCTACCCGCAGTACCTCATCGAGGGGCGCGTTCGGCTGGAGTAGCGCCCCGCGCCAGAACCGCATCGTTGTCGACCGGAGGGAGACAAAGTGATGGGCCGGACGATGTCCCCGTTGCTCCTGGTGTGCGTGCTCGTGCTGAGCGGATGCGGCGACGCGCCCACCGCGGACAGTGCCACCGAGGGCGGCGCGGAGCGGTTCCCGATGACCGTCGAGACCTGTGGCCGCGAGGTCACGCTCGAGCGCGAGCCCGCGCGGGTGATGACGGTGGGCGCGGAGGCCCCGACCCTCCTGTGGGCCGCCGGTGCCGCCGACGAGGTCGATGTTCGGGCGGCCGATTTCGGATCGCCGCTGGGTGCGGCCGAGGCTGCGTTCGAGAACGTGCCACTGATCTCCCCCGACGAGTCGCCGTCCAAGGAGGTGACCATCGGGCAAGAGCCCGATCTACTGCTCGGCTACGGACTGACCACGACCCCATGGCAGGACCTGGACGCAGTGGGGATCGACCAGATCGTGGTCAGCGGGCAGTGCGACAGCCGCGACGACGACGGGCCGACACTGGACCGCGGCGCCAGCTTCCAGGACATCTACGACGATATCGAGCTCTACGGGCGCATCTTCGGCACTGAGAACGTCGCGACGAGGGCCGTGGCCTACCTGCGCGAGCGCGTCGCCGCGATCGAGGAGCGGTTCCAGGGCGCCCCGGGGCGCACCGCGGCCGTCGTGGCCGCGTACCCCGGCCACCTCTCCGTGTACGGCCAGGCCAGCATCAGCCAGGTCCAGCTCAAGACGCTCGGGCTCACCAATGTGTTCGCCGATGTCGACCAGCGCTACATCGAGCTGAGCGTCGAGGAGCTCCTGGCCAGGGACCCTGACGTGCTCATTGTCGCCTCCGAGCACGGCGGCATTCCCGATGTCGGTGTGCAGCGGGTTCGGGAACTACCCGGCGCGGGCAGGCTGACCGCGCTGCGCGAGGGCCACATCGTCCCCGTCGACGGGCAGACCATCATCGGCGGGACGCAACCGATCGAGAAACTTGACGATATGGCGGACACGCTCGCCGGCTTCGGGTGACCCGGCACCGGCGTCGATGCCCGAGGCGTCGGTGCGCCGCGTCGGCAGGGTGGCCGCACGTCCTGCGGCTCATGCTGGTTCGGCGTCGGCGCGCATACGAGCCACGGCGGCCGCGTCCGTGCGGCGCAGCGGTGACGACCAGGTGTAGGCCGCGCTGGTCGCCACCCACACAGTCATGAGGAGCAGCGCGGCCTGCACGCCGAACCGTTCGGCGAGCAGCCCACCGATGGCGGCGCCGACGGGCTGGCCACCCCAGGCGATCATCCGGGCGGTGACGTTGACCCGGCCCTGCAACCGATCGGGCGTGAGCTGCTGGCGCAGCGTGATCCCGTTGGCGATGGTCAGTATGGAGGCGAGGCCCCACGCCGCGAAGAGAACCAGCGCGAGCGGCAGGCTGGCGACGAGGGCGATGCCGACCAGCAGCACACCCTGCGCGGCGAGTGTGACCAGGCTGATCCGGGGCGGGTTCACCCGGCGGGACAGGGCCGGGAGGGTGAATCCGGCGACCAGCTCGCCGATGGCGAGCGCGGTGAACAGCCAGCCGAGGCGGGCATCGTCGTCGGCGAGGCCCAGTTGCTGTACGCCGTAGACGACGACCAGCCCGAGCAGCGCGCCACCGGACAGGGCTGATCCGAAGCCGGCCGCGGTCAGCGGCCAGATCACTGGATGGCGGCGTACGTAACGCAACCCCTCCCGGATGTCGGCGACCAGCCGCGGCGGCGCCGCGGCGGCGGGATGTGCCCGGCTGAACCGGCCGGGTATGAGCGTGATCATCACAGCCGCCACGGCATACCCGGCCGCGTCCACCCACAGCGCGTTCTGTGCACCGATGGTCGCGATGAGCCCACCGGCGACGGCCGTCGCGCCGACCTGCAAGACCTGGCTCGTGGAGATCAGGATCCCGTAGGCGCTCGTCACTCGCCCGCGCCCGACGATGGCGGGCAATGCACCGAACAGTGCCGAGTCGTGCCAGACGAACGCGGTGCCGGCCACCGCGCCGGCGACGTAGAGATGGGCCGGGGTCAGCACGCCCAGGGCGGCCGCGGCGGGGATGCTGGCCATCGTGACCGCGCTGGAAAGATCGCCCGCGACCATGATCGCTCGCCGGTTCGCGCGATCGGCGATCGCGCCCGCCGGCAAGCCCATCAGCAGGTACGGCGCTGCTTCAACGGCAAGCAGCAGGGAGGTCTGCGCGGCCGAGTCGGTGAGCTGGAACATGAGTACCGGCAGCACCACGAGCCGGATCTGGGCACCGGCGATGGCGGTCGTCTGACCGACCCACAGCAGCTGGAACGGGCGGTGCCTCCACGGCCCCTGATCCTCCTGCCCCGGGTCGCGGCTCATGCTTCTTCCTTACGGCCAGCATCTTGGTAATGCATTGCTCTTGCATGTGAGACTGTACGTAGTCGATTCTGTGCCTGCACCACCCAACGGAGGAGGGTTCCTGTGCGTACAGGGTCGATTCTGCGACGGAGAGTGGCTGGCCTCGTGGTCGTGGGATCGTTCCTCGCCGGATGTGGGGACTCGAGCTCGGTAGACCCGAGTCCCGCCGCGGCGGAGCAGCCTGTGACGATCACCGATGTTCACGGGCGGACCGTCTCGGTGGACGGGCCGCCCGAGCGCGTGGTCTGCTTGGTCTCGCTCTGCGAGGACATGCTGCTCGAGCTCGGCATGCGTCCGGTCGCGGTGACCGGGGATCTGATCTCCCATCCGGTGTTCCTCGGCGCGGAGGGCGACGACGTGCCGCGGGTGCCGGGTGGGTTCCTCGCCCCGGACGTCGAGGGGATCATCGGCTTCCAGCCCGACCTGGTGATCGGGCTGTTCCAGCAGCATGACGGGCTAGCACCGGCGCTCGAGGGCGTCGCCCCGCTGTGGATCATCGACTCGGACTCGATCGACGACTCGCTGCCTACCTGCGCGACATGGGAACGCTGACCGGGCGCACCGAGCAGGCCGACGCGAGCGAGGAACGGTTCCGGGACCGGCTCGCACAGGCCGAGCAGGCAGCGAGCAAGGACCTCGTCGCCGGCACCCTGCTGGGGTTGGACGGCGAGTTCGAGGTGATCGCTGGCGACTACCTCGGCGATCTGATGGGTCGGCTGTTCACCTACCCGTGGGAGGTGCGGAACGGGCCCCTGGGTGGGTCGCCGTACAGCCTCGAAGAGATGGTCCGGATCGACCCGGAGATCCTGTTCGTGCTCACCTACAACAACGCCGACCCCGACGGGCCGCCGCTGTCGGAGGTCCTGGCCGCCAACCCGCTGTGGGGGCAGCTGGCGGTCGTGCGGAACGGGGCCGTGCACGAGGTCGACACCGGTCTGTGGGGCAACGGCCGGGGCACCCGGTCACTGGGAGCAGTCGCGGAGCAAGCCCTCGAACTGGCCGCTGCGGACCGGTGACCACCGCGGCAACGAACCCTCTCCGGGGGCGGCTCGGCGTGTGGGTGATCCTGCTGGCGCTCATGGCCGCGGCCGTTGTGGCGGGGCTCTCGCTGGGTTCTCCGACGATCGCGCCGTTGCGTCTGCCGGCAGCGTTGTCCGGCCCCGACGAGGTGACTGCGCTGGTGCTGCGGGAGCTACGGATCCCCAGGGTCGTCCTCGGTGTGATCGCCGGTGTGTCACTCGGGATCGCGGGTCTGGTGCTGCAGGAGGCACTGCGCAACCCGCTGGCCGCGCCGGACCTGGTCGGGGTCTCGTCGGGCGCGGTGCTGGCCGTGGGGCTGGTGGTGGTTGCGCAGGTGCCCGTGGGCTTCGGTGTCCTGCCGGCCGTCGCGTTGCTGGGGGCGCTGGGCGGGGGTCTGCTGGTGCTGGTCGCGGCGCGTCGGGCCCGGAGCCCGGCCGCGGTGCTGCTGATCGGGGCCGCCGTGTCCGCGGCCCTGCAAGCCGCGTTCTTCGCGGTGTTCGCGCTGGGCGGCCAGCTCCAGGCGCAGGTGCTGTTCCGGTTCCTGCTCGGGAGCCTGTCCGGGGTGATGGTCGACGACGTGCTCGCCGCGGCGCCGTGGCTGGCGCTGTCGGTGCCCGCCGCGGTGCTCGCGGCACCGGTGCTCGCGGTGCTGCGGCTCGGCGACGAGGCGGCGGGCGCGCTGGGGGTGCGGGTCGAGCGGGCCCGTGGTGCCGCGCTGGCCATCGCGGTGGTCCTGGTCGGGCCGGTGGTCGCGCTCGTCGGCCCGGTGGCGTGGGTCGGTCTGCTCGCTCCGCACATCGCGCGGCGGATCCGGCCCGATGACGACGCGCTGGGCTGGCTGCCGCTCAGCGCGCTCTGCGGGGCACTGGTCGTTCTGGTGGCCGACCTGCTCGCCCGGCTCGCGCTGGCCCCGATCGAGACCCCGCTCGGCGCGTGGACCGCCCTCGCCGGGGTGGCCGGGGGGCTCGCGCTCGCCCGTCGGCAGGGGTTCGTCCGGTGACCGGGCGGATCCGGTATGGTTTACGGCTCGGCGTGCTCGCCATGGCGGTACTCGTGGCGGCCGGACTCCAGGTGAGCCTCGGTACCCAGATCGGCCCCGGCGCGACCCTGTCGACGTTGCTCTCCGGCACCGCAGATCCGGTCACCGGCACCATCGTGTTCGGGGTGCGGCTGCCGCGGGTCCTGGTGGCGCTGGTCGCGGGCGCCTGCCTCGGAGTGTCCGGGCTGTTGTTGCAGGTGGCGCTGTGCAACCCGCTCGCCGCACCGGAGATCGTCGGGGTGTCCTCGGGGGCGGTCCTCGGGGCGGTGGCCGCGCTGTCGTTCGGCGTGGTGGCCGGTGCGGCCCCGGCTGGCCTGCTCGCGGCGGCGGCGCTGGGTGGGGTGAGCGCGGCTGCGCTGCTCTGGCTCGTGGCCGGCGGGAACCGGGCCCAGCCCGCGGAGCTGGCCGTGCTCGGCGTGGTGGTCGCGGCGGCGCTGAGCGGCGCGACCGCACTGCTCATCACCGTGGACCCGAACAGCCTCGGCGGTGCGCTGCGCTGGCTGATCGGATCGCTCAACGGCCGGGTCTGGCCGCACTGGGCGCTGCTGTGGCCGTGGGCGTTGCTGTGGATCGCCGTCGCGTGGTCCCTGGCGGGGATGACCACCGTCCTGCTCACCGGTGACGGACCGGCGTCCGCGCTCGGGCTGCGCCCACCCCGGGTTCGGCTGCTGCTGGTCGGGGTGGCGGTCGCACTCGGCTCGGGGGCCGTCGCGGTCGTGGGGGCTGTCGCGTTCGTCGGGCTGCTCGTGCCCCACCTCGCCTGGGTGCTCGCCGGTGCCGACCTGCGCCGCACCGTCCCGGCCGCTGTGCTCGGCGGCGCGGCTACCCTCGCGGCGGCCGACGCCCTGGCCCAGGGCCTCACCCGGTTCGGTCCCGCCCTGGGCCTGGCTGACGGGTTCGCCATGCCGGTCGGCGCGGTCACCGCGTTCGCGGGAGGACTCATGCTCATCGCACTCGCCAGCCGGACCCACCTCGCCGCCGAGACGGGCCGGCTCGTCAGCACCCCGCCGCGGCAACGTTTCGCGGCACTGTCCCGCCGACGGTCCGGTCCCATCGGGCGCGGCGGCGACGACGTCGCCCTGGCGTTCGAGCAGGTCTCGGTCGGATTCGGGGACCGTCCCGTGCTGGCCGGGATCGACCTGCGCATCCGCACCGGCGAGCTGGTCGTGCTGGCCGGGGTGAACGGGTGTGGCAAGTCGACGTTGCTGCGGGTCGCGGCCGGCTCGCTGACTCCCGGCGACGGGCGAGTGCTGCTGCACGGTCGTGACGTCACCGGCTACCGGCCGCGCGAGATCGCGCGGCGGCTAGCGGTGCTGCACCAGCACGCTCCCGCGGTACCGGGTCTGACCGTCCGTCAGCTGGTCCGGCAGGGCCGCTATCCGCATCGCGGCCCGATCGGCATGCTCCGCGGCGGCGAGGACGACCTGTGCCGCGACGCCATGTCCGAGGTCGGGGTGCTGGAGTACGCCGACCGCGAAGTCGACACCCTCTCCGGAGGGGAACGCCAGCGGGTCCGCCTCGCGCTCGCCCTGGCCCAGCAGACCCCGATCCTGCTGCTCGACGAACCCACCACCCACCTGGACGTGCGCCACCAGCTGGAGATGCTCGAGCTCGTCACCCGGGTGCACGCCCGGCGCGGTCTGACCGTGGTCATCGTGCTCCACGACCTGACCCAGGCCGCCCGTTACGCCCACCGGCTGGTCGTCGTGGACCGTGGTGGGATCGCCGCTGACGGACCACCACAGCAGGTCGTGACCCCGGCCCTGCTGCACGACGTGTTCGGGGTACACGCCCGGCTGATCCCCGACGGAGACACCCCGCTGCTGGCCTACGACCGTTCGGTCGGTGTCCCGATCGAACCGATCCTGCGGCCGTGAGCCGGACCGCAACGCTGCGCGAGCTGCTCGCACCCGTCCGGTGGCGGCTGGTCGGGTCGCTGGCCCTGGCCGCCGCGGCGGTCGTGTCCGTCCTGCTCGGTCCAGCTTCCGACGTCGCCACGGTTGCGATCCTGTGCGGGCTGACGCTGGCCGGCGGCCTCGGGCAGTTCTGGCTGCGGTCCGCGTCGATCAGCGTGTCGCACATCGCCGCGTTCGAGCTGGAGGTGCTGCTGCGCAGTCCGCTGACCGACCATCTCGCCCGCGTCGGGCTCGGCGCGATGGCCACGGGCAAGACCATCATCACGCTCCTGTTGACGCGTTACGCCGACCCGCAGGCCGGCGCGGTGCGCATCGGCGGCGTCGACGTGCGCGACGTCGACCCTGCGGAGCTGCCTCGCGGCTGACCGCGGTGTTCCAGGACGTGTTCCTGTTCGACGACACGATCGCGGCCAACATCCGGATCGGCCGTCCCTCGGCGAACGACGACGAGGTCGAGACGGCAGCCCGGGTTGCGGCTTGCCACGACTTCGTCACCTCGTTCCCCGAGGACTACCGCACCCGGGTCGGCGAGATCGGCGGGCGGCTCCCCGGCGGGGAGCGACAGCGCATCTCGATCGCGCGGACCATCCTGAAGGACGCACCGATCGTCCTGCTCGACGAACCCACCGCCGCGCTGGACACCGCCAGCGAGCTCGCCCTGCAACAGGCGCTCGACCGACTCTGCGCCACCCACACCGTCGTCGTCGCCCACCGACTCTCCACGATCGTCGCGGCCGACCAGATCTGCGTCCTGGACGAAGGCGCGATCGCCAAACGCGGGACGCACCCTGAGCTGCTCGCCGCCGGAGGTCGCTACGCCGCCATGTGGCGAGCCCAACAGGCCGCCCGCAGCTGGCACCTCCCGCCTGCCTCGCGTTCCGCGATCAGCCGCTGATCGCACGGCACCGCGGGCCAGGAGCGACGCATGCGACACAGGACCGACGTCGGCCGGGCCGGGGTGTGGGGCGATGGCTCGTTCCGTCTCTTGTGGCTCGGCCAGACCACACCCGAGGTGCCCCGTTGTTCGCGGACCACGACCTTATATGGTCTGATCCGAAGGGTGAGAATCCCTCGCAACGGTGTGGAGCAGTTAGTGCAGATGCGCCGGTTCTGGGACACCGGGGCCGTGACCTACAAGCACCCACCAGCCCGGCTCGGGTACAGCACAGCCGTGCCGCGATGAGCGGACACGGGCACGGTGGGGTCGACTGGCACTCCTGGCTGGATCGGCTGCGGCGCAGTGACGAGATCGTCGAAGACGCGTGGCGCGGGATCGTGCCGCGGCTGCTCGACCCCGGCACCCGGACCGTACTGGACGTGGGGTCCGGCACCGGCGGCATCGCCGCCCTGTTCGCCGAGGCGATGCCGGCAGGCGCCACGATCGTTCTGGTCGACACCACCCCCGAACTGCTCGACGCGGCCGATGCCCGGGTACGGGCATCGGCCGGAACGCGCGTCGAGGTCCGCAGTGTGCTGGCCGACGCGGGCAACGACGAGCTACTCGACCTGGTACCGCGGGCGGACCTGGTGCTGGCCTCGTTCGTCGTGCACCACCTTCCCGATGAGCAACGCGGCGTCGACCGACTCACCGCGCTGGTCGAGCCCGGCGGCCGGCTCGCCCTCGTCGAGGGTGGGCTGGAGCAGCTGTGCCTGCCGTGGGACCTGGGGGTGGGCGAGCCGGGCCTGCAGGGGCGGCTTTCGGCGGCCCGCGGCGAGTGGTTCCGCGCGCTGCGCACCGGGATCGACGCTGCGGTGCCGATGCCCTACGGGTGGAACCGGGCCCTGACCCGCGCGGGTCTGGTCCACGTCGAGTCCGTCAGCTACCTCGTCGACCATCCCCCACCGCCGACCGGACCGGTGCGCGACGCGGTGCTGCAGTGGCTGTCCGGTGTCCGCGAGGTGGCCGCAGCGTGGCTCTCCGCGGACGACCTGCGCACAGTGGACGCGCTGCTGGATCCCGATGGCGAGCACCATGTAGGCGACCGCGACGACGTGTTCCTACTCACCGCGCACACCGTGCATCTGGGAAGCGCACCTCCTACCACCAGCCGGCGGTGAGCTTTTGCACCGAACCCGGCTCCTCATGGCGCACGGCACCTCAGCCTGCGGTCGTAGCACCCCACGGGTAAACATTCAGTACGTCGTGTGACCTGCGGTTGAGCGCTCGGTGAGGTGGGCTGGCGCTCGGTGGCGGTGGTCGGTGGTGTGGTGGTCGGGGTGGCGGTTGATGTTGTGGGGGTGTCGGTCGCACCGGTGATCGTCTGGTGTGGTGGGATCTTCGGGTGTCCGAGCCGGAGGAGATGTCGCGCGAGGAGCTGATCGCGGTCGTGCGTCGTCAGGCCGGGCAGATCAGCGTGCAGGCCGGGCAGCTCGCCGCGGCGGATCGCCGGATCAGCGCGCAGGCCGGGCAGCTCGGGGAGTTGATGGAGGCCAACGAGACGTTGGCCGCGAAGCTGGGCAGGCTGGAGCATCTGCTGTCGCGTA